>DBCB01000217.1:0-3976 GCA_002303765.1 Planctomycetaceae bacterium UBA969
AAGAGGGTTGGGAGTTGGGGGAAAGAGAAAGTAAAAAAGCAGGTGAAAAACGCACAGGGCCAGCACCAGCGGATTTACATCCGCCGCTCAATGGGACGAAAGCTGCAAAAGAGTTGAAATTACAGCCTGGTGCAGATTAAACGAGTTTCTGAAGGGTTTGGAGCAAAAGATCGATTTCCGGATCACTGCCAATAGTGATTCGTATGCCCTCGTGGCCCGGGTACTTCATCAACCGTACAAGAATGTTGGCTTTCTTAAGCTCTAAGTATAAAAAATCGGGGGAGTGTTTTTCGTGGGTACACCAGAGAAAATTCGCTTCGCTTGGAGTAACTTTAAATCCAAGTTTGCTAAGTTCCAGATGCAAACGAGTTCGGGTTGCAATGATTTTCGCAATGCATTCTTTAAGATAAGCCTGATCAGAAATTGCAGCGGTGGCTGCTTCAAGACTAAGAACATCGCAGTTGTATGAATCCTTAACCTTAATTAGTTCGCGAACCAAAGAAGGATGGGCCACTGCAAACCCAAAGCGAATCCCTGCCAACGCATAAGATTTACTCATGGTGCGAGTGATTATTAATCCTTCGGGTTGTGCGCCGTTTTGGAATCTTCCCATGGAATTATGGCGGGCGAAATCTCCATACGCCTCATCAATGACCAAAGGCCCCTTCAAGGATTGCGCGAGCCGATCAATCTCGGTTGCTTCCACCATAGTGCCAGAAGGCGAGTTGGGGTTGGCAAGAAAAGTAAGATTAGCCTCGGGGAAAGGCCATACTGGGGGTAATTGCCAAGTAGCAGTGAATGGCACCAATTCAATTCTGGCGTTTTGGATTGCTGCAAGAGTTTTGTAAAGAAGGTAGCTAGGAGTTGCAGAAGCCATCAAGCCAGACTCAGGAACAAACGCACGGGTCAAGATTGTAAGAATATCATCAGAACCATTACCAATTAAAATTGAATCTGGATCGATCCCAAGTGCATTCCCCGCAGCGGCCTTAAACTTAGTTCCCAAAGGATCAGGATACTTTCGAAGCCGATCAGATGTTAGGGCATTCTTGATTGCATCAACTACCCTTGGAGATGGCGGGTAGGGATTTTCATTAGTGTTAAGCTTGATGATCGAACCTTCCTGGGGCTGCTCCCCCGGAGTATAGGCAGACATATCAAGCACTGATTTTCGCAAAGAATCCCGATTCAATTTTGCCATGATACAACCTTGTCTGATATTACTTTTCCAACCTGACGAGAACGCTTGCCTTATGCCCTGTGAGCCCTTCGCGATCAGCCATGGTGCAAATATCCTGCGCCAGAGATTCAAGGCCTTCACGAGTTAAGGTAACAATACTGGATCTGCGCAAAAAGTCGTTAGAACAAAGCCCACTTGCAAAGCGAGCGGTGCCCCCCGTGGGCAGCACATGCGAAGGCCCTGCAGCATAATCACCTGCTGCAACGGGAGTATAAGGCCCCAGAAAGATTGCACCCGCATTATCGATTTGATCTGCGTGCTTTGCAGGGTCAGAAGTAGCAATATGCAAATGCTCTGGGGCAAGCTTATTGACGCAATCAAATGCGCTGATGGGATCTGGGGCAAGCACAAAGGCGCCAAATTGATCTAGGCAATCCTTTGCAAGATCGCCTCTTTCCAAAGTTGAAAGCATATCATTAAGGGCTTTTTCAACCTCATCTAGAATTTCTTTGCGCCAAGTAACCAGAAGGCTAGAACCTGGCGAGTGTTCGGCTTGAGATATCAATTCTGCAGCAAGATATCTGGGGTTGGAAGTTTCATCACCCAGCACCACCACCTCGCTGGGGCCAGCAATGCAATCAATCGCAACCTGCCCGAAGACTGTTTTCTTGGCAAGCGCAACAAACATATTTCCCGGGCCCACAATCATATCCACTTTGTTAATGCCCTGCACGCCATAGGCAAGTGCGGCTATCGCCTGAGCGCCCCCAACACGATAAACCTCGTTCACGCCAAGTTCGTGGCAAACAGCCAACATATCGCTGCAATAAGCGCCATTGGGAGTAGGCGGCATAACCACGACCAACTCTTCGACACCTGCAGCTTGGGCAGGCACCACAGTCATAAGCAAGGTGGAAGGGTATGCAGCGGCGCCCCCGGGCACATGAATCCCAACCCGCTTGATCGGGCGAAAGCGAAGCCGAAGCTCTCCGCGGGTTCCCAAAGATTGCACCGCATCGCGTTGAACTAAGCCAACTTGAAAAGCATAAATATTCTGCTTGATGCGTCTAACCGTTTCTAGCAGTTTTGGTGGAGCATTGGCGTGGGCCTCGCGCAATTCAGCAAGGGTAACCCTGATGTTGGCATGGGTAAGATCCACCTTATCAAATTGTTTGGTGTAATGAAGAACCGAGTCCAATCCATTGGTACGAACATCGGAGCAAACGCGCTCTACCACTTGCAGAGGGCTTAGGGCCTCGCCAAAAACAGCCTTGGTCAGCTCACGACCCTTGGGCGAAACAACATTGCCTTGATTCCCTAGTGCGGACATGAGATTATCAAGTTCGAGTTGACCTGCCTGATCTTTGAGATCGATTCGCCGCATTTTCAGTTTTTTCATTCGATCCTCAGATGATAAAGCCAACAAAGCAACGAACTGCAGTTAATCCTGCAAACCTTTTCTTATAGCTTGCCCAAGGAGACAAAGCAAAAGGTTTTGAATAAACCTCTTTCAAGTTAAGTCACTCAGGCATTATAATGATAATAACTGCAAAAATGAATGATAACACAACCATCGGAGAATTGATAAATGTACGCACTGATTCTTGGTCTTCTTTGTGGCGCAGATACCGACTCTTGGCAAACCAGCGAACAAGCCTATTTGAAGAATATCACCCAGTTAACTTCGGACTTTGTAAGAGCAGGCGAGGGCTACTTCTCTCCTGATGCGAAAAGCATCATTTTTCAAGCGGAAGAAAAAGAATCGGGCAACCCCTTTTACCAGATCTATACCATGGATCTTGGAAACAAGAAGAGCGTGCGAGTCAGCCCAGGCATAGGCAAAACCACCTGCAGTTACTTTTCCCCCGATGGGAAGAAAATTCTTTTTGCCAGCAGCCATCTCGATCCCAAAGCAAAGGAATATTACGGCGAAGAATACAAGCTCCGGGATGAAGAAAAAAAAGCGGGCAAACGCAGAACCTACAAATGGGACTTCGACCCCGCAATGGAAATTTTCGAAGCCAACCCAGATGGCTCTGGCATGAAAAGGCTTACCGATTCGCCGGGCTATGATGCCGAGGCCAGTTATTCCCCCGATGGCAAATCGATTGTTTTCTGCAGTAATCGTAGCGGAGCCGAAAACCTTGAGCTTTACATTATGGATAGCGATGGGAAAAATGTTCGCAAGCTAACCAATGCGCCCGGTTGCTACAATGGCGGCCCCTTCTTTTCCCCCGATGGCAAACGGATTATTTTCCGCACAGATCGCAAGAAAAAAGACACTCTCCAAATCCATGTGATTGATGTTGATGGCAAAAACGATCGCACCCTTGCTGAAAACCTCGCTTGGGTTCAATGGTGCCCTTTTTGGTACACTGATAGCAAGCACATCCTATTCGCTGCTGCGGATCACTCGACCATGATGCGACCAAACTACGATCTCTACTGGATGAATGTTGATTCAGGCAAACAACAACGCATCACCTTTGCACCGGGTGCAGACATTCTTCCCGTTTTTACCAAAGATGGGAAAAAAATGATGTGGACATCTACAAGAGATGGTAGAAGCCCCGCCCAACTTTACATCGCTGATTTCACTCCCCCCAAAAACCCATGATCCCAACATGAACTTCGACATTCTTCTGAAGAACGGCAAAATAATCGATGGCACTGGAACCCCTTGGTTTCTAGGCGATGTCGCCCTGATAGGTGATAAAATTGCTGCAGTAGGCAACCTTTCCCAAGCCTCTGCCAAACAAGTTTTAGATTGCACGGGGAAAGTTATTTCGCCTGGGT
>DBCB01000217.1:4026-20193 GCA_002303765.1 Planctomycetaceae bacterium UBA969
TCTTATCCCGTTTTTAGATCCCTTTCACGAAGCAGCAATCAGGCAGGGCATTACTACCTATGTTGTGGGGCAGGATGGCGTTGCGCCAGCACCCGCATCAGCGGAAGTTCTTGAATACATGTGCCTGTACACCGCGGGTTTCAGTTGTGGCAAAATGTTTCTCGATATGAAAGAGAAACCACATTGGCAAAGCATCCATGAATATCTGGAACTAGTAACCAATAACTGCGCTCTCAACCTTGCCTGCCTGATACCCAATGGCAACATTCGCATGGAAGTGATGGGGCTAGAAACGCGACCTCCAGATGGTTCTGAACTGAATCAAATGAAAAGGCTGATTGCAAAATCCATGGAAGAAGGGGCGGTTGGCATATCAAGCGGCCTCGATTATATTCCAAGCCTTTATGCCAGCACTTCAGAGCTTACCGAAATCTGTAAGGCGATGGCACCATATGGTGGAGTCTATGTAACCCATATGAAACGCTACGATGCCGAGGGATTGCTTGCAAGCATGGATGATGTTCACCAGATAGGAAGAGATGCAAATGTTCCGGTACACATCTCGCATTTCAACAGCAAGGCGGAACTTGCTTTACCTCACCTCGACAAAGCAAGAAAATCGGGCGTTGATGTTACTTTTGATCTTTATTGCTATCTTGCAGGCAGCACCATTCTAGGCATGATCGCACTACCCCAAGAAATGCAAAAAGGGGGAAGAGCAGCCACGATTCAAAGGCTTGCGGACAAAGCAACCCTCAAAGAACTTACACCTTGGTTTGAAGCACCCAGAATTCCGCTCGAAAATGTAAGGCTCAGCTACCTAGCACATCCCGATTGGAAAATGTTCGAAGGCCTGACGTTGAAAGATGCAGCAAAAAAACTCACGGGATCGGAAGGCCCTACCGCAATTGGCTCTTTTGTTTGCCAATCGCTGGTGCAATGCGGCCTAGCTGTTGGTTGCGTGGTGCCCCATCGAAATCGGGATGAAAAAGATATCGATGCGTTTATGAATCATGAAGGAATGATGGCTGGAAGCGATGGCATCTACACAGGAGATTTTCCTCACCCGAGAGGTTATGGATGCTTTGCCCGATACCTGGGCCATCATGTCCGTGATGCAAAATCGTGGGGATTGGAACAAGCGATTCAAAAACTATCTTGGCATGGTGCAAGAAGGCACGGGTTGAAAGACAGAGGCCTATGCAACCCAGGATATGCCGCTGATGTTGTGGTTTTTGACCCCACTACCATCAAGGATAATGCATGGTATGAAACCGGCAAGCAACCAGCATCTGGAATGGAACATGTGTTCGTGAATGGCAAAGCGGTGTTGCTATCCGGAGAAAGAACGAAGGCTCTTCCCGGTAAAGGCCTGCGCAGGTTATAAGGATAAAACACTGCGCAATTTAGAATAGCAAGGATCTAGCTGCCGAAGGGGGTTGTGCCTCCAGGGCCGCCACCACGCATGAAATCTTCAGCCTTTTTAACTCTAATACGGTAAGCATCAAGCATGGATTTGCGATAGGCATTTTCGCGATCAGAAACGATATTGTGAACTTCAAGCTGGCCCAATGGGTTGATAATATAGGCCTCGATCATGCGATTAGCATCTTCAACTTTAGAAACAACAGGTTTAGTATCGGCACCGGTACTTTTAACACGTTCATGGGTATATTCTGGGCCTTCAAAATCGACCAAGAGAAAATCAGGACGATCTTTTCGATCGGGTGAAAAATCAACAAGGATACCATCGCCTGTTTTCGTTGCAGGGCTTCCACCCTTCACAATTTTCGGAGGTAGCAAGCCAAAGCCTTCAAAGAAATAAATCCATAAAGGAATCTTTGCGATAAGCTGCCTGCCTACAAATTCTCCACGGAAAACAGAAACCCTTTCTGCAACGGCCCAATCTCCCACCGAAAGATTTTGGGTAGCGGCGCCGGTATTTAAAAACCACTTGTGTATCTGCATAGGCACCTGCCTCTTACTATCCTCGCTGTTCAATCCTTTGAAGCTTTTGTCATCTTCCTTGCGTTGATCAATCAAGTAGCAGGACTGTTCTTCAGGCAAGCTTAAAATAATTGGCACCTTGGACCACTCGGATACAAGTTCTGCACCATCGGCATAGGAAGGGGATGCAACATCTTTAGTGCGTTTATAATTCGGGTTACCCATGCGAATTTGAACCCGGTATTCGTAGGATTCACCAGGTTGGATATCCACATCGATAAACCGAACCAGATTATGAACAGCAGGCTCTACATCCTGCCCTTGAGCCAACCCGGGCATCATTGCGGGTGAACCCGGAACAAACCCACCAGCGCCAACGGTTCCAATGGGATTAAAGGCTGCGGGCGCCATGCCCGGGCCTTCGCCAGTGGCACCTGTTGCTACGGCTGCAGGAGAAAAAACATCAAAGGTATCTTGCTTGGTTCGGGGCTTCGATTGCTTGAGTTTATCTTTATCTTTTCGTGCAGATTCCTCAACCTGAGACTTGATTTTAACTAAAGAAAGTTCCGCATCATCCACTTTGGGATAATGTTCGGGATCAAATGCCCTCAGCTTAGGCATCATCAATCCATTGACAATAAAATCAGCAATGCTAGGGTCTTCGGGTTCAAAGCGGAAATCAGTTGAAGTCGCAAATGGGAGATAATTACCACGGATATCCAAAGGTTTCCATTCCTCCCATTTTCCATCCGCAGTCTTTTTACGCCTTTCAACATTCATCCCTAAAAATCGAAATGCATTTACACCTATATTTGGATCTTCCGGACTGGCAGTTGCATCACCCAAAACTTCTGCAAATGAACCGAGCTTTAATTTATTGCGAAACTCTTCCAACTGGGCCTTGTAAGGAAAAGATGCATTAACAATCGCCATGCGTAAGGGCAAGGCTTGCTCTGCAGGTCGATGGGAACCTTTCATTTTTTCAAATTCTTCTGCGGTAACATTCAATGTCTCCGCCATTTTCCTACCGCTAAACTCAAGATTTTTCAAATATGCAATCAACCTATCACTATACTTTGTACCCTCAGAAGTGGCTTTAGGCGCATTTTTCTTGGCAGCAAAAAGGCGAATCGCCTGAGCTTTCTGATTGGCCGTAGCAGTGTTTCCCGCACCAGCGGGATTCCCCGCAGCCCCAGCACCAGCAGCCATGCCTGTTGTTGCACCGCCTTTGATTACAGTCAAACCTTTACCATCCTTGTTGAACATATAGCTCTTTACTGCAACTCGAGCGAGCGAAACTTTGGCATCATCCACGGTTAAAATTGTAGGTGGCCTGCGCTTAACATCGATAAATTCGCTTTCAGAAAACATTTGTCGACCGCGATAAGCTGTAGGATCAAGTTTATCGAGAGCAGCAAGTTTGGTGGAACTATTTTCAGCCCCGGGATTATCACTTTCGCCTGGTTCGGCACTTCTAAAAGATTGGCTTTTAGAATCTGCAAGCTTTTTCATTTCCTCGGCGTTCTTAACCGGGCTGGGGGCAGAAATACTTCCCCAAAGGCCCAAGCCACCAAAAAGAAGCATGATGGCAAGGCAAACGCCCAATCCAACCTTCTCACCTTTTTCCTTGAAGTAGTTAAGGATGACCTGCCCTAGGGCTTTGAAATCAATTTTTACCTTAGCCATGATTCACTCTCCCAAACACTTTACTTAAAGGACAACAACCACTGAAAAAATTACTTGGAAGCATCTGCAGCAGGTGCAACCGGAGGAGCACCAGGCCTTTCAAAAAGCGAAGCAATCCCGTAAAGATTAAGCTCCACAATATTGATATCGCCCGAACCATCTGCTGCCCCACCAGAGCCAGGAGCACCAGGCCGAAAACCACCCATTCCACCGGGGCCAGGAGGTCGCATGCCGCCATCTTCAGAACCTCTACCGCCCGACCCTGGGGGTGGTCGAAAACCACCGGGACCACCGGGACCACCGGGGCCTGCAACAGGTGGCCTGAAACCGGGATTACCTGGTCCGCCCGAATTTTCAGCAGATGCATCTGTTGGCCCTGCAGCTCCCGCAATAAAATTCGAAGATTTATAACCATTATAATGCTGATAATGAAACTGAGTGAGTTGAATTCTCAGCTTAGAATTTGCAAGGGAAGCTAAAACTTCATTCATTGCAGATTGATCAATAATTAAAGACATTGCGAAGGGAAGATGCCTGCACTGATCTGTGGTGTGAATGTAAATAGCACGGTCAATACCATTGATAAGAGTAGGATCTTTAACAGCAGAAGCAGCGCCCATGCCACGCCCCATCATACCACCTTCACCACCACCCATCATTGGTCCACCGGGAGGCATACCAGGCCCACCAGCAGGTGCACCGCCACCCTCCGCAGCTTCTTCAGCACCGCCTGTATCCTTCTTTAGAACATTGGGAGATCGATTAACCAATTTCAGATTGGCCATCCGATGGCCCGGTTTGGCAAGTTGTAGGGCATTGATCATTTTGATCGGTGTATTCTTTGAGGTGAAGACTTGCTCAAGGGTGAAATCTTTGGTGATGTCAAAACTGAAAGGTAAAACAAGTTTATCTTTGAGAAACTCACGAATCTGCCCGAAGCCCAGGGGTTCGCCCTGAACCTTCAAGGGAACCACAGTAGTACCTTGCCGTAAAACAAATTCGGTGGTAGAGCCAGCAACAGGATTATCAAGCGTCATGATGCGCCGATCCTGATGAACATTCATGATTTTACTTTTGGGGCTGATAAACTTTTCACGCTCAACAGCTTCAAACATCAGGTCAATTTCCCAGATCGAGTTATAAAACCTTTTCCTAGCTTTTACTTCGGGGGGAGAAACTTCATCCATGGCAATGGGATCTGGAGTCATGGCGCCAATAGATTGAATCGCTTTAAGAATATCGCGAATAATCTCTCGTTTGACCCAGAAAGATTCTTGAGCCAGCCAAACTTCTTCTGCAGTGGGTGTAGAACCACGCTTCCAAGTAATGGGTGCCATCAACGAATCGAACCCATTGTTAAACTCGACGGGGAACCTTGCATCGACCAATTCTTTTTCGAAGTTATGAAATTGGGTGAGGTAAAGGGTATCTTTATAAATATCGAGAGTAGTACCATCAATGGGTTCGGAAGGATAACGCCAGTTGCCTTCATTATTTGCATTCATGGACAGTTTTTCAGGGATGTTAGGATCAAACTTAGACCAGACAAGTTTTCCCGACTTAGAATCATATTTTTTTTCCCAGATATCATCCCTTTTGAACCAAGTTTGCATGTCTTTTTGAGGAAGCCAAGCTTTGTTCCAGATTTCATCGCGCTGAGTTTTTAACTTTTCTTCTCTAGCATTCCAAGCAGGGAGGAATTTATCATTTTTAAAATCACTGAGGCCCTTTACTGCCTTTAGTTTTTCAGCATAAGCCTTTTTCTCTTTTTCCCCACCAATGGCAGTAATTTGAAAATAAGAAAGCACGATCAAAAGAAGAGCAAGAACCCCAAGCCCGATCCAAAATCGGAACTTATTGATCTGCTTCATATCAATTTTAATTTTCGCTTTAGCCATGATAATTCTCACTTCTAAACATTAAAACAGTTCAACCTAAATCTAAAACCCCTACTCTAAAATCCTTACTGGGGAGGAGGCACAACAGGAACAGCAGCAGGCTGATTCAAGGGAGGCCTGTTACCCGGTGCATCTCCCCTAGGTCGCCCGATATTCGTTTTCTTAACGGGATCAATCACGCCACGAGGAATCCCTTTACCAGGCCCTGTGGAAGTTAAGCCAGCACCACCACCCGTTGCATCCGCAGGCGATGCCGCAATGGGGTCTGCTCCTTCACCGGCAGTGGCACGCATGGCATCCGAAGGGGTAGGCTCTTTCCAAATAAAGAAAATGACAAATTCAGTTCTGGTATGGTTGGATTTTGCACCCGTGGTAGTTGCAGTAGAAGCAGCCCCGCCTGGGCCTGTCATCGTTTCGCCTGGACCACCGCCCATGCCCATGCCCATGCCGCCCCTACCAAAACCGCCTGCAGAAGCAGAAGCGCCTGTGGAGCCAATCGGTGTCCAAGAGTCGCGGGAAGAACCACCTGCACCTGCACCACCACCTTCCCCACCGCCTGGCATCATACCTGGAGGCATACCACCTTGGGCACCACCACCTTCACCAAAACCACCCGCACGCATCGCATTTGCAAGATAACTCTGCCCAATGATTTCAAAGTTAGATCGTTCATTGGTTTTTTTGGTCAGGTATTTGTAGACAAGAACATGGCTGACCCTGTTGACAACCGGACCCAAATCTGGAAGCCCCGCACCTGCTGCAGGTGCCTCTGCATTATTCGCAGGGCTATTTTTAACTATGCCATATCGAACGAGATTTTCGAGTAAGACTTCCTGCACAAATCGTTTTTGATCTAACTGAAAGGTATAACCCCGCAATTCGACAACCCAACCAGCACCATCGGGGCTTTTATCCCAATGGTCAATAGGCCGAACATCTTCCTTAACCTTACGTTCTTCAGCCTTGCCACCACCCTTGACCTGCTGCCAAAACCCGGAAAGATTTTCGGTAAATTTGCAATCAACAGATTCGATATTGAACTCGATAAGTTGATCAATATTTTTGCCCAGAGTATCACCTGGTTCGTACCCATCGTTGCCAAACTCATCCCGCGACAAAGTTTGCCTGCGTACCAGTTCTTTGTATGCAACTTCGCCTCTGGGCCTATTTTGGGCAACATTCCAATAAGCCGCCCGTTGTTGTTCAGAAAGGTTTGTACCATCCTGCCTTGGAATGGCTTCGTTCAAATAAGTGAAAAGATCAAGCCAATTAAATCTTTCGTCCTGCCCTGATAAAAGACTTTTTACATTCGACTCCTCCTTGGCAACATTACTCTTGGCATCTTCAAAGTTTTTCTTTCCTTTACTCACATCGCCGATGATTCGTTCACCATCTTTAATCGACTTGGTGACCGTGGGATCAGTCCAAGCACGGGCTTGCAAATGGTTCTTTAAAGAGTAGGTGCTAAGGCCGAGCAAAACCGCTGCTGCTGCTGCAACAGCCCAAGGCCTTTTCATTTTAAGTTGTCGTTCTGCAACTATTTCAGGAGGCAATAAATTCGTGGTCATTCGCACTTGCTTCAAACCCTGCAAGGCCAGGCCATAAGCACCAGCAAAGGTTAAAAGGTTGTCACTGAAGTTGGTCGCCTTGATGACCGAATCGCCCTGAAGCCTTTCAAATTTTCCTGGCTTCCTTAGCTCTACACCCAATTTTTCCTGCAGAAATCGCTGCAATCCATGCAACTTAAAACCGTTGCCCAGTGCCAGCATATATTCAAACTCAATATTGCGATGACGATTACTAAAATAAGTTAGAGAGCGCTGCAACTCTCCCACCAAATCTTGGAAGATGGGTTTAACTGCTGTGATAACGGCCTTTAAATCAGGGCCATCCTTGGTTGTGGCTTTTGCAATCGTTCGTTTTAAATGCTCAGCCTTCGCGAAAGTCAGCTTGAATTCCTTGGCGATTTCCTTGGTGAATCTACTGCCACCAATACTGATACTTCTTTGCTCGATGATTTTGGTGCCATCGGTTAGCACCAGATTGCTAATATCATTGCCTATATCCAAACCCAGAACGCCTTTTTTAGGTGCGTCATCATCATCCGATTCAATAGCAGGCGAACCATCGGCTTTGTAATTTTTTCCCAGAACATCATAAGCAATGTAATTAATAAGGGCCAAAGGAGCCATCTGAACCGCATGAAGATCAATATTTACATCGCGGTAATTCAGAAGCGTTTTATTGATGAAATCGCGCTTCATTGCAAAAAGTCCGATCTCACTATCCAAAGCAAGACCATCAATCACCATGCCCGACCCAAGCTTTTGAAAATCCCAAACCACCTCATTAAGGGGGAAGGGAATTTGCTGCTTGGCTTCGAAGCGTACAATTTCAGCTATTTTGCTTTCTTCAACCGGGGGCAATTTGACAAAGCGGGCCAAACCGCTCTGGCTTGAAACAGACAAACAGACCAAATCGCCTCGAACCTTGTTTCGTGAAAGAAACTTCAGTAAAGCTTCTTTGATCATTTTGTCTTGATCTTGAAGATTTTCAGGCTGACTAAGAATCTTGGCATGATCAATAAAATCATAATGAGTTGCAACAGGCGAACCATTCTGCATTTCGAGGCGGATAGCCTTCATCGAGCAGACTCCCATCTCCAAACCCCAAGCCCCTTGATTTTTTGCCATGTCAACCTCTTGTATTATTTAGGCACTTTTACGCCAATTCCTAAGAAAGGCTTAGTAATCTACTCTACCGCCAAAACAAGAACAAACCCATGAAAAAAGCAAACATTAAGGCTACCATGGAGGTAATGTCAATGTAAACCACCAAAATGACTAATGGTATTCTCCCACCTAGAAACACCCGGGGGCGAGGATTGTTGGAAAAATTATGAAAGGAAGTGCAAAAAGAGCGAAGCCGTCCGGATTCCTCGGATGAGGTAAACCGTACGGCTTCGCTTATAGGAAGAATAATCTGGGGATTACTCTTATTAGTTATTATCTCGCTTTTCATCAATCATGGTTTGAATGCGTTCGGAAAGAAGCGCGGTATCAAAAGGCTTCTTGAATGCTTCGTTAAAACCAAACTGACTCAAAGCTTCTGGGCTTGCTTCATCTTCACTAGCCATCGCAATGATGACAGTGGATTCATAAGCAATGTTTCTGCGAAGGTTTTGGGCAATTTGCAGACCTTCACTGCGCCCCATTGCAAGGTCAATTACAATGGTATCGGGATGAAAGCTTTCTGCTTGAATGCCTGCTTCAAACCCGCTATTGGCGATTTCATATTTGAAATCTTCATCTTCGGGAAGCAATTCCTTGATTCTATCGGTAAAGATTTTCTCAGTACCGATGAGAAGAATCTTGTGCCAACCTTCTTCTTCGAGTTCTCCAAGGGGCATACCATGTTCTTTAAGGAACCGGATAAGCTGTTCTCGGGGAATTCGACGATCCTGACTACCAGGAATACGGTAGCCACGAAGCCTGCCAGAATCGAACCATTTGCTAACCGTCCTTGGCGCTACTTTACAAATCTTCGCGACCTGGCCGGTGGTGAACACCTTCTTCATTTGAAATTCTCCATAAATCAATACAGGGTGGCTGGGTCTCTTAAACCGGGTTATGCGGAATATTCCCGGCAAAGCATCCACATCTACCTATTTCGAATCTCCGGCCTGGCCATTTTGTATTAGGCAATCAGACCTTTATGTCGGCACACACCAACATTCCGTCATCCACAATGATCTCCGTCCCCGAGATCATTCCAGGCGCGGCTTCCCGAAATAGGAAGAGTCACCAAGGTTGAGTATTCACCGCATCCATGATCCACTCTCCATCCTTGGAGCCTTGAATCACTTTCAGCGGTTATGTCTCTTCCGCCTTGGTTAATAATTAAATCGGTTAAATTGGTCGTGAAGATTAGAAATATCTTTGCAAGTTAGATAGATTCTGCCATTTGACCTTGCTACGACTTCTGCCACACTTACCCTGCCTCGCCTTGGCACGCAGCCTCTAATGCTTATCCCCCCTCTAGGGATTATGCGACTTCCTATTTTTCTTAATCCCCTATAAAACAAGGATTTCCTAGTCAACCAAAGGCCCCCCTGCCCAAAGCAGTACAGCCTTGTTAAAACAAAGAATTCAAACCCTAACTTAAAAGGAAATAGAGGTGGGATTGCTGCAAAATATTTTTTAAAAGTGTTAAAAAAAATCAGATTATTCGGGTACCAAACTCTTACGATAAACCATCATATCATCGCCCGCAGCATAGAAACCCCTCATTCGAGCTTCTAATAAGTAGCCATACTTAAGGTAAAACTTCCTTGTAGGGTCATACTTTTCTTGGGAAGAGGTTTCAATGAATAAAACCCTGCCTCCAAGTTCTAAAGCATGCTTTTCTACCTGTTTGAGCATTCGCCCGCCCAACCCCTTGCCCTGCAAGTCATTTTGCACCACGATCCACCATAGTTGCCAAGTTCCCTCGGTCATAGGTGCTGGGGCATAGTAAACAAATCCTAATTTCTGATCTTTATCCTGTAATAAATAAGCTTTATGGTCATAGACATGGTTTTCAGCATGATAATCGTCCAGCACTTCTCTTAATGCCTGCACTTCATGCTCTTTAAAAAACCCAGTTTCATCAGCCATTGTTACCAAATCTTCCGTATGAATAGGCAATAAAGGTATCATTTCAAAGTTATCCTTTGGCATTTTCATTCCCTTTGCTCATTAATAATCCCAAATAATCAACAAAAAAACTTCTACAAAACCCGACTAATACGCCGTAAGGTTAAGCTATATATAGCTTAATAGCTAATATTTCTTTGTTTTCACACAATGGTTTCTCCAATTTAACACCGAACAAAGCTTTGCAGTTTGGTGAAGTGAAGGTATAATAATGCAGTAAAGAATATTTGGCATGAGAATGTTTAAATATAATTAAGAAGCCTAAGAATATAAGTCATAGGTTTTTTTGTATAGTGTACCAACCAGTATGTTAGTGGTTTTAAAACAGCCTCAATGTTTATGAAACCACGATAATAAGCTTAAATGGATAATTCAATCTTCAAACAGAAAAGCATAGCTTGTTGCTATTACTCTGCTTGATTCCCGAAAGTCTTTGATGTTTTCATCTGCTAGGTCGATTATTGCAACCCTGATCTTATCCACAATTGTGGTAGGTACACCCCCGCTTGCAGGTTCCGAAAGTTGGGCTGATTTCTTCAGGGATTTATTCAGTATTGCTGATTACGAATCCATGATCGAAGACGAAAACAAGCTAACCGACCAGTTAAATAGAAAAGATGTCGTTATTTTGGGCAGACTGAGTGCAAAAAACAAAGTGGTTGACGCGTTAGAAGAAGGAAAAATCTCTTTTAGCCAAGCTGCAGCCTGTTTTTACTTCATCCAAAAAGAAACTAATGACCTACTCGAAATCTCGGACAAAAACTTCAAGCACCTTCCCAAGGAAACCCAATCAGCCATCAATTTGCTTCAATGGGCAAAATCCAGCATAAAAATGAATGATATCCAACTACAAGATTACGAAAACTTCAAGCTTGTAGTTGAACAATCGGAGTGCGAAGGCAATGCCGTTTCTTTGCCACTGCCCCCCGTTTTTTTAATTACTGAGCTGTTTAACTAAAACCCAATCTCTTTGTTACCAGTTATCCGCTTTTTGAACAGCAAGCGCTGCCTCAAGCTCTGACTTCTTGGGCTTTAATTCTAGGCCAATGTAATCTTTATACCCTAGTTCCTTGACTCCCTTGAGAAGTTCAGCAAATTTGATTTCGCCAATACCCGGTTCATTTCTGCCCGGGTGATCTGCAATTTGTAGATACCCAACACAATCGAGGCCCTTCTTCAAGTTTTCCAAAAGATTCCCCTCGGTTATATACATGTGGTAAAGATCCCAATTGAGTTTGACCTTGGGGCTATTCACCGCACGAATAATCTTCGTTGCTGGAACACTTCCATAAAGGCAATGCCCCTTGTGATCAACCTTGATATTCATGGGTTCAAGAATCAGCATGATTCCATGCTTTTCAGCAATCGGAGCTGCTTTTTTAAGACCCTCGATAATATTTTCATGCATCTTTTCCTGACTTACATCTTTAATATCATTGCCCCCAACCACAGTCATCATCTTGCAATCCAGCTTCTTTGCTGTTTCGCAAGATGCTTCAATTTCTTCCAAGAACTTCGAGTGATTTTTAGGATCGTTCAAACCGGGAGTAAAACCCCAAGCAGTAAACTGGGTAATGCTAATGTCATGCTTTTTGCAAGTTTCAATCACTGCAGGAATGTTCTTATTGCGCCAAGGCCAAAATTCCACAGCTTTAAAACCAAGTGCAGCGGCATTCTCGAGCCTTTTGGTAAACTCTTTCTCCTTGGACCACCACATTTCAACATTCACTGCAAACTTGGTGTTCTTGGTTTGGCCAGGAAGTGGATCTGCAGCATTAGATACCCCGGTTAAAAGGGTGCCCGCTGCCAACGCTGAAAACTGCCTGCGATTCATTGCCATGATTTAATTTCCTTTTCCTTGTTTGGGATTTTCGTGAACAGTAGGGAAGTTTTCACTCTTCTTCACTTCAAGCAGATCATTTTTTCGGGTAACTACCCTGCAGGAGATTCCCGGTACTTTACCTGCGAATTCCATTCCTTTAGCCATCCCGAGAATGCTTACCACCTTGGTAAGAGAATCCGAGTCTATCCCATGTGGGGCGACGATGGTAACAGAAATTCTTTCGGTCAGCCCAATCCCCGTCTTGGGATTCACCAAATGCGAATATCTTTTCCCGCCAATCTCAACATACTGTTCAGTATCTCCCGATGTGGAAACAGCGCAATTAGCAAGCACCATATACCTGCTTGCTGCATCGCCCTCTTCTAAAACAGGTGCGATTCCTACTTTCCAGCCCTTAGCATTGGGCGGCGGGTCTCCCAAAGCAACATCGCCACCCATCGCAACCAAAGCTGAGCTTATTCCCATTTTTTTAAGCACATTCAATGATTCATCCGCAGCATACCCCTTGGCAATGCCTCCAAGATCAAGCAGCATGCCTGTTTTTTTCAACCAGACTGTCTTTTTTAAAGGATCGATCACCATGGATTGATAACCAACCAGTTTCAAAGCAGCTTCAAGTTCATCTTTATCAGGCATTTGGATGCTTTTTCGGGCTCTGCGCCATAGCTTTACCACCGGCCCAACAGTTACATCAAATGCCCCGTTGGAAAGTACAGAAACCTCATGGGCACGGGTAAGAACTTTAAAAAGATCTTCTCCCACCGAAACCGGCATGGTTCCAGATCTTGCACATAATTGCCTCAATTCACTTTCCTGATTGTAGTCCGACATGATACCATTGAGTTGTTTCATGCGTAGGAAAGCAGCATTGGCACCACGACTTGCCTCTTCTTTATTCATAGAATAAAGAATTATCTGGCAGTTTGTTCCCATATGGAGCTGGCTGAAACGATAAAGTGTAAGCTCGCTTTTCGACTGGAAAGGAATGGCCAGTGCGATTAATGCAAGCAAGGTAACATTCATTCCTAAGGTTTCCATTTGACAAAGGTTGTTGAGATGTCATCAAGTGTAACAAATCTTAAAAAAATATCCGCATCTGTTTGGTTTTTAGGTGGAGCACTCCTCGCTGGAGGTCTTGCTTTCCTACCCAACAGTTCAAGATCAGTACAAGCACAAACTGCAAAAGAACCCGCAGCAGACTTCAAACCCTACATCGAAAAAATAGGGGCCGCCAACATTCCTTTCGAAATGATTCCCCTTAAAGGTGGAGAATTTC
Organism: Planctomycetaceae bacterium UBA969; assembly: GCA_002303765.1. Taxonomy (GTDB): domain Bacteria; phylum Planctomycetota; class Planctomycetia; order Gemmatales; family Gemmataceae; genus UBA969. The sequence continues at coordinate 17,371 of DBCB01000217.1, forward strand.
TCATGGGAAGCCCCGATGCAGAAAAAGGCCGCCTCGAAGATGAAGGCCCCCAACACCCCGTGGCTGTAAAATCTTTCTGGATGGGCAAGTGCGAAGTCACTTGGGATGAATACGACCAATACTGGAAAACCGAAGACCAACCCAAACTCGATGGCAAAGATGTTGACCCCAAAGGCGTGGATGCAATCACCCGACCAACTCCACCGTATGCGGACGAAACTTTTGGCCACGGCCGCGATGGACAACCAGTTATTTGTATCACCCACCATGCCGCAATGGAATATTGCCGTTGGTTGAGCAGAAAAACAGGCAAGAATTACAGACTGCCTACAGAAGCTGAGTGGGAATATGCCTGCAAAGCTGGCACCACAACCCCCTACTCTTTCGGAGATGACCCTGCAAAGAGTGGCGATTATGCTTGGTTTGCTGCAAATTCTGAAGAAGTAACACACAAGGTCGCCCTTAAAAAGCCCAACCCATGGGGCTTGTACGATATGCATGGCAATGTTTCAGAATGGTGTATTGATCATTACAAAAAAGATTCCTATGGCACCTTCCCTAAAGATCGTGCAACTCTTGCGCCTGTATTATTACCCAGCCAGAATAGATTTTCGCATGTAGCCCGAGGCGGCTCTTGGGCAGACCAACCTGTAGGCCTTCGAAGTTCGGGCCGCAGGGGTTCCGACAAAACCTGGATCAAGCTTGATCCGCAACGACCCCAGAGCATCTGGTGGCTTACCAGCGCGGAATTCGTTGGCTTCCGAGTTGTAAGGCCAGTCGAAGAACAGGAAAACCTCTTGTCCATCCGATCCAAGGTAACCAAACAAAGTGATTAGTTCGTTTCTAGTTTCATGAGTTTATCTTTCTATTTTCAGTCCTTTCCCCTATTGGAGATCCGAAATGAGTAAGAAACAAGGCGCTTCCGATCGAAGAGACTTTATCAAGACCAGCACCATGGCTGCTGCAGGGGGCATCGCCCTCAACGCAGTTCTTCCCGCAGGCGCTTATGCCCAAGGTAGCGACGAAATCCGCGTTGGCGTGGTTGGTTGCGGTGGTCGTGGTAGCGGCGCAGCACACAACGTCTTGAATTCTGCACGAAATGTCACCATTCATGCCGTCGCAGATGCTTTTGAATCCCAAGCAAAGGGCCTTCAAGCTCGCTTGAAAGGCATTGCCAAGGATGATCCAAAGGTTAAAGAACTTAACAACAAAGTTGAAATCGCAGATGATAAAGTTCATTCTGGAATTGATGCCTACCAGAAAATCATGAACGATCCCAAGATCAATTATGTCATCCTCGCAACCCCTCCAGGGTTTCGCTCTATCCACATCATGGCTGCGGTTAAGGCCAAGAAAAATATCTTCACCGAAAAGCCCGTTTGCGTAGACGGCCCTACAGCTCGCGATTGCATGGCTGCTTACGATGAAGCCAATGCCAGCGGACTTGGTATTGTTGCAGGAACCCAACGCAGGCATCAAGCGGCTTACATCGAAACCATCAAGCAACTTCACGAAGGCGCAATTGGCGACATCGTTGGTGGCCGTTGCTATTGGAACCAAGGTATCCTTTGGTCCCGCGATCCAAAACCAGGCATGACACCCGCTGAAGCCCAACTCAACAACTGGTATAACTACACCTACCTGTGTGGCGACCATATCGTCGAGCAACATGTTCATAACATCGATGTAATGAACTGGGTATTGCGCGGCCATCCTATCAAAGCCGTAGGCATGGGCCATCGCACCCGAAACGACCCCAAGTATGGCATCATTTTCGATTTCTTTTCGATCGATTTTGAATACCAGAATGGCGTTCATGTTCATTCCATGTGCAGGCAGATCAGCAACTGTGCCAACAGTGTTTCCGAAGCTGTGGTAGGAACCAAAGGCTCTTGCCAGGTCAACACCTACACCATCAATGGCAAGCCTGTTGTTGCTAGGAATCAAAGGGGCGTTGATCCTTATGTTCAGGAACATACCGATTTGATCGAGAGCATTCGTGCAGGCAAACCCCTTAACGAACTCAAGACAGTCACTGAGAGCTCGCTTACCGCAGTTCTTGGCCGTATGTCGGCTTATACAGGCAAGGAAATCTCATGGGAACAAGCCCTGAATTCCAAGCAACGGTTGATGCCTGAAAACTTCAACAAAGATACGGTTCTTCCAGAATGGACTGTAGCAGTCCCTGGCAAGACCCAACTTATCTAGTCATTCTTTTAGAATTGACAGGATGAACAAAAACAAGGCCTCCGGTTCAAACACCGGGGGCCTTATTCATTCAAAAACTCGAACTCGTTTTTCAATGATAATTGTTGGCACTTCTCTTTAGAAAACAATATCTTAAACTTAGTTACTTAATGATCGTATTACCATTGGAAGGTACACACATGAGCGATCTGCTGAAATGGAAAAAAGGTGCTTGCGAGGCTGCAAAAATAGCCTCTAATCTACTGCTTTCCATGAGGCAGAACTTCTCGGTTCGTGAAAAAGGACTTTACGATCTTGTCACTGATGCAGATACCGCTTCTCAAAAAGTCATCTACGAGCATCTCAAAAACCTTTTCCCAGATCATGATTTCCTTGGCGAAGAAGATGGGAAGGGCGAGAAAGACCCAGGCCCCAACGCGCCCCCCACTTGGATTGTTGACCCCATCGATGGCACAACCAACTATGTTCATGATCTCCCTCTTTACGCTATCTCTATTGGCCTTTATTATCAAGGCGAGATGGTCGTTGGCGTGGTCCACGACCCTTCCAGAAACGAAATGTTTCATGCAGCCAAGGGGCTAGGCGCTTTTGTCAATGACACGCCTCTGAAAACCA
>DBCB01000366.1 GCA_002303765.1 Planctomycetaceae bacterium UBA969
AAGCTAAAAACAACATTCCAAATCCATGGCCATACATATAACGGCCAGCTTCACCGGGGATATTAGGATTGCCAATCATGCCATTAGCCTGACAACGGGCCATAAGGAAATCCACAGCCCTGCGAATGTTATCGCGATACTGGCCTTCGCGAATGGTGCTGCCTTCCATGAGCATGGTCATGCCGCCAAGGGCTGTCATGGTGATGGGGTATTGCCCACCAGTAGCTTCCCAGTGGCCATCTTTATGCTGATTGCGAGACATCCAAGTCAGGCCTTTTTTAATGGCGTCTTGGTACTCTTTGGGGATTTCATCGCCTTGCAAAGAGGGCAGAGTGATGCCCACAAGAAGCAATGCAACAGCCATGGTTTTAAAATTCATGTTCTTACCCCGGGTATGACTTTTATTGCTGGAATAAATGAAGGCCCCTGCAACAAAAGAAACACCATTTAGTTGTAGACGATCCAGATTACCCTATCTAACACAAAATCAAGAATTCTTTTTACCCGCATCTTCAACGGAAATACCAGCAGCATCACTCCCAAAGCGGAAAATGATCTTTAACTGGTAGTTCACAAACTCAATTTTCCCGTTTTTAAGGTCGAGATTGATATTGTGAAACTGAATGCCGTTGGGAATGTTTTCGTTATCATAGATAAGTTTCCCGGTGCGTTTATCAATACTTTTGGCAGCAACAATTTGCATGACATTACGAATAGGCCCGTTGGCAACCATTTTGTGCATGCGTGAAGTAAACAAAACCATCGGGAGATCTTGGAAAGATTCTAGCACGACCATTTGGTGCGAAACCGGGTTATGCCATCGCATTTTTCCGGTATCTCGTTCGAATGCGTAAAACTCGCCATTAACCGGTTGGGCTCTCATGCCACTGCCCGGCATCAGGTTGGTTTGAATCCCACCCCATGGCATGATGTTGGCATTCACAGGATTATTAAACCCTACATAAAAGTTGGATTTATCGGCCAAGAGTAATGCAGCACCACCCTTGACAATAAATTTAGGATCAAGCTTGGTGGAAAGAACTTGGGTTCCTTCAGGAATGCGCCAGACCCGCACTTTGCCATCGGGTTCAACCACGCCTGTAAGGCCAGGATGTTCATCGGACTTTAATACCATCGCCCCCGCAGGGAAAGATTCTTTCCAAGTATCCTTGCCAGTGATGATGTCATAAATTCGCAAGTTCGAAGGGCCATCTGAAACGGTTTCGTTAAGCAAAAGCTTGCCCCCGATGATGCGTTCGCGCTTTGTAAAGAGCTGAGAAAAATCAGGGACTTTAACTGAAACACCATCGTAGGCCCTGATGGCTCTGGTTGCGGAAGGAGTGTTTTCAGGTGTCATGTCCACCACAAAAATATGCTTGCCATCACCAAAAAGAATCGAGCGCGAATTAACATCTGACCTAGTCCAAAGAGTTTTTCCAGTGAGCGGATCAACCGCAACCAAGCCATCGCGTGTTTGCAATGCTGCAACCCCTGCAGTCATCGGGTTCGAAAGCCCAATTCGCTGAGCCCACCCATCGGGGTAAAGTATCCGGATCGAACCATCTGGATCAACATTAAGCTGGTTGTAACCCGGAGGCGAAGTAGCAGGCTGCCCAGGTAAAAAGCCCATCGGGTTATAAAGATTCTTTTCCCACAAGATCTTCTTGCCCACGGGATCAATCGCAAAAACCAAATGCCCCAAAGGCAGCAACACCAAATGCCCCTGCGCCTGCAGCGGGAATCTCACCAAGTGTGGTTGGCCGTTACCATACACCAGGTTTTGAAACAAGGTGCGGGTGATGTTCATCGACCATTCTTCTTTACCCGTTAGGGTATCGTTGATTTTAAGGGCGTGGTAATCAAATCGTAAAGCAAGCCTGTTGCGCTGGAAGTAAGGCAAAGGAGAATCGGGTTGTTCAAACCGATAACTTTGAGTCTGCTGGTGGAAGTTGCCCCGTTCTTCGGTAACGGTGATTTTACGGGCCTCAGGAATCAACTTGGATTCCGAAAGAAGTGCGACGAATTTTTTGTCAGCGTTAGCTTCTTTAAGGAAGTCAGCGCCTTTCTTGCCATCGCGGATAACCACATCACCATATTCTTTACCCAGCTTTTTGTAACACCAGAGCGCATCATCAAGCAAATTTTTATTAGTGTAAATGCGACCCAGAATTTCGTACGCCTTGGCTGCAAGCGCAGGGCTTTCAGTTAACACAGGTTGCAACGCCTGCTCTGCAAGCAACATTGCATTGGGGCTTGTATCTTCCAGCAATCGTTCTGCAAGCTTCAAGCGTGCTTCCCGGCCTACATCAAAAAGTGAACCCGAAAACGCAACAAACTTATTAAGCTCTTCAAGCGTTGCGCCTTTTTTCTGAAGCTGATCCCAAGTGGATTGAATTTTAGCTTCGAGAGGCTTTTTGTTTTCAGGTGAAGCCTTGGCAACCATCGCTGCTATGCGACCCTGCGACCAAACCTGTCCCGATGCCCTTACCGAAGGCTCATCCAAAACAGAAATCAAATCATCAGATTGCGAAGTTGCAGCGAACTCTTGGTACTTATCAAACGCATCGATTAAACGGCCCTGGCTTTCGCGACCCTTCGCAACCAAACAAAGGAAGTTTGTCTTGCGCCTGCGCCCCTCTGCTTCCATCTCAAGCCGTTCTTTTTCCTCTGCACCTACTCGAATATCTACTTTGCATAGCGCTTCGTATTCCCCAAGGAATGGCTCTGCTGCATTGAAATCCTGTTGGAAGTAATCGGTGAAAGATTCAAACAACTTGGTGCGGGCCCGGTCTTTAATTTCTGGAGTGATACTTTGTGCAAGTACTTTTTTCAAATCTTCGATTGCGCCTTTTAAATCACCTTTGTTCAACCTTAATTCGCCCCGCTCCGTAAGGCCCAGGGGGTCATTGGGGTTGGCCTTGATAAGCAGATCAATCTGCTCGAGCTTGATTGCTAGCTGTGGGTAAACTGCAACATCGCTCGTAGTCTGAGAAATAACAGCACCCTCATGAAAAATGAGATTGCCTGCTATTTCGCTTTTACGCGATCTTGTATGAGCTAATATTTTACCCCTCGCTACATCGATTGCGCAAACCTCGGGCTCTTTCGAACCATTCGATTCCTTGATGGGCAGGTAGTAAATGTTTTCAGATGCTACGCCCAGCCCCGAAGGTACGCCGGTTTCTAATGTCCATACCGTACTGCCATTGTTGATATCAATACCCCTGCAGGTTTTTCGACCCACCACAATTGCCAGCCCTGCATAGACTCCGCCAAAGTAAAGATCTTCTTCCTGCCGATTCTGAGTCCAAACCTTGGTGCCATCTCTTAAATTGACACAATGAATCGCCCTAGCATCAGGGGCCGTGAAGATTACTTTGCCATCTTGAATGACAGGCGCAGTTACCTTCCATTGATTATTAAAGGATGGATTCATTAAGGCGCCATTGCCCCTACGGCCAATCATGCCATTGATCCTAGGTCGGTTGGGATCGAGTGAATTGTCTGGGCTTTCGGTTTTATCCCGATACATATAAGCCCAAACCAGACTTCCCGTAAGAAGATCAACGCCTAGCAAAGCCCCCGAATTTGTGGGGCAAACTAAAATGCCTTCGCCATAGGATAAGTGCGCAGCTTGGGTGCGCCTGCCCACATCCTGCTCTAGCTTATCGCGGGTGGTAACCAAAGTTTGTATACCCAGCAGTTTGCCAGTTGTAGGGTCAAGCGTCACAAGTCTAAGTTCCTGCTGCTTTTCGGTAAGTACAAAAAGCTTACCACTTACAGGAATAGGGGGCCCAAGAAAATGCGTATCGCCCAACTCGCTTTTTTCATCGCGTTCGCCAATCTCCCAGCGCAGCTTCCCCGTCACCAAATCATAAGCCTGCAGCTTGCTGAAAAGAATCGCATCGTTGACTTCCTTATTGGGAGCCCTGTTATTGTTATTCTGACCACCATTAATGTTCATGTAAGGGTTTGCAGAAGGCGGGGGTGGCACCGAAAGATCTTCAACACAAAAAACATTCCTGCCATCGGATGACAAACAACCCAGCGAGGTGTTTTCAAAAAGAATGCCGGGCCTTAAGTTGTTGTTCACATACTGGGTGAGCCATTGGTTGAGAATCTCTTTCTTTTTATCTTGTGAGACAGCATCAATACCCCAATCGGAGCGAGCCTCCCACTCCAATTTGCCCGTCTGCACTTGCACCGCATGAATACCCCAGTAACTTCGATAAACAAGCAGAGGGATTTTCTGTTCGTTCTTGGTGATGGTTGTCGCTAAAGGAAAAAACCCCGGAAGCATGGCCTGCTGGCGCTGCTGCACCATGTAGTTTTCCGACAGCTTTAAAGCGTTTTTAGATTCGTTGGTCTTCGCAGTGGAAATCTTCCACTTGGGTTCCATGAAGGGAGTGCCACCAGGAGTCTGGGCATTGCGCTTTACATTCCCCGCAAACATCTGCCAATCAAATACCCCCATCTCGCCCGCACGATTCTGCTTGATCGCTACTTCTTTAAGCCCATCCAATGGCGTAGCGTTTCCATCAAGGTTTAATTCGCGCAATCCCTTGGCGCTTAACATCACCCATAATTTTTGCCCACGCGCTGTATCACCCGACTGAAAGAATGCATATGCAGCTTTAAAAAGGGTGCGTGGCGAAAGCTTTTCACTGCCTTCACGGTCGAGCAACTTTTCATAGCACAACGATGCAGCCATGAAGTTTCCTCGGTCGAGCTGATAAGTTCCCAATAGAAGTGCAGCCTCGGAACCGGGATCGGTATGCAAATACAACTTCATCACTTGGGCCAGCATATTGGGGTCGCTGTTGGCCTTTGCTTGTTTCAGTAATGCCCCTGCACTTGGATTGAAAGTGAGTTTGTAAAATTCCAAACCTTTTGCAGGAAGCGATGCAACCAAACGGTTTGCTTCTGTTCGCACACTCACGAGCGCAGTAGTGGTTTTGCCATCAGCACCGTTGCGCGAGATCTCTGCAAATACATCTTCCTTTATTTCCAGAAGCTTCTGAAGAACATTGCAAGCTTCCGACCAATCCCCAGACTTGATATAATCTTGGGCAGCTTCGATCCTACTTTTCATTTTGTTATCGCGGGGCAAGCTTACTGCAGAGTTATCTGTTCCATCAATCGGGGTTTTGGGATCCGAATCTGCTTTGCCCGGAGCAATCTGAACAGCTTGTGCCTTAAGCTCGACCGGGGCCTTTTGTTGCCCAACAACCCAATTGGTCGCTAAGCCCAAAATCAACAGGGATACCATGTGCCATATTTTCATCTTTTGGCCCCAAATAAGACTGTAAACCTTCAACTTATTCATTATCACATCTTCTTCACATTCGTTGCAAGAAGAATGCCTTGCATATTTAAGACGATTCAGCCAATAGCCCTTAACCCTGTTCAAATCAGGATTTTCTTCTTTATCAGCCCCTATTTAATCGCTAACATCATTCATAGTATGAGACTTGCATTAATCCTACCTATTTGAAAGGGATTCTCCGTGTTCCAACATTTATTTAAATTTTCGCTATTTCTTGCTCCGCTGTTCATTTCAAGCGTCGCATTTGCCCAAGAAGAACAGTGGGTCACCTATAAAGGCTCTGAAGGCCTCGGAAAAGGTAAGAATATTGTATTAATCGGGGGCGATGAAGAATATCGCTCCGAAGAAGCCCTCCCCCAACTCGGTAAAATCCTCGCCAAGCATCATGGCTTTAACTGCACCGTTCTTTTCGCTGTTGACCCAAAAACCGGCCTTATTACCCCCACCGTCAATGATAACATCCCAGGCCTCGAAGCCCTTGCCAAAGCCGACCTCATGATCATCGCAACCCGCTTCCGCAAGCTTCCACCCGCTCAAATGAAACATATCGATGACTACCTTAAAACAGGCAAACCCGTCATCGGAATGCGCACCGCTACCCACGCCTTCAATTTCCCCAAAGATCACCCCTATGCCCATTATGGTAATGGCTACAAAGGCACCGAAAAAGAATGGACCGATGGCTTTGGTAAGTTAGTTCTTGGCGAAATGTGGATCAGCCATCATGGCTCCCACGGCAAACAAAGCTGCAGGGGTATTATCGTCCCTAATCAACGCGAAAACCCTATCGTCAAAGGCATCAAAGATGGCGATATCTGGGGCCCTACCGATGTCTATGGCGTGCGCCTTCCCTTCTCAACGGATTACCAAGCTGTCGTGTTTGGCCAAGTTCTTGAAGGCATGAAGTTCGATGATAAGGCAGTCAACGGCAAAGTAAACGAGCCAATGATGCCAATTGCTTGGACCAAAACCTACAAAATCCCCGAAGGCAAAATAGGCCGGGTTTTCACCACCACCATGGGCGCTTCCCAAGATCTTGAAAACGAAGGCGTTCGAAGATTATTGGTAAACGCAACCTTCTGGTGCCTAGATATGGAAAGCAAAATTCCAGAGAAAGCCAAGGTCGATATCGTAGGCAAGTTCGAACCAACAAAGTTCAGCTTCAATGGCCATAAAAAA
>DBCB01000250.1:0-8474 GCA_002303765.1 Planctomycetaceae bacterium UBA969
GCAGAGGTTTCTTTTTTTGTTTACATGCAGCTTCGATGAATTATGATGCACGAGTGACTTAAAGTTTAACCCGCCACTAATATTGCTAAAGGCTGTTATGAAATCTACAAAGCCAAGTACCATCAAGATTTTCGTTGTTATTCTGTTTTTTTTAATCACCTCAATCCCGGTACTTGCTGCAGAGAAAACCTTTCGTGCGGGCGCTGCAACTTCGGATATTACCTCGCCCTTAGGAAGCAAAATTATTGGCGGTTTTGTGCCCTTCCCCTCTACTAGGGTGCATGATCAACTTAATGCCCGTTGCCTGGTGCTAGATGATGGCACGACGAAATTAGCCATTGTTGTTTTGGATCTTTTGGGCATAGCGAAGCACGTAAGTGATGAAGCGCGAAGTATCATCGAAAAGGAAACCAAAATCCCCGCAGCGAATGTTTTGATCTCTGCAACCCATACTCATTCTGCTGCAAGTGTATTGGGGCAGAACCCAAGATCCATTAAGCAAACCTTGGACGAATATCAAAAGTTAGTGGTACGCAGAATTGCAGATGGGGTAAAAAAAGCAAACGATCAATTACGGGTAAGTGAAATTGCATTTGGAGATGTTGAAGCCCCTGAGCATGTATTTAATCGGAGATGGTTTTTGAAGGATGGCAAAATGCCCCTCAATCCCTTTGGGAAATTAGACCGTGTGAAAATGAATCCAGGCGCAGGCAGCCCTGATTTAATCGAACCCGCTGGACCCACCGATCCCACCGCCTCTTTTATTTTTCTTCGTGAACCCAATGGCAAACCCATCGCCTTGTTCTCCTCTTATTCCCTTCACTATGTGGGTGGCGTAGATAATGGGGATATATCCTCTGATTATTACGGGGTTTATTGCGAAAAGTTAAAAGAACTTCTCAGCCCACAAAACAATACCTTTGTCGCATTGATGGCCAACGGTACCAGTGGCGATATCAATAACATTAATTTTAAAACCCCACGAGGCAGACAAAAACCCTATGAGCAAATGACTATTGTCGCAAATGATCTTGCAACCAAGGTGGCTGACTCCGTGGCTAAGTTGAAGTATGAATCTTATGTGTCACTTGGCGCACGCTTTCGCGAGCCACGTATCGGCCTTCGAAGGCCGGATTCTGCCGATATGGAATGGGTTAAGCAAACGCTTGCAGACCCAACTAAAGACCCTGCCAAGGGAAATCTCTCAGCAATTTATGCGCAGCGAATTTCCACCATGGCGGAGTATCCTGAAAAATTAAAGATGCCCTTACAGGTGTTGAGGATTGGCGATCGATCGATTGCAACCATGCCCTGCGAAGTGTTTTGCGAAATCGGGTTGGAATACAAAAAGAAAAGCCCGATTAAAGGAGGTTGGCTGATCTCATTGGCGCATGGTTATTATGGTTACCTACCTACACCTAGGCATCATGAATTGGGCGGATATGAAACCTGGATGGGTACCAATCGTTTAGAAAAGAATGCATCAGACAAAATGCTTGCAGAGTTATTTGAAATGACTGCAGAGCTTAAGCCTGTGGTGAAGTAAGTTCGTTTATTGTTAGTCTTTTTTAGTTTTTGCGCGCCAAGTGTTTCTGCATTCAAAAGGGTGATCAGTAAGCAAGGCATTGATGCCAGCATCTTTGCCTAGTTGCCAATTCTTCGGTTCTTTCCCTGCCACCAGCATGCCGACCAAGAAGACTTTCTTTCCCCGGTTATGGATCTTTTTCACTTCTTCAGCGGTTGGAATGAAGCGCACATAAACCCAGTCTGAATGATTGTCGTTTAGGGCGGGTTCGAGGTTTTCTAATTTGTTGGCAAGCATCGCAACATGTGCGCTGGCATCTGCAAGTTTTAACCTCTTACGAATTTCCAAATCGCTTATGGCTAAGCCTATGAACACCAGTTGGGGCAGCACTTGATGTTTATTCGCAAGATCAATGATTTCTTTTTCAAGGGTGGCATCGGTGATTTTAAGATCAATTGCAACCATGGTATTTTTGTTGGCTGATGTTTTTAGAAGAATGAAAAACTCTTCGAGCGTCGGGACTTTTTCGTTCTTGAATGTTGGGTGAAACCAAGTACCAGCATCAAGATTTTTTAATTCTTGAAGGGTGATGTCAGATACATTTCCTTTGCCATTGGTTGTGCGATTTAGTGTGTCGTCATGAAGGATGATAAGAGAACCATCTTTGGTTCGCCTGACATCGAGTTCAATTCCGATATGAAGTTTAATGCAGGTGGAAAAAGCAGTAAGGGTGTTTTCTGGAGCCTCATGCATCAGGCCACGATGGCCAATGATTTTTGGCTCAGAAACTGTTGGTTGGGCAAAAGAATGTGGCACATCAATGCCCATGAAAAATATCATGAGAATCAACGTGATGCAGGAGGATGATTTCATAATAAGCACCTTTTTTAAGGGGACAGCAGTTTTATTGCCAAGCCTTGCGAAGCAGGTTGATGAAGTTGCCCGCCATGATTCCTTCGATATCGGGTTGGGAATATCCTCGTTTTTTCAACAGGCCTGGGATGGTTTGCAAATCTGCAATTGTGTCGAGATCCATGGGCGTTTGTTCATTACCAAACCCGCCATCGAGATCGGTTCCGATACCGACATGTTTTGCATTGCCAGCAATCTGGCAGATATGGTCAATATGATCGCAGATGCGTTCTATCTTTAATTGGAAGTCAGAAGGTTTGCTTTTGAGATGAACCCAACCAGGCACCATCATGATGGCATCAAAAGCCATGCCTAAAACGCCACCTCGTTCAACGATTGCTTTGATTTGATCATCTGCAAATTGTCGGTTCCAGGGCGCAAGCACCCTGCAGTTTTGATGGCTCGCCCAGACTGGCCCATGATAAATATCCATGGCATCCCAGAAGCAAGCATCATTCAAATGGGTGGCATCTAGGATGATCCCTAGGCGTTGCATTTCCTTGAGAAGATCTTTGCCCGCGGCTGGAAGAGAACCCTCGGCATCGGTGCCATGAGCGTATCTGCCTGGGCCGTAGTGGGCGGGCCCCAAGGCTCGAAGCCCATCTGCGTAGCTTCGTTCGAGGTGTTTGAGTGTGATGATGGAATCTGCACCTTCAAGGCTTAGAATATAGCCGATGGGAAGATGTTGGGGTTGCTTGCGGGATTCTTGAGTGTAGGGAGTTGCGCCTGTTGGAGCGGGTGCATGTTTCCAGGAATCAAGATGTTGGTTGAGTTGTGCGAGGTTACGGATTTGTACGAGTTCGCCTGCTTCTTCCATGGCACGATACCATGCTAACTGGCCTTGGGTTTGAGCCCAGGCTTGTTCGGGAGAATTCCAGCCCGCGAGTTTGTGGAAGTAGGGGGAATAACGGCCAATCTGGGTTGCAACGCATAGCCCTATGTGCCCTTTGCGCATTTCTGGGAAGCTTACGGTATTGTTCCCACGGTCGACTTTATCCTTCATGGTGTATTCCCACCTACGGATCTTTTCGATGGACCAGCGAAGATCGCGATTCCATTCGAGGGCATTCATGCTTAGATCGAGATGTACATCGAAGGTGAATACAGGTTGGCTCATTTTTGATTCTCGCTTGAGTGGTTGATTTTTAAGGTATGAATGCCAGAACCTAGAATACAACAAAACTTATTGAAGTAGTAATAACTTTTTCATCGTACGTTGTATTTTTCTTGGTGGTGCGTATTTAGTGGAGATCATCAGGCATTGAATTTATTGCAGGATCAATTCTAGGTGATCACGCAATCACGCCTTGTACGGGATCTCCTCCACGGGCGATGGGGAAAGGCCTACCAATTCTATCGTGGATAAGTGTGTGAGGGTCGATGCCTAACAAGTGATAAATGGTGGCGATGAGATCGCAAGGGCGTACAGGGTGGTCGACTGGGTAGCCAGCTTCTTTGTCGGTGGTTCCAAAAACGGTGCCTTGTTTAGTTCCGCCGCCCGCTAACAAACTGAAACCACATTGGGGCCAGTGTTCGCGCCCCGCCTTGCCATTGACTCGAGGGGATCTGCCCATTTCGCCCATTACAATAACCAGCGTTGAATCGAGCAAGCCGCGTTCTTCAAGATCTTGAAGCAGGGCTGGAAGCAGTTTGTCCAGCATGGGGAGGTTGAAGTTTTTCAACATGCCAAAATTATTTTCGTGCATGTCGTAGGAGTGGCCGTAATGCTTGAATATTTCCTGATGCACACTAATGAAGGGTACGCCAGCTTCTACCAATCTGCGGGCAACAAGCATGCTGGAACCAAAAAGATTACGGCCATATCGTTCCCGTAGTGCTTCGGGTTCCTTGGAGAGATCGAAGGCCTCGCGGGTTTTGCTCGATGTCAAAAGTTCGAAGGCTCGTTGCTGATGGCGATCGAGATTAATGTGCGATGCGGATTCTACTTGTTTTCTGTAGGCGAGATCAAGGCGGGTGAGGAGGGATTTACGATTTTCAAAGCGGTGGGCGGGCATATCAACAGCGTTACCAAGGCCCGGCATGAAGGGATCGCCTATAGCCAAGACGGGGTCGTAATGTTTAATTTTTGGTTCAGAGGCAAAGGTGGGGTCGCAGAAAGAAAAAACGGGATCATACTGGCGGCCCAAAAATCCACCATAGGGGCCTGGCCTGCGGTGCCCTTCGCCCCAACCGGGATAGCAAGGCAGGCAGACTGCACCTGGGACATTGCGGGGGCCAATGCCAAGGTATTGGCAAACAGCACCCACATCGGGTGGATCATTGGGGTCGGGTGAAAGAGCAGCAGGGTTTCCATCGGTATAGCCCGTTAGGATGGGCAGAGGATTGTGCGAGTTGTGGTTGTGGGTGATGGTTCGGATGAGGCTGGTTTTGTGCATCCATTTGGCGGTATTGGGAAGATGTTCGCAGATTTGCAAGCCTGGTAGCGAGGTTGCGATGGGTTTGAATTCCCCACGAATTTCTGCGGGGGCTTGGGGTTTCATGTCAAACATATCCATATGGCTGGGCCCGCCCAGCAGATTGAATAGAATCACCGATTTGGCTTTGCCTGGATATCGTTTGCTACTTTGTTCTTTAGCCTTAAGAAAGCCCGGTGTGGTCAGGCCAAAAAGGGATAGCCCGCCTGCTTGCATCAGCTTTCTGCGATTGAATGTTTCACCCGGTGTTTTTGCAGCTCCGAAAATTTCAAGCATGGCGATCCCCTTTTATTCAGCAATCAGAGACAAGAAGCAGGCAGAAGAATGATTATCATGGTTTATAAGGTTTATTGCAATTCAATTTATGAGAGTCTTTGTCGTGTTGTTTATTGTCTTGAATAAAGTCCCATTCAATGCACAATGATTAAAATATCGTTTAGGGGGTTCCTCACCTAGTTTTCGTAACTTGGTTAAGGTGGTTAAAAGTATTTGAATCCGGTATTAATTGAGGTGGAGTTTGAAGATGAAGAAATGGCCCGATAAGCTTTTTATCAACAATAACTGGGTTGATGGTATTGCGGGTAAGAAATGGGATGTGATTAATCCAGCTAACGGCGAATTGCTTGCGAGTGTTGCCCTTGCAGATGCTCGGGATGTTGATGCTGCAGTGCAGGCTGCGCGCAAGGCTTTCGATGAGGGGCCCTGGCCCAGTATGGATCCCCTGGCACGGGGCAGGCTGCTCTATAAGCTTGCAGAAAAAATCCGCGAGAACCTTAACGATCTAGCAATGACCGACACCTTGAATGTGGGCAAGCCCATTCGAGATACCCTTGGTTTTGATGTGCCCTGTGCTGCAGATCTTTTTGAAAGTTACGCGGGCCTGCCCGATAAGATTGCAGGCAAGTGTTATGGAACATTGCCCGATAATGTGACCATGCAGTTTCGCGAACCCATGGGCGTTATTGCTGCGATTGTGCCTTGGAACTTTCCGTTGACCAATGCTGCAATCAAGTTGGCACCCATCCTTGCGTGTGGCAATACTGTGGTTCTTAAACCTTCTGAGGTTTCCCCACTTTCTGCATTGATGCTGGCTAAACTTGCGCTTGAAGTTGGATTTCCTGCGGGTGTGATTAATGTGATTCATGGAACGGGCGCAGAGACTGGTACTGCTCTGGTTGAACACCGGGGCGTGGACAAAATAACTTTTACCGGCAGGCATCAGACCGGGGCGCAAATGTTGCAAGCCGCCAAGATTGGTATGAAGGGTGTGCTTTTAGAGCTTGGTGGGAAAACACCCAGCATTGTTTTCCCGGATGCGCACTTGGAAAATGTTGTTAACGGGGTGATCACGGGTATCTTTTTTAATCTTGGTCAGGTTTGTGTTGCTGGGTCGAGATTGCTTGTTCATGCTAGTCAGCATGATGAAATCCTTGCACGCATTGTTGCAAAGGTGGGTTCGCTCAGGCAGGGTGATCCTACGGATCCTAAAAATCATCTTGGCTGCCTTGCTACAGCCCAGCATAAAAAGATTGTCATCAATTACATTGAACAGGCAAAAAATGAAGGTGCTCGATCTGTTCTTGCTGATTCTACTCTTTCGCAAAATGAGGGGTGCTTTCATTCGCCTGTTATTTTCGATGGTGTTACTTCCAACATGACTATTGCCCGCGAAGAAGTCTTCGGCCCGGTTCTCAGCGTGATGACTTATCAAGATGAGGAAGATGCAATCCGGATAGCGAACGATAGTGATTTTGGATTGATGGCCAATGTTTGGACCAATGATGGGGGGAAGGCATTGCGGGTTGCAAGGCGCTTGAAGGCGGGGAGGATTGCGATCAATGGCGGGGGTGCGCTTCGTGCTAATGTGCCTGTTTATGGTTATAAAATGAGCGGAATCGGTGCGGAGTTGGGCTTTGAAGAAGCTGTTCACGAATATACCAATTCCAAGGCAGTATTGTATTCATTAGGAACGGAGAAAAGTCCATGGCCGGAATAGATCAAAGAATCGGAATGAAATTATCGGAGCTTGAAACTCCAACTTTATTGTTGGATAGAGGGGCGTGTGAGCGAAACTTGCTTCGCATGGCTTCTTTCTTCAAGGATCGCTCTTCGAAGTTGCGACCCCATTTTAAAAACCACAAGTGTGTTACTTTGGCCAAGAAGCAAATTGCTGCAGGGGCTGTTGGTATGACTTGTGCCAAGCTTGCTGAAGCTGAGGTGCTTGTTGAGCATGGGTTTGATGATGTTTTGATTGCTAATCAAGTGGTGGGGAAGATTAAAACGCAGAGGCTTGCCAAGCTTGCGAAGAGGGCCCGCATAAGTGTTGCGATTGATTGCATGGAACATGCGGTTGCAATCTCGCAATCAGCGGTAGAAGAATCTTCAACCGTGAACTTGTTGGTTGAAGTGGATATTGGCATGGGTAGGTGTGGTGTTCAGCCTGGGGATGCCGCTTTGGAATTGGTTCGCAATATTGTGAAACTGCCCAACATTCGGTTTGCAGGCTTGCAAGCATACGAGGGGCATTTGGTTAATGTGCTTGATCGAGAAGAAAGAACATTGCGGGCCCAAGCTGCAATGCAGTTGGCTATCGAAACGCGTGATCTCATTCAATCTGTTGGGTACAAGGTTTTTTGCATCAGTGGATGTTCTAGTTCAACCTACGATAGTACCGGGGCACTTGATGGCGTTGATGAAATCCAGGCGGGCACCTATGCCACCATGGATAAGCAGTATAAGAAACTGATCCCTGAGTTTGAAATTGCGCTTTCCGTTTTGGTTAGGGTGATCAGCAGGCCTGTAGCTCATAAGGCAGTGATTGATGTAGGGGTGAAAGGTGCGGGGTGTGAGTTTGGCCTTCCGGGTATCAGGGATTTTCCCGATGTCGAAATCCCTTTCTTTCTTGCGGAGGAGCATTGTGTGATTAATCAATGCCCAGATTGGCAGGTAGGCCAGTTGCTTCACTTCATCCCAACTCATGCTTGCACCACCTGCAATTTGCATCGTGAAATACTTGTTTATGAAAATGATATCGTGGTGGAAGTATGGCCCATTGAAGCATCAGGGAAACTTACATGATCAGGGCCGTACCAAATAAGATGATCCAATTCATGGGGTTAGTGTTACTTTTATTTTAACTTGTTAGCATGGAAAAGATTCCTTCGTTAGAATAATTTCAGCATCCTGAGTTTGTTATTTTCTATTAAGGGTCGACAATGAAAACCTTTAGAGTTACTGCAGTTTCTTTTTTGCTTTTATTGATAGTGGATCTATTTGCATTTGAACTTTACGCCCAAGCTGCCAAGGTTGATCCCAGTATTCTTACTGTTGATCGTATTTTCAACACTAAAGAATTTGAACTCGAAAGCGCGCCAGCAACCAGATGGCGTAAAAATGGTGCGGTGAGCATCTCCCTCGAGTCTGGTGATAAAGGGCAGAAGCTTGTCTCCCATGATTTGAATTCAGGGGTTCAAGAAACCCTTGTACCCGAGCATTGGTTGATTCCTTCAGGGGAAACCAAGCCTCTTAATGTCGAAGATTATGAGTTCTCGGATAATGGATCTAAGTTGCTGATTTACACCAATAGCAAGAAAGTATGGCGG
>DBCB01000250.1:8582-10772 GCA_002303765.1 Planctomycetaceae bacterium UBA969
GATGGTAAACGCGTTTGCTTTGTTCATAAAAACAACCTCTATGTTCAAGATCTTATCGATTTTAATATTACGCCTTTAACAACCAATGGCACTGCAAAATTAATCAATGGTACTTTCGATTGGGTTTATGAAGAAGAATTGGGGCTGAGAAAAGGCTTTCGTTGGAGCCCTGATAGTAATTCTGTTGCGTATTGGCAAATCGATACCGAAGGCGTCAAAGATTTTCTTATCACCAGCAGTTCGGATGGCCCTTATTCTAAGTTGATTACTTTTGGTTACCCGAAAACCGGCGAGAAAAACCCTGCAGCGAAAATTGGCGTTGTCAGTGCCAAGGGAGGCGATACAACTTTCTTGCAGATCCCGGGCGACTCTCGCGATCATTACCTTGCCAAGATGGATTGGGTGGATACCAGCATTGTGCTGCAGCAGTTTAATCGATTGCAAAACAAAAACACGGTGATGATTGCAGACCCCAAAACCGGCAAGTGCAACACCATTATGATTGAGACGGATAAGGCTTGGGTCGAAAACGATAATGAGTTTCTTTGGATAAACAAGAACCAGAATTTTATTTGGCTGAGTGAACGCGATGGCTGGTGCCATGCTTATTTGGTTTCTCGTAGTGGGGATAAAATAACCCAGATCACCAAAGGCAATTTTGATGTCACTCATATTGAGTGTGTTGATGAAAAGAACGGCTGGCTTTACTATTTGGCTTCGCCTGATAACCCTACGCAAAGATATCTTTATCGGGTTTCCGTTAATGGTGGAAATCCTGAGTTGGTAAGCCCTAAGGATATGAAAGGCACTCATGCTTATTCTATATCCCCTGATGCAACTCATGCGGTTCATCGGTTTTCTAATTTCAACACCCCACCTTCCGCCCGTTTGATTCATCTTGCTGATCATAAGGTGATCAAGACTTATACTGAAAACGCAGCTTTTAAGAAGAAGCTTGAGACGATCAAGAAAGTGGGCACGGAGTTCTTCAGAGTAAAGGTTGATCAAGGTGTTGAATTAGATGGCTGGTGCATCAAACCACCGGTGTTTGATCCTGCAAAAAAGCATCCTGTTTTGTTTTATGTATATGGCGAACCTGCTGGGCAGACCGTGCTTGATCGCTGGGATGGGAAGCGGTTTTTATGGCATGCTATGCTTGCCCAAAATGGATACTTGGTTATGAGTATTGATAACAGGGGTACGCCAGCGCCTAGGGGAAGAGATTGGCGCAAAAGTGTTTACAGGCAGGTTGGAATCCTTGCATCTTCTGATCAGGCTAATGCTGTCAAAGAACTTTTGAAAACGCATTCCTACATGGATGCTTCTAGAATTGCGATCTGGGGTTGGAGTGGTGGTGGGTCGATGACTCTCAATGCGATTTTCCGCCATCCTGATCTTTATAAAACCGGTATGTCGATTGCGCCCGTGCCTAATCAGCGCCATTACGATACTATTTATCAAGAACGCTACATGGGCCTGCCCGCAGATAATCCAGAGGGTTATAAAAACGGTTCGCCTATTAATTTTGCACATCAATTGAAAGGCAAGCTGCTTCTTGTGCATGGCACAGGCGATGACAATTGTCATTACCTAGGAATGGAAACACTTATTGATGAACTAATTAGCCATAACAAACAATTCACCATGCTCGCCTACCCTAATCGAAGCCATAGCATTAATGAAGGAAAGAACACGACCAGACACCTTTACGATTTGCTGACCAAGTATTTGCTTAATAATAATTAGTAATGGAAGTGAAGCGGTAAGTGTTTTACTATTTTGTATTGCAGATGTTCAATTTTTTTAAGAGTGACCACCATGAAAATCAAGCGTATTCGGGCTTACCAAGTCGATCTTCCTCTTGTTGAAGGCAGCTACAAATGGTCGGGTGGCAAATCCGTTTCTGTTTTTGATTCGACCGTAGTTGAAATTGAAACCGACACAGGCGTTATTGGCTATGGCGAAGTATGCCCGCTTGGGCCTTTCTATCTTCCTGCTTATGCCAACGGCGTTCGCGCTGGTATCGTTGAACTAGGCAGACATTTGATTGGTGAAAATCCAATTGAATTGCAAAAGTTAAATCGCCTAATGGATGCAGCGCTTAAAGGCCATGCCTATGTAAAATCGGGCATTGATATGGCTTGTTGGGATATCCTTGGCAAGGTTACTAACCAACCTGTTTGCACTTTG
>DBCB01000250.1:10840-16294 GCA_002303765.1 Planctomycetaceae bacterium UBA969
GAAGCGATGGCCAATAAAGTTGCGGGCTATCGGGCAGAAGGTTACAAGCGGTTTCAGCTTAAAGTTGGTGGCGAAGCTGCAGTTGATATTGCACGTATTCAGGCTGTTGCAGCTAAATTGCAACCCGGTGATAGATTAGTTGCAGATGCCAACACCGGTTGGCTTATGCACGATGCGATGAGGGTTGTAAAAGCTGTTAAAGATGTTGATGTTTATATTGAGCAACCTTGCCTTTCTTACGAAGAATGTCTTTCCATTCGAAGGCATACGAACAATCCTTTCATTCTTGATGAAGTGATTGATTCGGTTGATGTGCTTATGAAAGGGAATGCAGACTTGGCTATGGATGTGGTGAATCTTAAAATCAGCAAGTTTGGTGGTCTTACGAAAGTGAAACAGGCACGCGATCTTTGCGTTTCCCTTGGCATTGCAATGACATTGGAAGATAGTTGGGGCGGGGATATTATTACCGCAGCGATTGCCCACTTGGCACAAAGCACCCCACCAGAATTTCAGTTCTCTGCTACTGATTTTAATAGCTATGTTTCCGTAAGTATTGCAGATGGAGCGCCTCAAAGAATTGATGGAAAAATGTCTGCAAGCACCGCACCCGGCTTGGGTATCACCCCCAAGATGAATGTGTTGGGCAAGCCTGTGCTGGAAGTTTCGTAAGGTTTAATTTAGTTGATGCTACTTGTCTTTATCCCACTGATCGAACAGGCGTCCTTCGTGGTCGAATGCTTTTAGATTAAATCGGTTGCCTGTGATAGAGATCTGGCAAAAGTGATAATCGGACCTGATTTCGGCTTTGAACCAAGTGGGGGTAGGCGCAAAGTTTTCGAGCGAGCCGCCTCCGCCTCCGCTGGTTACATAAGTGATACCTTTTAAGCGATCCACCTTCCCGCCCTTGATTGGAAGGGTTCGTTCATAAACATGAACATGGCCATTGAATACCATGTCCACACCATATTTTTCGTAGAGATGAACAATCGATCGGACGTTCTTGTCGCCTAGGTTGGAGCCGCCCACCCAGGTATCGCCATAATCGTTGTCATCAGAAGAGTATGCGGGATGATGATGGTAGACGATTTTCCAGGTAGCTTTGGAGGATGCAAGTTCCTTTTCAAGCCAGGCGTATTGCTGGGTAAGAGGGAGCAGCGATTTGTTACTATCAAGCACAAAGAAATCTGCATTTCCATAGCTGTATCGATAGAAATATTCTGGTTTGGGTAGTGCAAAATAGTTGTAGTAATGCTCATGATTTTTTTCATGATTGCCAATCGTAGGGAATACCGGGACTCTGCAAAGAAGATCGATGGAGGGTTTAAAGAGTTCGTTGACCCATTCTTTTTTATCAGGGCCATTATCAACGACATCGCCTACATGCATAAGGAAATGCGGCCTGCGCTCCCAAATAAGCTTCATGACTTTACCTGTCATTTTTGGATTTTTCTGGGTGTCGCCTATCACGCAAAAAGAAAAGGGTTCATCATCAACAACAGCAGTTTGGAAAGTTAGTATCCCAGATTGTGCAACCCCGCCTAAATCGGATTTGCTTTCAACTTGGTAAAAGTACTTGGTTGCAGGTTCGAGTTTATCTAGAAGTACTTCATGAATAAGTGATGCACCCTCTTTTGTGGTAGACATTTCTAACGGGAGCTTGGTGCCAAACTTTACTCTTGAAGATGCAGGAGCAGAAGTTTCCCACATGATGGTTATGGAGCTTTTTGTTGGAAATTGCAAATAAGGTGCAATAACAAAACCTGTTGGAAGAGGGATTGGGGCGAGGTTTGCAAGGGCAGCATCTTTTTCGAAAAGGGCTGTAATTTGATCTCCTGACAGAGCCGATTGATAGAGATTAATTTCCTTGATGGCACCTACCAAGCCAAAATCTTCATCATCATCCCGGTATCTACCAATGATAAAGGGCGCAGCAGACGCATAATTGATGGCCTTGGATTGTTCCTTATTTTCGCCTTCGAGTTTGCCATTGATGAAGATGCGCATGGAAGCACCATCATAGGAAGTAGCTAGGTGAAACCATTTTCCTTTTTGATAACTGGATTTGGAACGAAGTGTGGTAATTTTCCCATCGCCATCATCTGTACCGTTTGAACTTAGAGTGAAGGTGAATTTGTCGTTATCGTAGCCAAGGACCCAGCCTTTTTCGTAATTGCCATTGTCTTGGATGCAGCCAATAATGCCTCCGTTGGTGGTGCCTTCATCGATTCGAATCCAAGAAGAGATCGAGAATTTTTCATGAGGCATCCCGGGCTCTGCGCCAGTTGCGTTTTCTTTAAGAATAAACCCATCGGTGCCATGAAACTCATAAAAGCTATGTGCATCAATTTGCTTGAAGGAGGGCACGCCAATCGTTTTCCCAGAGAACCTGCCTGCTTTATCAGAGAGCCTTTGGCTGGAAACTCCCTTGGCATCGAAAATCCAAGTGTTGGAAGGTTTGGGAACGGAGCCTTGCGCAGAGAGGAATTCGAACCCGGATAGGAAGGTTACGAGCCCGATGAGTGCGAAGGATGAGAAAATCAAAACACGGTTACGCAAATCCTTGTTCATAGTAAACCACCATGAGAGTTCGATGAAATAGCTGTTTTAAAAGTGTACCATTTTAAATGGGCGCAGGTATATCTCTACGTTCAAAGATGCGCCAAGATATTAGGTATCCTAAAGTTCCAACTCCATAAAGAACGAGAAGACAGGGGAGTTGAAATAAAGCTTCGCCTTGGTTCCACTCCGAGAAATTGACGCTCCATCCTCTTCCAAGAATCATTTGCTGAGGCTGGTAGTAATAAAAGATGGTGAGTGGGCGTAAAGGCATGAGTGGTTCCCATACTTGTGAAATTACATTAACGAGGAACATGATAAGAATAAGAAAAACAGCATAGCCCAGAACACGGAACCTGAATCTTCCGGTTGCGGAAATAGCCATGGTGATGCCTGTGATAGCGAAAATCAAACCGCCTGTTGCGAGAAGTCCTTTGCCTAGAAGTTCGGGATGCAAAGCGAGCCTTCCTTCGCCTGGTGGCATTTTTGTCTGAACAGTTGCTGCTGTTGATAATGTGGGATCTTTTATTTTTACTTTCAGCCCTGCAATGCCAAACTCGATATCCACCTTTTGGATCTTGGGAAGGTTATCGTACTCTTTCAATGTTAAGGGGTTTACAAGCCAGTAGCCAACATAAGAACCAAACCACATGCTAAGGCAAATAAGCGGAATAGTAATGATATCAACGATGAGGTGGGCAAGAATTAAAGTGCCCCTTCCAATGGGTTGTGAAAGAAGAAGCTCCATGGTGCCCCGGTCAATTTCGCCTGCGAGAGCGCCCGCTGCTCTTCCTACTGCCCAGATGCAAATGATGGTTTGAACTAGGGGATGAACATAGGCGATGGTGAACATATCCATTGCGTTATTGAGGTCGATGGTTTCGCCCCCGATTATGGATCGGATGAGTTTTCCAGGGCCGTCAAATACAACTTTTTCAACTTGCTTGATATCGATACCAGAATATCCAGCCATGCCATAAAAGAAGGGCGCAAGTTGGGCGATGATGCGTTCCATGATTTTGGTCCAGAAGACCTGGAACAAGCAAAGGAGAGAGGCGGTGACGAACAAAGTCAGCCTGAGATCGCGAAGAAGTTTAAGAACAAGAGTGAGAATCACACGCCATCTCCATGGATTTTTCGATAAATACTATCAAGGCCCAAAGGTTCGATACTAAGCTCTAAGAGATCAAGTTTGCCGATCCAACCCATGAGGGGTTCGAGTCCGCCATTATGTTCAAGATGCAAAAGCGTTTCTTCTTTGCGAACTAAAAGCAACCCAGATAAATCGGGAATGGTAGTATCGCGCGCCAATCGTAAACGAATGCGCCTGCCAGATGCTAGATCGCTCATCGATTGCTGATGAACCAATTGGCCTTTGCGTAAAACGCCTATGCGATCGCAAACGGTTTCAACCTCACTAAGAACATGCGAAGAAAAGAAGACTGCCTGCCCTCGATTTTTGGCAGCTTTAACTTCATCAAGAAGAGCGGTACGCATGGTCGGGTCAAGCGTATTCGTAGGTTCATCCATGATGATGAGTTCTGCATAGGGATCAAGCACTAAAAGCAGTGCGACTTTGCGCTTCATGCCGCTAGACATATTTGCCATGGGGGTATCGATGTCGATATCAAAAATGCTGGCCATTTTGTTTAGGTCTGGGCGAACGGGTCTGTTGCGTAAGCCGCTAAGAAAGTTAACTAATTGCCTACCTGACATATTTTCGTAGAGTCGCAGCTCGCCCGGGAGGTATGCGATTTTTTTTCTAGCTGCAACGCCATCGGCCCAGCAATCGTGGTTAGCGATTAGGGCTTTGCCCGAGGAGGGTTGAAGAAAGCCCATGATAAGGCGAAGTGCAGTGGATTTCCCTGCGCCATTGGGGCCCAATAGGCCATAGACCTCGCCTGGCGCGATGTGCATATTAAGGGACCGTAGCGCATAAAAATCGCCATAGCATTTGGAAAGATCTTGAGTTTGAAGAAGCATTAAGCACCGTAATTAACCGATAATATTTGTTAGTTTAACTATTCTACCAATCATTAATAGCATGGTTGGGATTATTTCGCCTCTACTTGCAAAAAACACATAAGATTAGGCTTTTAAGCTTTAGTTGCCATTATTGAGATATCTTACCAGAATTCTTACGGGCAAGGCGTAGCCTTCCATTGACCTTTACCCCTGTTTTCTGGCATGATTCATCCTTGTATTCAACGAGGATTAGCCATGGATGGCGTCAGTAAGCCAAATAACATTTACGATTGGACGAAGCACCTTTGGTGTGAAATTCTTTTTCCCACTTGCGCGACCCAATCGCCTGAAAAAGGATTGCTTTCACATCGGTTGATTTTATGTATTCTTGCTGTCCTCCTTTTGTTTAGCAGGCTTGATTTTTCATTATTCGAACCTGATGAAACTCGTTATGCAGAAATCCCACGCGAGATGCTCGCCAATAATGAATGGCTCGTACCATTATTAGGTGGCGAACCTTATCTCGATAAGCCACCTTTGCTTTATTGGCTTACTATGTTTACTTACCAAACATTTGGAGTGGGAGTATGGCAGGCCCGATTGGTGCCAGCACTTGCGTTATTCCTTGGATTGATTTTGACCTATGAACTTGGAAGAAGAATCGTTGGATCGCGGGAAGCGTTTGCCGGGACATTGTTTTTATTGCTATGCCCCGGATTTATCATCATGGGCAAGTTGCTAGTGCTAGATGGCTTGTTAGCTATGTGTATTCTTGGAACATTATTTGCGGGAGTGCTGGCTGTTCGAAAAAGTGAATTTCAAATGGGATGGTGGATTGCTTCAGGGGTATTTGCAGCCTTGGGGGTGATTACGAAAGGGCCGATTGCGATTGTATTGACCGCTCCATGTTTTTATTTGATCACAAGAATT
>DBCB01000089.1:0-14025 GCA_002303765.1 Planctomycetaceae bacterium UBA969
CGCAGGGAGAGAGTCTGTTGCGGAAGGGGAGATTTCTATATCAAGCTCGTAGGGCCTTACATAAATAGTATTGGAACAGAAATCTTTTTGGGGCGGCCCTTTCAAAGCACTATATCCTGTTATTTTCGGTAAGCCATCTGCAATGATGCCTTCAAACACATTAACCTGCCCGAGAAAATCCATAACGAAGGCATTGGCAGGGGTTTCAAATACTTCGGTTGGGGTGCCAATTTGTTCGATTTTTCCACTGCGCATAACCACAACAGTATCTGCAACTGCAAAAGCTTCTTCCTGATCGTGAGTTACAAAAACGCTGGTGACATGAATTTCGTCATGAAGCCTGCGGAGCCATTCGCGCAATTCTAAACGAACCTTGGCATCGAGAGCGCCAAAGGGTTCATCCAGCAAAAGTACTTTAGGCTGGGCGGCAAGTGCGCGGGCAAGGGCAACACGCTGCCTTTGGCCGCCTGAAAGCTGGGAAGGGTACCTGTTTTCAAGCCCTTCAAGCCGGATGAGGTGCAGTAATTCTTTGACCCGCAAGGATATTTTATCTTTCGCAACGCCCCGTACACTCAGGCCAAAGCCGATGTTATCAAAAACGGTTAGATGCCTAAACAAGGCGTAATGCTGAAAGACAAAACCAACATTACGATCCTTGGCAGATTTGGAGGTAACTTCTTCATCCCGGTAAAGTACCGAGCCTTCGTCAGCGTTTTCAAGGCCAGCAATTATACGAAGCAAAGTTGTTTTACCAGAACCCGAAGGGCCAAGTAATGCGACTAGGTTTCCATCTGGAATATGAAGGTTGACTTTGTCAAGTGCGCTGAAGCCGCCAAACTTTTTACTCACATTTTTAACAGAAATGCTCATGACTTTTCCCCCGCATCGGATTGCTGATGCACTATATTCTTTTCAAGATAAGTTTTAACCCCGAGGGTGATCAACGCCAGGAAGGTAAGTACCGAAGCAAGTGCAAATGCTGCAGGCATATCGTATTCCTGAAACAACTTTTCAACACGCAATGGCATGGTATCGTTTAAGCCGGAAATCCTTCCCGAAACAACATAGACCGCACCAAACTCTCCCATGGCACGGGCATTGCAAAGAATGATTCCATAAACAAGCGCAAGGCGAATGTTGGGCAGGGTAATGCGCCAGAACATCTGCCAACCGTTCGCACCCAAGCTTACCGCAGCAAGTTCTTCTTCTTCGCCATAAGCTTCAAGAACAGGGATAAGTTCGCGAACAACATAGGGCAGGGTGACAAAGCAGGTTGCAAGCACCAGGGCAGGGGTGCCAAATAGAATTTGCATATTATTCTTTGAAAGCCAATCACCCATCCACCCCTGCATGCCAAACATAAGAACAAAAACAAGCCCAGCAACAACTGGCGAAACAGCAAGTGGCAAATCCATGAGAGTGAGAAGAATGGTTCTACCGGGGAAGCGAAAACGAGCAATGGCCCAAGCAGCAGCAACGCCAAAGATAACGCTAAGAAAAACAACCCTTGGTGCAATTGAAAGGGTGAGGAGAATGGAGTGCCTAGTGTTGGGGTTACCAAAAAGGTTATCGAGATAGACCATGGGTCCTTTTTCAAACGCTCTGAAAAACACATGGAATACAGGTATGCCGATGATAAGAGTCACGACACCCAAAGCAAGAATGGTAAGCAGGTATCGAAGCCAAAGAGGATCTTCGGGCCTTTTCTTTTTCAGTGGAACAATGTTGGTCGGATTATTTGCCAAGGCGCTTGCTCCAGATTTCGATGGTGTTGATGAAAGCGAGGAGAAGAAACGAAGCAATCAACAAGATAGTAGCAATGGCGGTGGCTTCTGGGAAAGCCATTTCCTCAAGCCGGGTTACGATAAGAACAGGCGCAAGTTCTGTTTTGTAGGGGATATTACTAGAAACAAATATAACCGAACCATACTCGCCCAATCCTCTTGCAAACGCCTGGGCAAACCCGGAAAGTATCGCAGGAAAAACCGTGGGCAACAAAATGCGCAGAAAAATTTGAAGGCGACTGGCACCCAAAATGGATGCGGCCTCTTCGACTTCGGGCTCGATCTCTTCCAACACGGGTTGCACGGTACGAACTACAAACGGAAATCCAGTAAAAACAAGTACCCAGACAATAGCGAATTTTGTATATGCAGCATTGATTCCAAGAGGCACCAGATACTGACCTAACCAACCACTTTCAACATAAAGGCTCGAGTAAACCAAGCCTGCAACTGCAGTGGGAAGCGCCAGGGGAAGATCGATCATGGCATCCACAAATCGCTTAAAGGGAAATTCATAACGAACAAGAACCCAAGCAACGAGAAACCCAATAACAGCGTTGATGAGTGCAGCAAGAAAAGCCGTGGTGAAGGTAAGGGAATAAGCGGCACGTGTTCTTTCGCTCCAGACGATGTTCCAAAACTCGGCAGGGGAGAGAGATGCTGCTTTGATGAAACAGGCTGAAAGCGGAATAAGTACGAGCAAGCTAAGGTAGGTAACGGAGTACCCAAGGCTTAAACTAAGGCCCGGAAGTGGACTACCTTTGCTGGGTTTCATAAAAGCCACCAAACTCTTCTCTAAAAAAAAGGCTGTCAAAACTAGCGTTTGCCTTCATTGCGGATGGCCTTAAACACCTGGTCGAATATACCATCCTCACCAAAAAAACCCGACTGCACTTCAGCCCACGAATTTCCAACCACACTAAGTTCAAAAAGTTTCATGGGGGGAAACTTGGATTCAAATTCTTTGGCAATCGAAGGATCGGAAGGCCGATAGCCATTTTTAGCAATGATACGCTGAGCTTCTGTACCGTAGTAAAAGTTAAGATAGATTTCAGCAAGATCTCTGGTGCCCTTGGAATCTACATTAACATCTACAACAGCAATTGGGGGATCGACCTTGATACTTATGGAGGGGTAGACAATTTCGAGCAGGCCCTCAGATTCCTGGACAGCCATGAGCGCTTCGCTTTCAAATGATAGCTGAACATCGCCAATTTTCTTTTGAAAAAAGGTAACTTGAGAAGCCCTAGCAGAGGCATCCATCACGGGAACATTTTTGTAGATGTTTTTAAGGAATTCGCGAGCCTCAGAATCCGAGAGCCCCTTTTCCAACATATAACCCCAAGCACTAAGGAAAACCAATCTACCATTACCCGATATCTTTGGATTAGGGGTAATAATGCCCATGCCTGGCTGAGCCAAATCATTCCAATCCATAATCTTTTTGGGATTACCTTTACGAACGAGAAAAACAATCGCAGTGCCCCAAGGAGGAGAAACAACGCCTTTGGTTTTTTCCCAACCGGAGTGGAGCAGTTTTTTCTTAGCAATAGCTTCCATATCGGTAAAAAGCGCAAAAGAAGCGACATCTGCAGGCAAACCATCGGCAATGGAGCGCGCCTGGCTGCCAGACCCCCCATGTGACTGAAAAATCTTAACCTTCCCGCCTTTAAATTTTTGCCAATCTAAAGCAAAGGCCTCGTTAATTTCATGAATAACTTCACGAGTGGGATCGAAAGAAACATGAAGCAGTTCGAGAGTTGTAGAAACAGCGCGTTTCTGGATGGGCTGAATAGCCAAGAACAAGAGGAAAAAGGCAACTAAACCGCCCAAAAAAGCAGCATTTGTACCCGAAAATAACAATTCAAAATTGAACCTTTTCATTGAAACCAACAAGCCCCAAACAATCAAATATCATAATCATTATAACTTTAGTGACATTTGTTTGCCCTGTGAAGAGCAATATCTGCAGAATTTGGGAATTAACCCATAATATTTAGAAAAGGAGCTTTAAAACAAGGAAAGTGAGCTTTATTTTAACTTTTCATTCGATTTTACCCCGATGTTGCACTAGGATCTCCCGAATTGGGACACGATCTTTGCTGAAAAAGCTTAATTGACTATAATTAATATTAATCAGTGATCGCAAAAGGAATAACCAAAGTTGCAGGAATAGCAAATGAATCCGGGTGATGTAAACCAGCCAAGCGCATTGTCAGGCAGACCTAAAAGAGGCGTTCCCGAAGGCCTTTGGCTTCGCTGCCCAGGTTGCAAAGCCAGCATTTTTCGCAAAGAAGCGGAAAACAAATTCAATATCTGCCCCGAATGTGATTACCACTTCTATATGCCTACCAAAGAACGAATCGATCAACTATTAGACGAGGATAGCTTCGAAGAATGGTTCCGAGATCTGCGCCCATGTGATCCACTAGGATTTAAGGATCGCATTACTTACAAAGAAAGAATTTTATCGGAACAGGCAAAAACCTCGCTACTTGATGCAGCGGCTGTAGGCAGGGGCTTTATTCGCGGCAGGCCAGTTGTAGTAGGCATTACCGACTTCGCATTCATGGCAGGCTCTATGGGATCTGTGGTAGGCGAAAAGCTTTGCAGGGCAGCTGAGGAAGCAACCCGTTTAAAACTTCCACTGATTTTCGTCAGCGGCTCTGGTGGCGGAGCACGCATGCAGGAAGGCATTCTTTCATTGATGCAAATGGCAAAAGTTTCTGCAGCCCTTGGCAGGCATCACCAAGCAGGTTGCCTGTATATCAGCGTCCTAACCAACCCCACGATGGGCGGCGTTGCTGCTAGTTTTGCCTTTCAGGGCGATATTATTATTGCAGAACCAGGCGCACTGATTGGCTTTGCAGGTAAGCGCACAATTTGGAACACCGTTCGACTAGAACTACCAGAAGGCTTCCAAACCAGCGAATTTTTAATGCAACATGGGTTTGTTGATCGAATTGTACACCGTAAAGATATGCGAACCGAAGTTGCCACCATGGTCGATTATTGCGAAAAAGCCAGCAACTATTAACCCAAACTACTTTGAATGGCAAGGCCGGCCAAAACTACTGCAGCGGTTTCCACTCTTAAAATAGTTTTCCCGACGCAGATAATTTTAAGCCCTTTTTCTAAAGCCAACTTTACCTCGGCCGGAGAAAACCCACCTTCTGGGCCAATCCAGATATTCACCTTATCTAACAGGCCGCGATCAATTTTACCTGAAGGATTCTCCTCAAGATTTGCAAACAGATTCAATTCTGTTTCGTCAATGTTTTGCAACGATTCAGCAAAGGTGATTGGCTCCGAAATTTCCATGAACCTATTTCGAAGGCATTGTTTACTAGCCTCGATAACACTGCGGCGCAATTTATCGGTATTAATCTGCTTAGCCCTTACTACCGAATATTCGCAATCGAGTGGAACAAAACGAAAAACGCCTATCTCGGTAAGTTTTTCGATTAGAAAATCGCATCGCTGTGCCTTCGGAATGGATGCATAAATGGTGAGTTTTACTTTGGGTTCGCGG
This sequence comes from Planctomycetaceae bacterium UBA969, assembly GCA_002303765.1. GTDB lineage: Bacteria > Planctomycetota > Planctomycetia > Gemmatales > Gemmataceae > UBA969. Next base: position 5,317 of record DBCB01000089.1, read on the forward strand.
CAAACTTCAGCAACCGATTTAACATCCAAAAGAACTCGATTTTTTTTTGCTTCGAGAACCTCTGCCGAAAACTCTCTGCCATCACCGGAAAATAGGGCAATCATGCTGCCTGGGGCAATCCTGGAAACGACGGCAAGATGGTGAGCCTCGGGGCCCCGCAACTCCATAGTTCCCAAGGTTATTTCCAAACTGGTGTAGAATCGTTCCGACATTGTTGCTATTTCCTGTGCCAATATTAAGCCAACTGATGTGCTTTTAAGGCCGTTTCTTAAAGCTCATATGTTAACCGAGGTTTTCGTGTCCAACACTCATAATCCTACAAGCAATTTGCACCTTACCAGAAAACAACTCGATGAACTCGATGTATTGGTTCAAAAAATGCTCAACCTTCCTGAGGCCAACCTACCTCGTGAAGCTCCTCAAAAAGCTGAGCCAGACTTTTCATCGACTGAGCCAGACTTTTCATCGATGGGGATATTTTCTCCAGGCGAAGCGCCTTGGGCACCAAAACCGATTGAACCCAGCACCATCCCAACCGCAACAGCACCTGTAATCGCCCAATCACCCAAAGAAGAATTCAAGCCTGCTGCGCCGCAACCCATACTTAACAGATACCCCCAAAGCGCACCTGAATCATCTCCTAAAATCGAAGAAGTGCAAGCTGAGCCCAAGGCGCCTTCCGAGCCTACATCAGGCTGGAAGCCCTCGCCTTTAACTTGGGCGCCTCTAGCCCAATCATGGGAAAAATTACGCCAAGAAGAACTCGAAAAACAACAAAAAGAAATAAAACCATCGTTTGTACAGCCGATCGAAAAACCGATTGAAATCCCAAAAACAATCCCTTTGGAATCGAAACTAGATTTCGGCACCAACAAGGGTTCAACTCCCTTGAATTACAGTTCAAAAAGCGAACCGACTGAAAGAAAAAAACGTTCTAAATTAAAAACAGTGCTGCTTGATGCGGTGGGATTCTTGGGCATCATATTATTTGTTTGTGCAGCAGCTTTATATTTAAGCAGTTCTTTCGGTTGGCCTATGAAATAAATTTGTGTATCCTGTTGTAAGTTAGCAATAGAATTCGCTGGACAGGAACTACCTTCGAAATGAATCTTACCGACGAAAATTTGCCCGAATCGAAAATCGCACCTGTGAACTACAGCATCTACGGAATACCCGGTGCTATATTGAGCTATCTTGTTCCAGGGTTGGGCCAGATTCTTCAAGGCCGTATTGGCAAAGGCCTGCTTTTCTTTTTCTGCGTCAATGGGTTGTTTTATTACGGAATGATGCTCGGTCAATGGAGCAATGTTTACCTCCCGAGAGCAAAAAATCTTCCCTCCATCTCTCTACCTTTCAATTTTAAAATTCCGAATTGTATTGCCTACCGAATGCAATACGCAGGGCAGTTTTGGATAGGCATATCGGCATGGCCCGCAATTTACCAAAACTACGAATATGATGAAGAATCAGATCCACCTCTTGATCCTTATCTAGGTAAATATCAACGCACTCCCCCCGAAACCGAACTTAACTTGTTACAAAACAGAAGCGACCGATCGTGGGATCTCGGTTGGGTCTATACCGTGATCGCTGGAGTTTTAAATATCATGGTCATCTATGATGCTTTTATGGGTCCGGTCGTGTTTATCCCAGAAAAACCAAAAGCCAAATAGATATAGGAATTTGATTGATGGAACTCGCCATGCCCCCGATTATTGCTGCAGGATACTACTGGCATCTACCTTTTTTGATTTTGGTAATCAGCCTAGTTTACAGCGCAACCCGGCATGATGACTGGAAAATTATAAGCATTGAAGCCTATCGCTGGGGCGTAAGAATGCTTTCATTTCTTGGTATGATCGGTCTATTTCTTTACATAATTACTTTGTTGCCCTAAATAAAAAAGGATGGCATAAAAGCCATCCTTGATTCTCTCTTCAATTTAAAAACCTGCGTTTACTACTTTAGTTTGGCAGTGGAACCTTGCTTATCACCATCAATAAAACTTGTGGTAATGCGATCGCCTGATTTAAGAACCACTTTTTTTGTATCAACCACTTTAGTTCCATTAAGATCCGTCTCGATTTTCAATAAGTAAGAATAAGTTTTACCAGATTCAAGTTCTGGAGTTACAAAAGTACCAAACCCATCAGAAACAGCAAATGGTTTACCGTCAATAAATAAGCTGGAGTTCGCAGGGATTTCGACAAAAAGTTTAGCTCGATTTGAAGAAGATGATTGGCTCTTTTCTTCAACTTTGGGCACAGGTAACACTTCCTCCACCGGATCTATCGGTTTGCTTCTTGGAATAACGCTAGCGGGGGTTGAATACATTGGGTTTTTCAAATAAGGCCCATAATAGACCCCATTACCAGTTCCCCGATATGAGTAACCAAATCCTGTATCATAGTACGGGCCATAGTTATACGATGCCCCATAACCGCCACCATATACCCCGTGCTGATACACATAACCACCATATGCATTAACTGCATATGCTTTTTTCAAATGCCAAGCGGGGGTTTCAGAATTGCCTGCAAGAGCAGCAAGTAAAATTACACTGTACATAAAACACCTCGATATAAAAACAACCTCTCCCCACACTATTCTTTAAATGTTACCCAAAATTAGCGATATTCAAGAAAATATAACCAAACTCTTTCGTTTATAATGACTATATTTAAGGAAGTACCACAATAATCGTTAACAACTAAACAACCTACGAACACTTATGAAGCCAATTTACCTTGATTACAATGCTACAACCCCCATCGACCCAAGAGTTTCAAAGATAATCTGCGATTCCCTTAACGGGGACGATTTTGGGAACCCTTCAAGCACCCACGCCTATGGAAAAGCAGCCAAAACTATTGTGGAAACTGCCAGGCAAAAGCTTGCAAAAGCCATCAACGCAGAACCCGAAGAAATCATATTCACAGGGGGCGGCACCGAGGCTAGTAATCAAGCAATACTCGCAACAATGATGTCAGATTTGACAGGATTTTTAAAAAGACTGTTCGCAAAAAAAGGCCACATGATCCTAAGCGCGATTGAGCACCCCGCAACCTACAAACCAGCAGCATATCTTGCATCGATGGGTTTTGAAATCAGCACCGTGGGGGTGGATCGGCAAGGCTTGGTAGATCCAGATGAAATTAAAAAAGCCATTCGTAAAAACACCAAACTAATTAGCATCATGCATTCAAATAACGAAGTTGGCACATTACAACCCATCGAGAAAATCGCAGACATCGCCCGATCCAAGAACATTTTGTTTCACTCAGACGCAGCACAATCCACAGGAAAAGTACCATTTAATGTCAAGCAACTAGGGGTTGATTTTCTTACCATTGCAGGGCACAAGCTGTATGCACCAAAAGGAATTGGCGCATTGTATATCCGAAAAGGATCAACAATAGGGCCTTACCTTCATGGTGCAGGACACGAATCCGGACTAAGAGCAGGCACCGAAAATGTACATTACATTGCAGGCCTTGGCGAAGCCGCTGTAATTGCAACAGAAAATATGACCCAGGAATCCACCCGCCTAACGAACCTCAGAGAACAACTTTACCAAGGGTTAAAAAAAGAACTAGGCGATAAAATTGTGCTCAATGGCCACCCAACGCTACGCCTGCCAAATACTCTCAATGTCAGTATCCTTGGTTGCAAAGGTTGGGAAATCTTAGAGCAAACACCAGAAATCGCAGCTTCAACGGGGTCAGCATGCCACGAAGGCAAAGTATTATATTCCGCTGTTTTATGCGCAATGCTCACCCCACGACACCAAGCTGAAGGGGCGCTGCGCCTGACCTTAGGGCGGTATTCAACTGCAGATGAAGTAGCACGAGCAACAGATTACATTTGCAAAACTGCGCGAAAACTAATGGCTTAAACTAAAACTCCTTAGAACGGAGATTTTGCGATCCCAACGCCATTGGGATGAGAGCCACCATCAATCCAATCACCGACCCGCTGGCAATGCCTGCAATAATAAAAAGAATGCCTGTAAACGAGGGGTTAGTATAACTTTCCCCCGTATGATTCAAATGCCAGATTCCAGAAAGCAAACCCATTAAGAGGATGAGAAGAAAAAGCGAGATCACCAGATTGAGAGTGCCCCCAAAGCCAGCAGCAATTTTTGATGGATCGGTTTCCTTAAAGTTGGGAAGGCATGCCCCTAAACCAACACCCAATGCACAAATCCCAAGGCTTGCAACCAAGGTTGTCCAAATATGTACAAGGTGGTAATCAAAAGGCATCTTCAACATAAAATCACTAAAGATTACTAATAAAATTGCAATAGGAGTGGTACTCCAGAATGCAAAATGAAACTTAGCCCAGAGAATAGATTCCCGCGGCATAGGGACTAGGCCAAGTATCCAAAAATTTTTGCCTTCAAGACTAATCATTGGGAAAACAAATCTTCCAACATAAGTGCATTGAAGCAACGAAACAGCAAATAAATTGAGCATGCTAACGCCATTTTGATAAGGCCAAGTCACTTCACCACGAAAGGATCTGCGAACACTTCCAAAATATAGAAAAAGCAGAAATCCAAAAACTAGCACCTGCACCCATTGCCTGGGCTCTCTGCGAAACGCACGAAAATCCTTAAGGATAAGCGCTCTTCTAGCAGAACCAAGAAACCCCAGAGACTTTTCAAATAATCGATCCAGAAAAAAAGTCCTACTCGATTTCTTAGAGCTTGATCCAAAAGCAATCATCCTGTCGAATGCCCTTCGATAAAGCACCTTTGAAAGTAATGCTCCACCCAGATAAAGCATCATACCGTTCGACCAAATTAATAGCAGATTAAAGTTAGCTTTGGAAACATCGCCTCGCCCCGCAGCTCGAAGGCCACGCGAAATCCAATAGGATGGTAGGCCCGACCATCTTGAAAACTCAAACTGCCTTAAGGTTGCGTCAACAAACTCACGATCTATACCATCCCTTTTAACAGAGCTAAAAAATCTTCCCATACCCGAAAGCACGAGAAAAACAAACACAACAACCAAGATACTAAAGAACAGCTTTTTACCTTTTGGCAAAAGCCCTGCAATCAACAGGCATAGTACCGCCCCAATAGAACCTGGGATCAGCACATATCCAAAAAAGAAAAAAGGTAGGTAGATATAAAAGAGCATTGGTGAATCTGCTACGACCCCAAAAGCAATAAGAATCGGGCTGCCTAATATCACAAAAGCCCAACTGCTAAAACCAATGGCTTCAACAAATCGGTAAGCAAAAATGCGATCAGCCTTGATGGGCTTCGTAAGCAAAAAATTAGTTTCAGGAGAAGAAAACAAACCGCCATATAAAATCATACCGGAAGAAAGCACAAGCAAAGAGCCAAGAGAGAAAAAAAGCAAGTCAAACAAAAGGCCTATAACGCCACCACCCAGAGGAAGTTTTTGAGCCTTAAGAAAGTTGAATCCTGCGAGGCTGGTGCCAAAAACCAACCCCCAAATGATGAAACTACAAAACAATAAAACCAAAGGCCTAATAAGCAACACGCCCTTAAGAGCAGAAAATAAATTGGCAAAGGTGCGCATTCGCATCTTGAACAAAGCTAAACCTGAAGCAGGGTAAGCCCCCAGTTCTGGGCGCTTAGATAACTCGTTCAAATTAGGATGCTCATTAAAGCTTTTCATCCTGCTCCAATTTCTCATGGGTCATTTTCAAGAAGACCTCTTCAAGCGAACCCCCAGTTTCAGATTGGTCTCTAAGAGATTCAAGAGAACCACATGCAACCAATCTCCCCTGAAAAATGATGCCGATACGATCTGCAACCTCCTCAACGATATCGAGAGAATGTGAGGATAGAAAAATGGCCTTGCCTTGATCTGCCTGATTTCTAAGCACATCCTTAAGCTTCCGGACACTTTTAGGATCTAACCCAACAGTCGGTTCATCAACTACCAGAACCTCAGGTTCATGAAGCAAAGCCGAAGCAAATACCATACGCTGCCTCATTCCATGCGAATATCTTTCGGTTAAATCATCAATAAAATCTTCTAGGCCAAACAACTTGTTAACCTCAACTATTTTTTGAGCAATCAGATCGCGCTGCATACCGTAGACATCGCCGATGAATTCTAAAAACTCTCTACCCGTAAGTTTTTCATAAAGAAAAGGAAGGTCGGGGACATAACTTATAAGGCGCCTAGCTTGATCACCCTGAGTTTTAAGATCATACCCGCAAATTTTAATCGACCCCGAACTTGGAAAAAGCAAACCACATAACATCTTGATGGTCGTGGTTTTCCCAGCCCCATTAGGACCAAGAAACGCAAAAAGCTCACCTTTTTTTACAACCAAATCCATATGGTCGACCGCAAGCTTGTCGCCATACTGCTTGCAAACATCAAGGATTTCGATTGCAGGAACCGTATTGTCAATATTAGTCATTGAACATCCAGGAATTAGTTTAAACGAATTAAATCCCACTCCATCGATTCAGATAATCGGTTTTTCTGCCTGATCACCATGCCGTTTTGCAAGCCAACCCATACGGTTGACTCGAGGTCGCTGCCATTATAATCAATCACAAGGCAAGGGATTTTTTTGCCTCCCCACATCACATCAACTGGCTGATTGCGGACCGTTGCAATCACAGACCCCGTGCCCTGATCCAATCCACCTTGAGTAGGCCCTGCAGAAAAAGCCATTGATAACGGATCAAAGAAAGGCTGCTTCCATGTGCGCCCAGGGTATAGGCCAAGTATGCGATGCACAGGCAAAAATGGCTGAAATACCGCTCCAGAAACAGGGACCTCCATCGCCTCAAACTTAAAGGTGCGTTCACCCAAGCTGCTATCAACCTTAACCTCAGGGCTTAGAAAACCGTTGGCCACATTTCCACTAATCTCGAGTGTCAAAGGAAAATCAACACCCCGGATCGATTCTATCTGCACCTTGGCCTGCAACCCAAGCATATCGCCATCTCGATGAATACGAAATTCATTCCGCATCAACTTTAGGTTCAAAAAATCCGGTGCGGGTTTCACTGCAGTATTAGTAGGCTGGGTATATTCGGCCCATAACCAGAATTCATCTTCTTGGCCATCCACCAAAGTAATGCCCGTGCGAAGTTTCAAAAACTCTTCACCACGCACAACCACTTTCCAGTTTACAACTGGGCGGAGGTTTCCAGCTTCATCCGCCAAATCAACATAAAATGAGGGTGGTTGCCCTGAACGAATTCGGGGAAGTATTTCAGCATAAAAAAGTGATGTATTAACCACAATAAATAGCACAACGATCATCACACTTATCAATCTTGGTGGCATGAATCGTTCCTATTTGTTAAAAATAACTCTTGGATAGTTTTTATATAGGATAAAACTAACACTTTACAGCCTGATTACTTATAGAATTTCTTCGTTCTTTATTAATCAAGCTTTTTAGGCAAACAGCGTGGAAGCAGGAAACCCGATATGACCGAGAAAAAACTTATTGTCGGTGTCCCCGCAGAAATAAAAAACCACGAGTACAGGGTTGCTCTAACTCCGGTCGGGGTAGATGAACTTTGCAGGGCAGGGCACCAAATCCTAATTCAAACGGGCGCAGGATTGGGCAGCGGTATTTCAGATCAGGATTACCTCAAGCATGGCTCAAATATAATTGCAACACGCGAGGAAATCTGGTCACGGGCAGACCTTATCGTAAAAGTCAAAGAACCCATGGAAGCAGAATGGCCGTTGATGCGAAAATCACAGGTTATTTTCACTTACTTTCATTTTGCTGCAGATCAGAAACTAACCCAAGCAGTCATGAAAAGCGGGGCGACCGCTGTTGCTTATGAAACCATCAAAGATTCATTTGGGCACCTACCACTGCTTACCCCAATGAGCGAAGTCGCAGGCAGAATGAGCATTCAAGAAGGTGCAAAATATTTGGAAAGGCCTTTCGAAGGCAGGGGAATACTGTTAGGCGGGGTTCCCGGAGTGGCACCTGCGAATGTTGTTATTTTAGGGGCGGGTGTTGTTGGCGCAAACGCTGCTAAAGTTGCAGCGGGGCTTGGTGCAAATGTTACTTTGCTAGACATCAACCTAGACCGTCTTAGATACTTGGACGATGTTATGCCTAAAAATGTGACCACCTTGTTTAGCGATAGGCATAGCCTAAGGCAAAGCCTTGCGACTGCGGATCTTTTAATTGGTGCGATTTTAATTCCCGGAGCGAAAGCCCCTCATTTGGTAAAACGAGAAGACCTTAAACTAATGCTCCCCCGTGCGGTGATTATCGATGTTGCAATTGATCAAGGTGGGTGTGTAGAAACTTCGAGGCCTACTACTCACCACCAACCAACATTTATTGTTGACGATATTGTTCATTACTGCGTAACAAACATGCCCGGTGCGGTAGGAAGAACCAGCACCTTTGCGCTGACAAATGTTACACTGCCTTTTGTACTTCAACTTGCAAAGATGGGGATTGAAGGGGCTGCTGAAAAAAGCCGCGCCATCGCCTCTGGTATTAATATTTTCGAGGGCAAAATAACCAACAACGCTGTTGCCCAAACCTTTGGCTTGCCATTCTCTCCGATTGCAGGATCAAACTAATGCCGATTGATGCCCCCAAAGAAGACAACTTTTATATTTCCGTAAGTCAGCTAAACACCTTAGCAAAAGACTTACTCGAAGGACAATTCCCACCCCTGTGGATAGCTGGAGAAATATCAAATCTCTCTAAACCTGCATCTGG
>DBCB01000089.1:14179-14332 GCA_002303765.1 Planctomycetaceae bacterium UBA969
GGTGAGTTTCAAGTCATAGGCGAAGATGTAAAACTTATGGGAGTTGGCGAGCAAGAACTTCTTTTAAGGCAACTTAAAGAAAAACTGAAAGCCAAAGGGTACTTCAATCAGGAAAGAAAAAGGGCAATCCCTCCTTTTCCGAATAGGATCGGA
>DBCB01000311.1:0-8475 GCA_002303765.1 Planctomycetaceae bacterium UBA969
TGAACATTCAAAATACTGATCTTAAAATTGGTGGTATAATGGAATTGTTGATGAAAGAAAATAACCCTCCAACATTTACAGGAAAAATTAAAAAACCAGACGGTTCTGAATTCAAAATTAATGTGATAATGCGGAAAGATTAGGAATAATATAAAATTAATCCTAATCTTTCTAATACTACCCTCTTTTAAAATTAATCTACGCAATTGTGAAATCGATGCCCGTTAAGGTCTCAAAAGAATATCCTGAAATGGATGCGCTTTGGGAATTGGTTCAGGAAATATAAAGTTCCTTTTTTGGGAACTTTTTATGAATAGCTGACTCTAATCTATTATCCATTTCTTGCGGTTTTTGAGTCAGCTTGGAAAATTGAACCACACTAATAAACTTCTATTCTATTAGGAGCAGTTTATGAAAAGTAGCATTGCTATGTTTTTCACTCTTGCATCATTTTTTATGATTGCATTTGTCTCAATTCAAACGGGTACCGCCAAGGCTTATATTCTGCAAGTGGCTCAAGAAGACCCTAGGGATAATTTAAAAAAAGCAATCGAAGGGCTTTCAAAAAAGTATGACCATTAAAAATCCCAATTTGGAAAACCATCGTCTCTTGAATGAATTAACTGATAAACTTTTCTTTCAATTTGATTTTGAACAAATCGAATACTTCCATCAGCAATCCCAAGAATAACACCACCCGTGTGATAACTTTTGGTTGTTACTTGGTGGGAATACCTAATCCTAGTGTCGCAACCCATTCCTTTTGCGGGGTCATCATTGCCGTTCATTATATCGTCCATGATGCTTGTGGAAATATTTGGTCCAGGGCTATCACCTCTTCCTGCCCCAGCAAGAATACTTGCCCCAACTTGCCCCAAGGCCCATGTTCCTCTTAAGTCGGTTCCAATTGTTCCTGTTCTTAATTCGTCAATTAAAACAGTGTTTGATGTACCGTCAGTGATTCTGTTAATCGATGTGTTTGAGTTTATTGACATCACACCTCTTGGACTGGAAGGGACTTGTAAGTAATCATTTACTTGGGTTATCAATCCTGGACTTTCTGTAAATACTCTGCCCATTAATTGGAGACTATTATTTCCAAGTAAAAATCTTGCGTGAAACATGCCGGGACCTGCATTTGCTCCATAATTGCCCCTTGCCCAGTTTCCGGGTAATATGCCATCTTTGTCTTTAAATGGAGTAGAGCCAAAAGATTCAGAAGGGCATTTATAAGCTTTAATTTCTTGACTAGCAATAGTCCGCCATGCTGTGTTTCCATTCAAATAGTAGTTTTCAATTGAACTTTGAACAGATTTATACAGGTTTTCTTGTTCGATGAATGGCAGAATTAAAACTAGCCAATTTGGACCAAAATTATTTTTTTGATAATCACCCGAATCTGAAATATTTGGTGCTGGAAGGCTATTTGGAATAATCATTTTAACTGCAGGAGGAAAACACGTAAAAATATCATGATAATTGTGTAAAGCCGTAACCATTTGTTTAATATTATTGCTGCATTCCATTCGTTTGCCAGCTTCGCGGACTTTTTGTACAGCAGGAAGTAGCAAGCCAATCAGGATCGCAATGATGGCGATTACCACCAAAAGTTCGATGAGGGTGAAGGCTTTGGAGATGCGTTTTTGTGTGGCCATGCAATATCGCCTTTTTATTTTTTATCTAATGCTTTGCCTTCCTTTTAGTGCGATAAAAAATCATTCAGGGGCCATTAAATTTATTGTAAAAGGTTTATTTACTAGAAGATTAATACCTTTAGACACTGAAGAAGACTTAGACACCTAATAACACTCATTTATGCCAAATCGTTAATTAGAGATAAAATGCTTTTGATGATTAATAATCTCCTACCACTTGGCCATCGTTAAAAGATATAAGCTGGCAAAGGGTAACAATGTTTAGTTTGGTTGTAAGGAAGACAACTCTGGCATCTGCAAATAGTGAGTTTGCACCTCCGGTATGAAAAGCGTAAATTTCGTTGCCATTGACAGCGTTTACGCAGACAGGGCCATTCCATGCAAATCCTTTGCCTGATGTTGGATCTAATCGAATGCCATTAAGAGCGATAACATTCTCTCTGTCGCCCCACCCAGCGCAGGCGTTTACCCCTGAGGTCTTTTTTCCTAATTGGTAAACATCCGGTCTACCAGCATCTTCGCCGACCATAACGGTATTGGAAGAGCCGTCAATTAATTCGCCTATACGGTGAGGTTTGCTGTCTTGAAGCACGCCAAATCTATTGGTGTTGTTAAAGGTTCCTGCTGTAATCAGATTGTTTTGTAGCAGCCATGTTATCAAGTTCATTTGAATATCAACAAAAGGGGAATAATCTGAGGGGCCAGATGAAGCGTTAATAATGCCTGGCAAATAGGCTTTTATGGAGTAAGTGGTTAAGGTTTCACCCCTTGGCGTGCTGGGGCATTGGAATGTTGGAATTTTGTTTTGGACAACTTGTTGATTAGAAAACCCAGAAGTATTCAATGCGGTGTTATACCAATTCCGATTCCAATCATATTGCTTGAAAAGGTTTTCCTGTTCAAGTTGGGGTAGAATATAAAGGCCCCATCCATGGATTGGGGAAATAGGGATTGGGTTTACCAGCCCGCCTCCTCCTGGTGGAAAAGAGTTAAAAACATCATGATAATTTTGGATTGCTAATCCAATCTGTTTAAGGTTGTTTGCGCATTTCAGGCGGCTGACAGCTTCGCGGACTTTTTGAATAGCAGGAAGTAGCAATCCAATGAGGGTTGCAATAATTGCGATCACCACCAAAAGTTCGATGAGGGTGAAGGCTTTGTGTTGAATTTTGCTTCTGGGCGAAAGAAACATTAGAAAGCTCCTAAGGGTAATAGAATCTGTCAAGGATCGAGTTTCAAGTTAGAAAATTCCACAGTACCTGGCGAAAAATTATCTCCTGAAGAGAGGTGTAATATCAAGGAAGATTTTTGTGATGAATTATGTAAAGATTTAAAGGAGCCCGCGGAAACCTCAAGGTCATCGACAAAAAATCGGAAGCTGGAATCTTTCAATATTAGCTTGCAATGAAGGAGTTGATTGATTTCATAGGGGATTTGCTTGTCGATTAAAGGGTCTTTACCATAGCCATAAAGGCCGATGGTTCTGGTGAATCCTTCGTTCCCTATATGAAGTAATTTTCGTTCGGACTTATCCTCGGTATTGTTGTTCAAGATCAATCGTGCTCGAAGGCCGTTAATCACTTTCAGATCAAATTGCAGGGTGAAGTTTAAAGGCAAAGGTTCCTTAAAGGAAAGGTTGCCGACACCGTCTCCCAGAAATAATCCTTCACGTGGTTGAGACCAACAATTCTTTTTAGGGTTGGTCCAGAATGCAATTAGATTGAGTTGGGAATTCAGAATAGCTAGGTTTTGCGGTGCAAGAGATCTAGAGGGTTTTGCCCGGACAATGTCCATCCCCATGGGTGATTTAAGCAGGAAGGTGTACCAATAAGTAGTTAAGCCTAGTGCAATGAAAGAAAAGGAAAAGAGCGAAAGCAGCATAGTTTTTTTGCGGTGAACATTTTTATTTATGGAATTGAGTAGCGATTCTAAATCGAGTGCAAGAGTAGCTGCAGAGGAATATCGTTTGCTCGGATCTTTTTGTAGGCAAGAAAGAAGAATGCGGTCGAGCCTTTTGGGAATCTTTGGGTTCATCAGCTTTAAAGAGGGCGTGGGTTGATGCATTATCTGCTGAATTAATTCCTGAGGGGAATCAGCGTTGAAGGGGAGCTTACCTGACGTGAGGTTATAAAGGATGATGCCAAAGCTCCAGATATCAGACGAGATATTTGGAGGGGATTCCATTATTTGTTCGGGTGAGGCGTAATGGATGGAACCAATTTTCGATTCTAGATTAATATTGTTTTGGTCAAATGCGTTACCAAAGTCGCAGATTTTTGGTTGGAGTTCATCGGCCAATAGAATATTCGAGCATTTGAGATCACGGTGGATGATGCCATTCTCGTGGGCATGATGCAATGCGAGTGCGATTTTATGAAGGATGGTGATTTTTTGTATTAAGGTTAGATTTTTAGTGTTAATGGCATTGGTGAGGTCGCCTGCTTCCACGAATTCAGAAATCATTAGGAAAGTGGAATTTAAGTCAAGAACATCGTAGAGGGGTAAGATGCCCAAGTGTTTGAGGTTGCCTATTTTTCTTGCTTCTTCGAGTAGCTCGAGCTTTTTCTGTTCAGGAAGTGCGCCGAATTTTTTAGCGGACTTAATTGCAACGAAGCGATGGAGTTTCAGATCCCAAGCCTTATAAACGATGCCATGCCCGCCTGTGCCGAGTATTAAATCAATGCGGAAACGATCTTTAATTACGGATTGAAGTGTTAAGAATTCGAAAATTTCAGTAATGGGTTCAGAGGTATCAGTGTCGATGGGTTCGTTCCAGATAGAAGCGCGTAATGCTTTGATTCCTTTTTTTACTTGGGTAAGAAGGTGGGGGTATTCTTTGCATAATTCTTCTGGAGAAATGGAGAGACCTTTTTCGAATTCCTCTTCCCAATAAAGAAGAAGATCAGAAAGGACTTCCTCGTCTTGGGTGTTTTGGGCCATGCTTTAAAGACTCATTCAAGAAACTGTGTTAGTAAATACCTACCTTAATATAATGCGAAAAGCATAGGGTTGATGGGCCAATAACTTTGGAAAATTAAAGAAATGGAGTTCAGAACAATCAGCTTCCTCGTGGGCATTGTCGCTTTTGATTAGAATGGCGTAGAAGTCGCTGGTGTCTAAGGAATTGCCGTTTACCATAGATGATGCCATCCATTTCGGCATTGCTTAGGGATGCTCTTTTTCCCAAGCCGCTCAGCAGAAAAAACGGGTCATTTGGATATTGCGTTTCCTGTATTATTGGTTCGATTTGGGCGTTGGGAAAATCGCCTTAACAAATCTGGCAATAAGGTTTTGAAGCGGTGAAAACCTTAGGCAATGATTTCCTTCAATACGCCGGTGCTGTCACCATGCCTTTCGGATTCAACGCCAACGCCATGAAGCATCGCCAGCCAAGCATTGCAAAGAGGAGTATCTTTAGGGGCGACAATGTTGTGGCCAAGCTTAAGGTTGGCACCACGCCCAGCGATGATTGTGGGGCAGTTACTTAGTTCATGCCCGGTGCGTATGTTGCTGCCGTATGCAAGGGCGACATTGTCAAAGAGGCTGGTGCCGTTCGTCTCTTTTGTCGCTTTCAATTTGTCTAGGAAGCCGGCCAGCAATTCGCTTTGAGCAAGGTCACGGCGTTGGGATGCGTCCAGTTTTTCACCAAGGGTAGTATGGTAATGGCTCATGTCGTGTGGGTGGACCTTGATCCCTAGGGCTGTAAGCAGGGTGTTCACAGGCTGGCGAAATGTCATTACCCTTGTACTGTCTGTCTGCATGGCTGCGATCATGATGTCGTATATAAGCTTGATTTCTTCGCGCCCATCCACCCCCGGTTTTGGCTCGGGTATGGGTGATTTGGGTTGAGGGACCCCGATCCACTGTTCTTCCTTTGCTAGCCGGGTTTCGATATCCCGTATTCCCTGGAAATATTCCTCAAGTTTTGCGTTGTCGTTCTTAGCCAAGCCTCTCTGCATGGATCGTGCATTATCCAAGACTGCATCCAAAACACTTCGTTTTTGTGTTAGCATAGCTTTTTGCAGATCAATCGGGGTTGTGTCCTTTGCAAAAAGTTTGTGATATGCCGCCATGGGGCCGTTTAGCCCTCCGACAGGCTTTCCACTCACATCCCATGCCATGGACAAACCCGGGCCATGACCGCTTAAATCGCCAGTTTGGCTACCATTAAATTGTAAGGAAGAAAATCTGGTCTTAAGCCCAAGTTTAGAAGCAGCCACTTGGTCGGCACTAATGTTATTGTGGAAGCTTTGCCCCGGTTGTGCATATCTGTTTGCCCCGGTAAGCCACATGGTGCTTCCCCAGTGGCCTTCGTTGGAATATTTGTTCCATAGCCCTTGCACCACGCTAAAATCAGACTTGTGTCTTTCAAGCGGTTTAAGACCTACAGGCAGTTCATAATCCTTTCCAAGGTTTTTGATATCAGGGTACCAGGTTTTTTCGGTAATGCCCCAGCCGAACCCTAGGAAAATCAGCCTCTTGGGGGCAATCGTTGGAACGGCCGCCCCGGCAAATCGCCTGACGCCAAGTGACTCCAGCATGGGTAGGGCAATTAATGCGGTGCTGGATTGTAAAAAGTGGCGGCGATGTGTCATGGAAAGTACCTCAGGATTATAATTATTATCGACTGCGACAGTATAAAACTAGACCCTTACTTGGTGTGAAACTCGCGACTGGAAACAAGGGAGTGTATAAATTCCCTGAATCCATAGTTTCGGGACTTTACGGTATTCATCATTTCCTTGACCAAGGCATCATCAGTGAAACCGATGGGCCGGCCCATGCCATATTCAATTAGTACTGTGCTAAGACCTTTGGCAAAGTCGTCTTTTTTTGCAAAAATGATATCCCGCAACTCGACAAAATTGCTGAAAGAAGATCCCTTGTGAAGACTGGCGGATGGGTCAATGATCCATGTTTTATTTGCTCCCTTGATCGGTTTCCCATTCTCATCCATGACCTGATAACTGTCTTCCGTGCGCCATTGGCCCACGGCATCAAAATTTTCCAACCCAAAACCAATGGGGTCGATCTTTCTGTGGCAATTTGCACATTGGGGGCTTTCCTGATGGGCCAGAAGCCTTTCCCGAGTGGTTAAAGCTTTTCCTGCAAGGCGCGTGATTTGGGGTACATTTGCAGGGGCGGGAGGAGGAGGATCATTTAAAAGTTTTCTCAAAACCCAAGCACCTCTTTCCACGGGGCTTGTTCGGTCTCCGTTTCCGCCCATCACATGGATGGCTGCCATGCCAAGCAGGCCGCCCCGCGGAGAACCATCTGGAAGCATGACTTTCCGGTAGGTGTCACCTGTGACACCAGGAATTCCATAGTACTCTCCAAGTAAGTGATTGATCACCACATAATTTGACTTTAAAAGGTCGGTTACCGGTGCATTGTGAATTAATAAATGCTGGAAGGTTTCATACACCTCATTTTTTGCTGCAAGCCGGGTGCTGTCGTCAAATTGTGGATACTTGACACGGTTGACCTCAAAAAAATCCAGCCGATCCATTCCCAACCATTGAAAAACAAAACCACGGATAAAATCCATCGATCTTGGGTCATCTAGAAGTCGGTTTGTTTGTTCAGCTAGCACATTGGCTTTCATTAACTCGCCATTTTTACCGAGTTCGAGCAATTCCCGGTCTGGCGGGGCACTCCATAGGAAATAGGAAAGTCGCGAGGCAAGTTCTGATCCCGTAAGTGGCCGGCTTCGATTGTCAGCGGATGGTTCCGCCAAATACAGGAACATCGGGGAAGCCAAGATAATTGCAAGGGTATCCTTGAAGGCGATTGACGGTTTTAACCCAGATTTTACCTGGTTGGAATAAATCGTGGTTAGTTGATTCAAATAGTTTGGTGGAGGTTCGGTGCCTCGAAATGCTTCTCGTGCAAACCGTGAAAATGCCGCTTTCACCTCGTCGGTAGAAGGTGCCTTGGCATTATCATCCAGGATCATGCCAATTGCTTCCAGACCGGGGGGAATCAATTTCGAAGCGTCATTAATTCTTTCAATTTCGATGTAATCAATCCAAAGAACGGCCTCTGGACCAATTCCATTTCTTTTCACGGCCTCGCTGCGCTTTCTTCCCCCATCTTCGTTGTTATCCCAGGTGCCTTTTTCACGGATGAACAAGGTCCGGTCTCCACTGTCAGTTTGTGACTTGTTTAATTTGAAGGGCATTTCTATCAATTGTGGACTTTCAAAAGTTCCTGTTACTTCAAAAGCGGCCCTAACCATTCCGTTTCTTGGATGAAAGCCCACTTCCAGAAAACGCTGCCCTGGCTTTGCATTTTCGGAGGCTGCAATTTTCACTCTTAAGATATAGTCACCACTTTTCCAATCGTTTGGAACTGGCATTTGTAGGAACCCAAGAGCCATTACCGCAGGGTGCATGGTGGGTGTTCCAAGGTAGGCGCCACTGTCCAATCTGGGCTGTTTCAGATAGTATTCGTGGTATTTTTGCCAGTTTTCAGCAAGGGCGGCATTTGCTTTATCAGCATTATTCTCGGTGGATTGAAACCCAAAGGATTCCGGTGATGGGGCCCCAGCTATTTTGTCCCATGAGCGCCGGAACATTGCATCATTTTTGGAGTTTTTCCTGATTGTTTCAACCATGGTTTTATTTTCTGCCCGGGCTGCGGCCTGTTCCACCGCCTTGACCCAGTTTTTGGCCCGATCACGATCTTGAATTTGGCTGGACACATACTTGGAAACCTTTTCGTTTGCAGTTTCGCATTCGTAGCGAACCTTTGAAAGCCCCGGAGCCGATATGGAATTTAACTGACGGTTATCACCGATCTGGAACTTTGCAGGCATTGG
>DBCB01000311.1:8506-13228 GCA_002303765.1 Planctomycetaceae bacterium UBA969
TCCGTTCGATTTCCATCCAGTCCACCCATAGGGCAAGCTCTGGTCCAATCCCATTTTTTGATTTGCCGGAATTGAAAATCTGCCTTGTCTGCAAGTAGTGATCATTGCTGCCTTTTTCTCGGATAAACAAGGTGCGATTGTCTCGGGTGAAATGTTCCTTGGTAATTTTAAGCGGAATCTCAATAATCTGGGGCTTGCCAATAGTGCCTGTCACCTGGTGGGTGCTCATCACCTGTCCGTTCCTAGGATGGATTCCAAATTCTATAAACCGTCGTTCCAAGGGAGAGTTTTCAATCGCACCGATTCGGATTCTTACCATATAATTTCCAACAGGCCAACCATAGGGAACTTGGAGGCTTACGAAGTCGTTTCCGTAATCGCCCGCCATAATGGTTAGGTATGCTCCGGTATCAAGGTGTTTTTGGCGAAGATAATTTTCATGGTAGGGTCTCATGTACCCGCTGCCCTGCTTGGTTTCGTAATTCAGGGCGCCATTTGCTTTGTCCGCATTGTTCTCAACAGTGCGAAAACCATATTCCTCTGGAGCAGGGGCCCCTTTTATCAATCCCCAGGAACGCCGGAATGTTGCATCGTTTTTTGAATCTTTGCGCAGCTTTTCTACGACCTCTGAATTTTCGGGACGAGAGGCAGCACTATCGACAGCTTTTGCCCAACTTTTGGCCCTTTCCAGTTCATCTAATGTGTCTTGGTATTTTTTTTGTATCCGTTTCAAGGAATCCTCAGATTCATAGCGTAAATTTCTTTGTTCACCAGCAGATTTTTGCCAAAGAAAAGCCTCTTCAATGGCTTCACGACCAAGGGCCTGATATTGTTCAAATTGGTTCCCTGACATGAATAAATTTTGGCCTGCGGTGTCAAAACCACCAGTTCCCGTGTCACCTGGAAGTTCACTGACATTAATTTCCACACCTAGTAGCTCTTTAAGGGTGTTTTTGTATTCGCGGCGATTAAGTCGCCTCATGGTAATAATGCCCTTCTGGTCAGTAAGGCTTTTTCTTGCAAGAACCATAGCTTTGGATAGGTCGTCTAGAAAATCAGTCTTTACGACTGAAGGCAATTGTTTTTGATTTTCGGGTGGCATTTCGCCGGAATTGATCGCATTTAATACTTTTTGCCAGCGCTCTGCGGTTTCTATCTCACTTATTTTGTAGGGAAGGTTATCGAGACGAAATTTCCCCTTTTGATTTCGCTCATCGTGGCATTTCAGGCAATACATATCAAGGATTTGCCTGTGTTTGGAATCCATAACAACGGAATTAGATGGTTCTTCGCCAATCGAAACCGAAGTGAACCAATCAGCCATCATGATCCATGCAAATGCAACTAAGGTGAGTTTAATGAAGAAATTTTTCATGGTGTGGATTCGCCTAAAAACAATCAAGCAAGATTTTTAGTATAACCAAAAAAAATTAAGAAGGTAAGACATTTTCAATTCATTTGCATTTAAGCAAATCACTTGTCTTTGCAATTAATTAATAGACTAATATGCCTATTCACTTTTATTAACGGGAATTTGCCTAGCTCCTTTAAAGTAATACCCTGCTTAAAAGTATGAAAATTGATACTTTTCTCGATTTTTTAAAGTCATCAAAACAATCTTGGCAGGCTTTTCAGTTTTAAAATATTGAGCTTGTTTTTCAGCACTTGATTGAAGAACAATTGGAAGGTTTCTAATCATTCCAGATGAGCATTTCGGAGACGCCGCTGCGGGCTTTGCCTGCGTGAGTGAAAACAACCCTGACCTTGCTGGCTTTCACGGGGTTGAAAGTGATTTGGTTAAACTGCCCGCCGATTGGTTTTTCGGGAAGTTTTTTGGGAGACAGGACTTCTTTCCATTCCGTTCCGTTCCAGAATTGAACATCGTAATTGGTTGGCGGTTGGACTCCTCCGCGATCATCATAGATCCCAAGTTCGATCTTGCTGAAGGACTTTTCTGAACCAAAATCGACCTCGAGCCAGTCGGAAGAGTTTGGCGATTCGTAACTAGTCCAGCGGTTGGTGGGGGAGGGAAGGAAGTTTGTTTTGCCATCGATTGCAGAGGCGGGTTTGCCCCCAAAGCGGTCGGCATAAGATGCTGAAGCTTTTGGAAAGGGTAGGTTGCCCGGATTAAAAGCAATATTGCCTGGCGGGTTAATTGGTTCTGAGACTGGTAGAAGGGCATCGCCCCAGATTTCAATTTCCGAGAGTCCCGCCTTGGCGTTTTCAGGGTGAGCAAGCGTGATTCGAATTTTAGTCAGTTCCATCTCGGGGAACGTAATTGTATTGGCCATCCTTCCCATGGGCTTACCTGTGGAAAGAGTTTGGTTAGGGATGAGTGCCCAGGTGTTATCAACCAATTGTTCGAGAGTGAGTTTTGCAGGAGGTGAAACATTTTTGCCATCATCGAGAAGATAAAGTTTAACGGAGTGAACTTTGCGTTTGCTGCCCAGATCGATGGAGACCCAGTCGGTAGGGTTGGGGGAACCTTCGCAGGTCCAGCGGTTGGGTGGAGAAATATGGTACCAATAGTTTCCATCGATAAGTTTGGAAATCGGAGTTTTAGGGTTTACAAAAGAAGAGGCTAATCTGGGGTAATAATCGCCATCGTTGTTAACTGCATAATTGACTGGGACAAGATTAGATTTGATTGCGTTTTTTTCAAGCTGAGGGAGTTTTGCAGAAAGGGGTCCAAGATCTGGGCTATTGGCGATTTCCTTGCCATTTGCAAAAAGCCTAAGCCCTTTGCCTTTGTTGTACCTGCTACCATCTTTGTCCCAAATAATACTAATAAGATGATCTTTGTACGGTACATCCGAAAGGGCGAAGTAAGGCCAAGATGTGGGAGCTAGCGGTTTGACTTCGAGGGTGTTGTCATCCCGGGGGACGATGCCAACCAAGCCGGTGATCAGAAGATCGTTGTATGAAGAGTGAAAATAGTGCTCGGAATGGTTGTAGCCATCATGACCTTCGAAAGAACCGGTATCGGGGTTACAGGCTTCAGCTAGGTAGGGCACACCATTTTTTCGATGGGTTTTGGAAAAGGTTTTGAAAAGTTCAAAGTAATCTGATGAGTTGACGATGGTTTGGGGATAGTTTTGCAGTAGGTTTGCCATTGCTTTGAGGGTTTGGCTTGTTGCATAGGGCCATGATTGGCCACTCCACCAGCAGCAAGATTTTTTTAGAAGGAACATGGGGTCATTTCGTTCAACTGTGCTGGGGCCGAAAGGGGCTTTGAATCCATCCGGCTGTAACAGCTTTTTCCATGATTCTTCATAGCCTTTGTTGGCATCGGGCAGGTTGAATTGCCAAGGAACATACCCGATGAGTTCCCTGCCATATTCGCTTCCTGCGTATTTTCCTGATTGGTAGGTGAGTGTAAGGGCATTAGTTTTGAATCCATCGGCTTCTTCTTCTCGTTGGGAAAGTGGGAAGAAGAATTTTCGTTTAGGGTCCCAAAGTTGTTTTTGCAGATTATCCTTGATGCCCTCTGCTTTGGTGCGAAATAGGGTGGAGGTGTTTTTGTCGTTTGTAAGCTCTGCAATTTTGGCGATTGCGATTGCATCTGCATACATGTAGGAGTTGATGGTGGGCCTGAACGCGGGAGCCCCCCGTAGGATGTCTTTTGTTTGTCAGCTGTTGATGTTGAATTCCATGCCATCATCGTGGCCGGTTTGCCAGAAAAGTCCGATTTTAGGGATGAAGAATCGTTTTTCCCAACCTTCGTGATTTGATTTGAGGCTGGAAAGAAGTTCGGTAACGAAGGCAAGGTTGGGATGGACTTGGTGGGTGGCCCAGACGGAATCGGCAAGCCATGTGCTGTAGTTTCTGGGTTGGGCGCCTGGGGTTTTAAGCCAGTAGCGGGAGTAATCCTGGGAATAGCGATTATTGCGAAGCCAGCGTGCTTCATAAAGTTGGTGGCCTGCAGGGCAGGAAATTGCACCATACGTGCCTGACCAAAAAGGGCGGTCGATGAATTCCGTGAACGAGTAGCCTGAGTTGGGGGAGCCATAGGTAAGGTGTTTGGTCAGAAGTTCCCAGCGATAATAGTAGGTGGTTTGAATTTCGGAATCGGGGCATTCGAAAAAAGGAATGTTCGATTTATACCAGTCCCAATCCTTGTTGTCCCAAAAGGTTTCTTTTTCGAGTAGCTCTTGTTTTGGCAGTAGCGAGGTTTGGGCCAATGTAGGTGAAACGATGGCAAGAAAAAATACGATTGCAAATGTGTAGCTAGTTTTCATTAAACCAATCCAAAGAAAACAGTTTATTTTTGTGGCGTGTTAAAAACCATCGTAGTTTATTCGTGATTAAAATCCAATTAAATTGATAGGTCAATTGAACCGTCTTACGGATTTTTACTCGGTGCGAATAACGCGCTTGATTCCAATCGGGTTGACAAATACCTCAGCCTTGCTTGGGCTTGCCAAGATTTTTGCGATGACATCTGAGTTTTTGATCACTTTGCCAATAGGGATAAAATTCAAGTTTTCCACTGGTGGAGAACCGATGAAGATTACAAAAGCCCCTGGTATTGAATCATCTTGAAGCAATGCGATTGTGCCATCGGAAGGAGGAACCTTGGAGGTCTGGGCTTTTTTTACATCGGTGTCTAAAGTGGATCTGGTTTTCGAGGAGTCGTTGGTTCTGGCAACAATCCAGCCGGAGTTCAATTTTTTATCATGAACATGGCTAAGGTGAAATTGTCCGCTATGGTATCCACCATCA
>DBCB01000106.1 GCA_002303765.1 Planctomycetaceae bacterium UBA969
CGCATTAGGAATTATTCTCATGAGCGAAGAACAGCTAGGTAGCAATGTAACTCGGCGAGATTTCATTAACGCTGGTGCTGCATGTGCAACCTCATTGGCAATTTCTGAAACTGTGTTGGCAAACCCTGCAGATCCAACTCCAGAAAAGAAAACTGCGCCTATTACCAAGCCATACCTAACGCCCGGCAAAGATTTTGGTGATGTTTCTCGCGGAGATCCGAAACCGCATAAGCTTATAGGCGCTGCACAAGCAGAAGCCAGGCTTACTCCCGATACTTGGCGACTGGAAATAACCGCAGACCCCTTCGTTGAAGAACCCCATACCAAGGTGCCTGCAACTCTTACAAAATCTCTCACTATTGCAGATGGCACCGCACTTGATTTCAAACAACTCTTGGAATTGGGCAAGAAGCATGAGGTGCATTTTCTCAAGGCAATGCAATGCTTGAATATTGATACGCCCTTGGGTCAGGGTTTGTGGACGGGTGTGCCCTTGCGCGAGGTGCTGAAACTTTGCGGGAAGATGAATAATGTTCGAAGGATTTACTATTGGGGTTTTCATAACAACGATGTTAAGCAGGTTTTCAAATCCTCGGTAACGTACACCAATGCGATGGAAACTCCCCCCAATGAATTGCCTGTGTTCATTGCATACAAGTTAAATGGCGAGGCGATATCGCCCGAGAGGGGTGGGCCGGTGCGCATGATCGTGCCTTGGTCTCATGGTTATAAATCAATCAAATGGCTGCAGCATATTTTTGTTACGAATGATGCTCGCAATAATGACACTTACTCAACCGGGAACAATGATCCGGAGTCGTTTTTGAAAAGTGCAGCCTACATGGATAAGTCGCCTGATGGTAAAAAGTTTAAGGTGGGCGAGGCGGTAGAAATCAGTGGCACCGTGATCAGCGGTCCATCAGGGGTGAAACGTGTGGAATACTGGGTGCGCAAGGTGGGGGATAAACCCGCAACGCTCGGAGATGATGCACCAGAGTTATTGCAAGGCCCGTGGATTCCTTGCGAAATGCAGGAACAACCCGATTGGAATAATGTCTTCCCCGAGGGGATTAAGGCGAACAAGGTTTTGGGCTTTGATAAGAACACTGGCAAAGCACTTTCGTGGCCTTTGCGTTATAGTATGTGTTCCTATGCTGCAACCATCAAGGGATTGAAAATTGGGCAGTATGAAGTTCGGGCAAGATCGGTAGATCTTAATGATTTTGCACAACCCGAACCTAGGCCTACCCAGAAAAGCGGCAGAAATGGTATTCAAGTTAGGCGTTTTGAAATCGCATGAGTAACCCATGAACTTTGGCGCATCCTTACTTTTGTTGATCGTACTTTTCATATTTGCTGGCCCAGTTGGGGCTGTAGATTTTGAAAAAGATATTGCACCACTTCTGATAGAGCATTGTTTGGAATGTCATCAACCCAACAAAAAGAGTGGTGGTCTGGATTTGACATCTTTTGCAATGATGAAAGCTGGCGGAGATCAGGGTGCTGCTTTGATATTTGGCAAACCCAAAGAAAGCTTGATGATCCAACGCATTGAGTTAGGCGAGATGCCCCCGAAGGAAGGCAAGGGATTAAAAGCGGTTGCGATTGCGGATCTTTTGAAGCTAAAGGAGTGGATAAGTGAAGGGGCGAAGTGGCCTGCAAACAGAGCTTTGGGCATTCATGAGAAAAAAGTAGACCTTAAAGTTGCGAGAGATTTTTGGTCCTTTCAGAAAGTAAAGCGACCCGCTGTTCCAATCGTAATGAATCACTACCGAGTTTCGAATCCGATTGATTCCTTCATCATCAATAAACTTGAAGAAAACAAACTTAGCCTATCCCAACCTGCTTCGAAGGGGAACCTGTTACGCCGTGCGTCGCTTGGTGTACGAGGGTTGCCCCCTACGCTTGAAGAGCAGGATCGGTTTTTAAAAGATCAAAACCATGATTCTTACGCATCGTTGGTGGAACGATTATTAGGCGACCCTGCCCATGGCGAAAAATGGGCTAGGCACTGGCTCGATCTTGTGCGCTATGCAGATTCCAATGGCTACGAGCGCGATGCTGCAAAACCAAGTGTATGGAAATACCGTGATTATGTAATTGCAGCTTTCAACAACGACAAACCATACGATCGCTTTGTACTGGAACAGTTGGCGGGGGACGAGCTTTCTGAGCCATCCTTTGAAACCATGGTTGCAACGGGATTTCATGCATTGGGAACTTGGCAGGATGAGGTCGACCCGTTGGAAGCTGCCCAATACCGGGCGGACGAAGTGGATGATTTAATCCGAACAACCTCGCAAACTTTTCTTGGGCTCACACTTGGGTGTGCGAGATGCCATAACCATAAGTTTGATCCGCTTACGATGGTGGACTATTACAGTTTGGGGGCGATACTTTCGCCTTTGAAGAGGCCGAGCCAAGGGCGCACGGATGTGGACGTTCCCTTTGGGAATCTTGGAAAGTTGTATCGCTTGGTTGAAAGCTCAGCAAAGCCCAATCCAACACACTTGCTTCTTTCTGGTAGGGCTAGCAATCTGGGGCCGGAGATGAAACCTCAGGTGCCTGCAGTATTGACGCCCCAACAACCAACATTTCCTGAAAAAGGAAAGCAAACTTCCGAGCGAAGGCTAGCCTTGGCCCAATGGCTGATCCAGCAAGATAATCCGCTGGTTGCTAGGGTGATTGTTAATCGGGTTTGGCAGCAGCATTTTGGTGTTGGGTTGGTTGCAACTTCGAGTGATTTTGGTCAGATGGGGGCAAGGCCCACTCATCCGGAGCTGCTTGATTGGCTTGCACATTGGTTTGTTAACGATGCAAAATGGTCGCTCAAGGAATTACATCGGTTGATATTGCTCAGTGAAACCTACAGGCAGGATTCTTCCTATAAGGAAGCAGCGGCCCTTGTAGATCCTGAGAATAAGTTGCTCTGGCGATTTCCATACAAGCGACTTGATATTGAATCTATTCGTGATTCGATGCTTTCGGTTTCGGGGAACTTGAACAAAGCAATGCAAGGGCCCGGGGTTTTTCTGCCCGTGCCCGATGCAGTGATCGAGGCCCATACTGATAAGCAGGCAGCATGGAAGGCTGAATCTGGCTCTGCAATAAATAGAAGGACTATCTATGCATTTGTAAAGCGTACCCTTACATTACCGCTACTAGAGACTTTTGATTTTTGCGATACGACCCAAAGTTCCGAAAAACGATCCAGCACAAATGTAGCTCCTCAGGCTCTTACTCTTTTCAACAGTGAATTCGTCAATCATCAAGCAGAGCAACTTGCTTTTAGACTTGAGGGCGAATTTAAGAGTGATTCTGGTTTGCAAATAGAAATGGTGTTTAGGTTATGCCTTGCAAGGCCGCCCGTTGAATCAGAGAAAGCTGCGATGCTTTTGTTCCTTCAAAAAGAAGCAAGGGCTTTGCAGCCCGATGCAGCCAAGGTTCCTTCATCTGCAGAGCACCGCGCCCTAGTGCAGGCTTGCAGGGTCATGTTGAATCTCAATGAGTTTCTTTACCCCAATTAAAATTTGTAGATAGGGTTGCGATGCGTGATTTGTATGAAAGTGATGAAGTTCAAAAAGCGATGCTTCAAAGCAGGCGCAACTTCATTTTGAAGTCAGGCGCTGGGTTTGCAGCATTACCTCTTGCAAGCATCCTTGGTCGTGATGGGTTTTTTAAATCGCAAGCTGTTGCCCTTGAAAGCGCACCCGGAATACAAACCCCTGCTCCCCACTTTTCTAAAAAAGCAAAGTATTGTGTGTTCTTGTTCATGAATGGCGCACCCAGCCAAGTTGACACTTTTGACCACAAACCGGCCTTGGACAAAAACCATGGTAAGCCCTATGTGGGGAAAACCAAGGTTGGCTCTAATGGTAGAGCCATCGGGTATCTAATGCGCAGCCCGTTTGAATTCAATCGGCATGGAAAAAGCGGGCTTGAGATTAGCAACTTGTTTCCCAATACCGCCCTTCATGCGGATGATTTATGTGTGCTTAAAGCGCTTTATACCGATACAGCAGCGCATTCCTCCGGGTGTTTGCAGATGAACACGGGAAGCCCGCTTACAGGTAAACCCAGCCTTGGTTCTTGGTTGAGTTACGGCTTGGGTTCGCTTAATGAAAGTCTGCCCAATTATGTTGTGATGACCGATCCGCGTGGTGGGCCTATTGGTGGGGCGCCCAACTGGGGCAATGGCTATATGCCTGCAAAATACCAGGGCACTTTGTTTCGCAGTGGCGGTGCGCCCTTACTCGATCTTTCTAATCCTACGGGGGTAAACCAGAGGGCCCAGCGTTACGCTCTAGATTTTCTCAACGAATTAAACCAACAGCATTTACGAATCCGTTC
>DBCB01000257.1 GCA_002303765.1 Planctomycetaceae bacterium UBA969
GCCATTAAATCTTCTCCACAACAATTGTTAACCCCGCAATCAATCAACTTAATTAAAACCACCTTGGGTGCTTTTCAGCCCTCTCTTGTTGAATCAAGAAAAGTGGCTAATTTACCGCAAGGTCGTTTTAAAATTACTTATTCACTCGATTACTTCAGCACTACGTTAAATTTCCTTAGCGAGATGGATAGTATTGAACATTTGTTGGCATTGGATGTGCTTATTCAAGCACAAGATGGCAAATCTCAACAGGCAATGGAATCCACCTTGGCGTCTTTTAATATTGCTCGTTCCAGTAGAGAGATTCCTTTTGTTATTTCTTATTATCATCAAATTAAGATTTACATTAAAAGCATTCGAATGCTGGAACTCACCATTGCCCTTGGAGAACCTTCTAAAGATTCCCTCTCACAATTTCAATCACTCTTGGAAAATGAAGCACGTTTCCCTATGTTTCTCGCTATCGCAAAAGCCAATCGAGCGGATAATTATGCCACTCTTTCATACCTTAAAAAAGACAAAGATATCATTAAAACTTTGCAAAAATATTTCGATTTGAAAACTGATGAAGCAACCGCTACAAAACTAGTTCTCGAGGAACCAAATATCTTATCTTGGTTGTTGAAATACGCTACTTCTTTGGTTGCAATCGCCAATCTCCCTCATCAGGATCAACAAAAAGCAGTCACCGAATTAGCCTTGAAATTAAATGAGAAACCAAATTTGCGAAAAATATTTCCTCCATTTATAGTAAATATAGGGATTGAATCCAATCGGTATTTAGCCATGTTGAATTGTGCTATTACGGGCTTGGCAATAGAGCGCTACCGAATAACCAACGGTAAATGGCCCCGCAAATTGGACGAGTTGGTTCCCGAGTACCTTGCTAAACTTCCTACAGACCCTTTTAACGGTGAACCTTTGCTGGTAGGCACAATCCCAGGAGGATTGGTTATCTATTCCGTTGGCCCTGATCTTCAAGATAATAATGGGCTTATCGACGATTCAAATACTCTTTCCCTGAAGGAAGGAACCGACATTGGGTTTCGCCTTTGGGAAGTCCCCATGCGAAGACAACCAGCAAAGGCAAAGTAAATGCTGCGGTTTCAAAAGGCCCTTCAATTAAAACCAGGATTTGCCATCCCAAGCGATGACTTTCTCCAAAAAGGCGACTGCATCTTTTGCAAAAGTAGAAAAGAGGATCTCACCCTTTTCTGCAGTGGCATGTTTTGGGTCGCCAATGTGACCAGGCTCGGTTCGATCCTTGGTAATCCAACCCCGATAAGCAGGTTCAAACGCAAATCCAAACTCCACTTTCTTAAGGTCTAAAACATTGCCTTTAACAAGATTGGGAGCAAGCTTCATCATCATCGAAGTTTCCCACTCGCACGCGTGCCCCATTTTTTTCTGCACAAAATCCTTAAGCTCAACTTGTGGCGTAGGGCTTAAATCCCAATAGGTGCTAAACAATAAAAGAAGATCAGAACGATGCCTGTATTTCTGCCTGAGTTCAAAGGTGGCTTGCTTGCCAGGATAGATATTCCCGCCATGACCATTGATGAACACAATTCGTTTAAAACCATGATCG
Organism: Planctomycetaceae bacterium UBA969; assembly: GCA_002303765.1. Lineage (GTDB taxonomy): Bacteria > Planctomycetota > Planctomycetia > Gemmatales > Gemmataceae > UBA969. The sequence continues at coordinate 1,589 of DBCB01000257.1, forward strand.
ATGAAATTATCTGCGAGGTTGTTAAGCATATCGAGATAAAGCCTGGGGTTCGCAGAGAGAGTACCTGCGAAATCCATGTGATGATGAGAATTACCAAACCAAGTGAGAGGGGCAAATAATACTTTGCCATGAAGGGTTTCAGAAACCCTGCGGATAACTTCGCCACATAGCATGGAATCCACAGAAACGGGCAAATGTCTGCCATGCTGCTCGATTGCAGCAATGGGGATGACAACAGGGGTGTTTTTATCGAGTTTGCTGACATCTTCCCAGGTGGATTCTACAAGTTTCATTTGAACCTCTCTTTTTTCGTAAAAACAAGCAATACAGCAAGATAAGTCAAGATAGGCTTAGAAGCAAGTAGCTGTTTTGAGAAGATTTATATTAGGGTTAGAAGCCACAAAAGGCTTTTCTCCAAGATCGATCTAGTACGTTTGAAGCGGTTCTGGGTATGCTTTAGGAGTCGAAAGTGTAGGCCTGAACGGGTTTTGCGACAAGGCGTGTGATGATCCACCCACCGGCAGGTCATAAAAATCATGGACCGCAGACTATTGTCTGCCATTGTTCCTGAGTGAAATGGATGAATTGTTGTGACAGAACCAATTGAAAGCCTTGAAAGCGTACGAACTGAAAAAGTAAAAGCCCTGACCGCCTTAGGTGTTGACCCTTGGGGCCAGCGCTTCGATAATCATATTCCAATTGCGCAAGTACGTGAGTTACCCGTCGATCCAGAAAACCCAGTGCAAACCAGACTGGCAGGAAGAATCGTCCTGCGCAGGGGCATGGGCAATGTTTACTTCATCGATCTTCGTGACTGGACTGGCCAAGTACAAGTCATGATAGGCAAGAAACAAGTAGGCGAATTGGGTTGGGATATTGCAAAGCATATCGACCTAGGCGATCTTCTGGGCATCGATGGTTCGTATGGCAAAACAAAAACAGGCGAGCTGACAGTCTTCGCAACCAAGATCACTTTCTTAGGTAAATCGCTTCTGCCCCACCCAGATAAATATCAAGGGATGCAAGATATCGAATTCCGTTTACGCCATCGTTACTTGGATTTAATCTACACACCCGAAACTTTAAAGCGCACTCGAGAGCGAATTCTTATGGTGCGAACGATCAGGCGCCATCTTGATGATTCAGGTTTTTGGGAAGTTGAAACGCCTACGCTACATAACATTGCAGGCGGCGCCGCAGCACGCCCTTTCATCACCCATCACAATACCTTGGATCTCCAACTATACCTTCGCATTGCTTTAGAGCTGCATCTTAAAAGGCTTCTAGTGGGCGGTATCGAAAAGGTGTATGAAATCGGCAGAGTGTTCCGCAATGAAGGCATCAGCCCCAAGCACAACCCCGAATTCACTATGCTTGAACTCTACCAATCCTATGGCGATTATCAATCCATGATGGACCTTACCGAAGGCTTGATACTTGCATGCATCAAGAATCTTGGCGAAGGAACTGTTCGGCCTTTTGGCGCACATGAAGTTGATTACAAAGCACCTTGGCGCAGGGCGACTTACTCTGAATTATTCAAAGAGCATGTTGGCGTTGCTATGGAAGATGCGGAGGCTGTCACCCAAAAGGCGACTGCGTTGGGGTTACACACCAAGGGCAAACATAAAGATGTGATCATTCAGGAACTGTTCGAAATGAAAGTCGAGCACAACTTGATGGGCCCTATTTTCGTATACGATTACCCTGCATCGCTTTGCCCACTGACCAAACGGAAAACAGGCAACCCAGAAATCGCAGAACGATTCGAGCTTTATGTATGTGGCATGGAACTAGCCAATGCCTATACCGAATTGAACGACCCGGTCACGCAAGAAGAAACCTTCCGCCAACAACTTGGTGGCTTGAAGGAAGAAGATTCGATGTCAAAGATGGATGACGATTTTGTTCAAGCATTAAAGTATGGTATGCCCCCCGCAGGCGGTTTGGGCATTGGTATTGATAGGTTGGTGATGTTGCTTACGAACACTCCAACCATTCGAGATGTGATTCTATTTCCTTTATTAAGGCCCGAGCATCGGGAAGAAGCGGTGGCTTCGAAGGAAGAATAGGCATTAAGCCCTAAACTGAATTGTTCTCAAGGATTGAGGTGGTACTTGTACAAGCTTTTGCTGTGCTGGAAATATTTACGAACCCGATATCTGGCGATGGTATGCATTGTCAGCGTGATGCTGGGAGTTGCAACTCTTATTGTTGTGAACAGCGTCATGGGCGGATTCAGCACGAAGCTGAAGGAAAGATTGCATGGCCTGCTTTCGGACGTGGTGCTTGAGGCCTACGATTATGATGGTTTTACCGATGCGCCCAGTAAAATGGCACTGATAAGAAACGACCCATTCCTAAGCACCGAAGTCGATGCGATGACAGCAACGCTTGAAATATTTGCGATGCTGCAGTTCAACTTTCGAGAAGTCCCCTTCACCCGGCCGGTAAGAATCATCGGTATAGAACCCGAAGGCCGCAAAGCTGTGGGTGGATTTGCAGAACACCTGGTGAACCCGAAGAATCATGAGAAGCCGACTTTTAATCTGGATGAAAATGCGCGTGAGAGGTTTATCATTAGGCGGGCATCGAGGGGCATAGATTTTCCTGGGCCCAGAGAAGCGCCCAACCTGAACGAACCGCCACCACCCGATCCACCACCAAGCAAACCCCACGAACCCCAAGGCGTCATTTTAGGTTATGCCATCGCCCATTATCGCGATCGCAATGCGCCTGCAGATCTTCCCAACAAAGATGTTCGAACCTTGGAACCGGGTGATGAAGTAGTGATCACTACAGTGAGTGGTGCAAAGATGTCGCCTGTATTCGATCGCTTTGTGGTTTCTGATTATTTCAAATCAGAGATGAGCGAATACGATTCAAACTATGTATTTATGCCCATCGAACACCTTCAAAAACTGCGCACGATGGAAGATCGTGTAACGAGCATACAAATCAAATTGAAGGATTACAACAAAGCGCCTAAAGTGGTTGCAAGGCTAAGAGAGTTATTTGCCAATGCGCCCTTGGAAGTGCAAACCTGGGAACAAAAGCAGGGTGCAGTTCTTGCAGCAATCCGAGTTGAAAAAGGGATTTTGAACATACTTTTGTTTTTAATCATAGCAGTGGCAGGCTTTGGAATTTTAGCGATATTCTCGATGATCGTGGTAGAGAAAACCAGAGACATAGGAATCCTAAAAGCGTTGGGTGCATCCAATGGTGGAATCCTGACCATATTCATTGGTTATGGATTTCTACTGGGCTTGGTGGGTGCGGGATTAGGCACCATCATAGGCTTGGAAATAACAGTGCACATCAACGATATCGAGAAGTTTATTGCAAATGTAACGGGCCAGGATATCTTCCCACGGGATGTTTATTATTTCGACAAGATCCCCACCGACATCAATTTGTTCAGTGTGTTTCTAGTCAATCTTGGATCGATCGGAATTGCTGTTCTTTTCAGCATACTCCCTGCATTAAGGGCATCGATGCTGCATCCGGTACGTGCGCTACGATATGAATAATTTCAACTAAGGATAAAAGCTAATGGCTGGAAATACATTCATGTATGCGCAAAATCTGCACAAGATCTATCGCAAGAGTGCGATCAGCACGCCAGTATTAAAGGGCGTGGATATGGAAGTTGCAGAAGGGGAATTTCTAAGCGTGGTAGGCGCATCAGGTTCGGGAAAAAGTACCCTGATGCATCTATTGGGTTCGCTCGATAAACCCGATGCAGGGGAAATCTATTACCGAGAAAAAAGAATCGACAATCTCTCCGCAGATAAGAGAGACCATCTTCGCAATCATGATTTCGGTTTCATTTTCCAATTTTATCATCTGCTTCCCGAATTGACTGCTCTTGAAAATGTAATGATCCCGTTAATGATTCGAAGCTCGGTATTTTCATGGCTGGGCAATGGAAGCGTAGCGAGAAAACGAGCAATCACTCTGATGGAAAAAGTGGGGCTGGGACATCGAATGCACCATTTACCCAAAGAACTTTCGGGTGGAGAAATGCAGCGAACAGCAATCGCTAGAGCTTTGATTGGTAACCCTGCGCTTCTTTTTGCAGATGAACCCACAGGAAACTTGGACGAAGATACTGGGCGCGAAATCGTACAACTACTGCGGGAATTGAACGAAATCGACAATGTAACCATCATCATGGTTACCCATAATCTTGAGATTGCCCGTGGAACCCATAGAATTATTAAACTTGTTGCAGGCCATGTGGAAGTGCCTCTTCAACTGCAGCCTGAAGCTTTTGGCGTGGTTAGACCTGAATCATTTGATAATCTTCCGGAAGACGAGAATCACCCGGACGAAACTAGGCGCCAAGCAGGCTTTTAATAATCTTCTGGCATCTTTCGGAGTTTTCTAATGTCTAAGATTTACATGAATGGCAAGCTTGTTGAAAAAGCTGATGCAGTTATTTCTGTTTACGACCATGGCTTCCTCTATGGCGATGGGATTTTCGAAGGCATTCGAATCTACAATTCTGTAGTATTTAAATTGCATGAACACATCGTCAGGCTTTACGAAAGCGCAAAGTCTATTGATTTGACCATCCCGCTAAGTATCGATGAGATGTGCAAAGCGGTAAAAGATACAGTACAAGCGAACGCAAAAAAAGATGGCTATATAAGGCTTATCGTATCGAGAGGGGTAGGCAACCTAGGGCTCGACCCACGAAAAACCACCAACCCACAGATCATCATCATCGTGGATGATATTTCCATCTACCCCGAAGAGATGTACGAAAAAGGGATGGAAATCATCACAGCAGCAACGATTCGAAATATCCCCAACGCATTAAACCCCAGAATCAAATCGCTGAATTATTTGAACAACATTCTTGCAAAGCTTGAAGCCAACAGGGCAGGCGTACCCGAAGCAATCATGCTCAATCATCTGGGCGAAGTTGCAGAGTGCAC
>DBCB01000079.1:0-1833 GCA_002303765.1 Planctomycetaceae bacterium UBA969
CTTTCTTTTTTAGTTGGTGGGCTAGTTTTTTGATTCGTTTATCCCCCCGTGCAAGATACCTTCTTGGCGGTTGATTCCTTTGCTATAGTGTTGTTACTCAGAATTTAGATGTTTTTTTCTTTTAATGCCCAATGACAAGCTCAATTCCATTGCAGCTCACACAACCACAAACGAATATTTGTAGTTGCTTGGTTGTTGAGGATCAGGAAATTTTTTCGCGCTTATTATGTAGTTTACTTCAAAATTATTTAAATGTAGACCTTATTGCCACTGCTTCAAGTGTTTCTGAGGCGTTGATTGCATGTGAGAAATTAAAGCCTGATTTGTTAATCCTAGACTTAAATTTACCGGATGGTGACGGTATTGAGGTTGCGGAGGTTTTTAGTCGTTCTTCACCTGGTGGAAAAATTATAATCTTATCTGGCCATGCCAGTAGTTTTATTGCTCCCCCTGAATTTTTGGATTATATTTTTGGTGTGGTTGATAAAACAGCAGCTTTTGAAAACTTGCAGATTTTATTAGAGAAACTCTTTGTTAATCCCTTTTTATCTCTTACCCCTCGCCAACGGCAGATTTTTACGCTTATTGGCAATGGGCTTCAAAATAAGGAAATTGCTTCACACTTGCAGTTATCTATCACCACAGTTGAAACCCATCGTAAGGCTATTGCTAGGCATTTAAATAAAAGTGGCGCTGAGTTACTTGTTTACGCAGCCACTTTTAATCGCTTGTATGTTTAAATTTAAAATAGCATTTCTTTTTCCTGAAAGGCTTTCTTCTCGGCTCGTTTTAAGTGTTCTTTTGCAAATTCTATTTATTTCATTTGGAGTTGGTATTCTTTCTTTTATTGCCGGTTTACGCTCAAAGCAGTTTGAAGCTAATAAATTTAAACAGCAGGGGGCATTAACGGCCTTTACTAGCGGTCTATCTAGTAGGTTGTCTGCACCTATATATATAAATAATTTAAACGCAACTGCTATCGCCCAAGGTGATTTGGATTTAAAAAACTTCAATCAGATGTCTGATCGATTTTGGAGTCAGTTGCAACAATTCCCTGTTTCCTATATTAATTATGGAGGCACCAATGGTGAGTTTCTTGGTGTGCAGCGGCTTGATAATGGCCAGTTTTTAGTTAATGAAAACACTAATAAACCACAGCCTGGGAGCTTGTCTATTTATAAACTAGGCCCCCATGGTAAAAGAGGTGAGCTTGTTGAAATTGTTCAAGGGATGAGTCTGCTCCATGAAGAGCCCTGGTATACCGAAACTGTGTTGGCAAACCGTCCAATGTGGAGTTCAATATATCAATGGGAAGATGATCCAAATGTTTTTGCAATTTCTTTTAATCAACCCATAAAATCACGCGATGGCGAATTATTGGGTGTTATTGGTGTTGATTTTGTTCTTGCTCAACTGAGTACATGGATGAAGTCTGTTTGGCAACCAGCTAACGGGCTCGCTTTAATTGTTGATAATAATGGCTATTTGGTAGCTAGCTCTGATTCAAATTTGTTATTTACACGCGTTGGCAATCAATTAAAGCGTAGAAGAATAGACCAAGTTTCTCTCCAAAAAGTTCAAACCGCAGTTAATACCTTTTTTGTTAAAAGTACTTCTGCATCCAATCAATTACAACCTAATTTTTCAACTTTATCTAGCTCACCGATCCCAATTGCTTCTGGTTCTAACCAGCGTGAAATCCTCTTAGATGCTTCTCCTTGGGGCCAAGAACTTGGCCTGAATTGGATTCTTATTACCTTTTTTGAATCAGATTTGGGATTTTTATCATCTTCGCTGTTTGCTATTTTTGCTCTTTGTGCTTTTTTCATTCTT
>DBCB01000079.1:1876-3757 GCA_002303765.1 Planctomycetaceae bacterium UBA969
TTACGTTCTATCATTTCTTGGTTGTTATTGCCTTTAACCTCTCTTCGCAGCCAAGCAGATGGTATCGCTAAGGAACTTGCATCTAATGATTTGCCAATTGGCGAAATTAAGTTTTTCTCTGACCAGCCTTCGGAAATCCATTCAATGTCTGTTTCAATTGATAAACTTATTAAGGCTTACAATTATCAGTTCAGATTATTAATCGAGCAAACGGAAAGGGAGGCTATCAAGGATGCGCAATCTATTGCTATCCTTCGCGATAAACTTAAAACCAGCCTTAAGGCTGCTGCCGTTGCCCATGAAATTAATCAACCACTTAGTGCCATTATTTTAAATTCTAGTATTCTTTTGCGCCATGCTCCCAATGATCCCGGCCTTTTGCTTCTAAATTCTCAAGCATCTGAGATTTCAGCTGTAGTTGAAAAGATGCGGTCTCTTTTGGCAAACGTGCAATCTAGGCAGGAGGTTATTAATTTACAAAATCTTTTAAATTCTATTGTTGTTTATGCCAACAGTAACCTTCCTCAACTCCCTGCATTGCTTAAGCTCAATTTTGATTCTGAACGCTTTTGGATTTTGGCGGATGCGTCTCAGATCCAAATGGCCTTAATTAATTTATTTAAGAATTCTCTTGTTGCTCTGCATTCGTATTGTGTTGATTTGCCTTTAATAGAGCTTGGTTTGTTTCGGCAAGCTGATTATATTGTTATTTCTATTTCAGATAATGGCCCTGGTTTCAGTGATTATCATCTTGATAATTTGCTTTTAAATTCCTCTGGTGATTCAGGTTTAGGCCTTGGTTTGTTTTTAGTGCAATGCACTATGGAAAATCATAATGGCTTTATTAAGCTTGGCCGCTCTGCCTCCGGTGGTGCGCTTGTTGAATTGTGTTTCCCAGCCCTTCCTCTACCCACTTCTGGGTATGGCCCTAATTAGGCGTTTTATTTATATTTAAATTAGCTTGCTTCAGCACTTCATTCTTGTGCCAGATTTATTAAAAGATGGTATCCCAATTATTGATTTGCTTCAAATATCAGCTGATCTTGATTACACGGCAAGCCACCTTGGCAGGCATCAGAGCGGTGTTTCCCGTATTTATAGGCAGGTTAGTAGATCGCTCGATTTGAATTTTATTAAGAATGAAAATGGGTTTTACTCTGCTTCAAATAACCTTGCTGTTTTGCACTGCCTTCGCAGCGCTTCTCAGCTTTTGCGCTTAAACAATCCAGCTTCCTTGCGTTGGGTTTCTGGTATATATCATGATTGGATTTTTTCTCAACATTCATCTTTTCCTGTTCCTTTAGCTAGGCCCTGGTTTGGAGAGGAGCAAACATTGAATTTGTTGAGAGATAGGGTTATAGATCTAGCTATTGTTAGTTGTTTAGATGTATTTCCAACTAAAACCATAATTAATTCGAACCCATTTCCGTTTGATAGGTTTATTGCCATTGGTCTTTCGAGCTTTCCGCTTACATTGAGTGCTAGCCCAAACCACCCTTTGGCATCTGCTGATCAAATTAAGCCAAATGATTTTCGATTCTTCCCTTCACTTGCTACCTTAGCTAATTTGTTTCCAAGCAAGGCAAATTTATTGGCTGCCTTGGGTTTATGGCGCAATAGGCGCCCAATTCTTAAATACAATTGGCGGCATTGGGAGGGCGCTTGTTGCGATTCAAAAACTTTGATCTACACCACGCCAATTAGCAAGATGTTCCTCAAGGATAAGCTGCAGATATCTGATATTAAATTTGACCTTTCTATTTGTGATGGCGATGTGCTTTTGGTTCGCGAAGATTTTTTTCAGCATCATGTGATTAAATCGCTTGTTTTTGATATTTGTTCAGCCTATTCCTCTACCTGTGCGCCGCTATTTGCAAACGA
>DBCB01000123.1 GCA_002303765.1 Planctomycetaceae bacterium UBA969
GATGATGATGATTATGATTATGATGATGAAAAATATTTTGAAAATTACGATGCTCATGACACTGCAAATGCAGCAGTTTTTTCAGTACATTTGGATCTGACCGAGGTAACTCATGGCGAGTTCGCCTTGATATTGGCGAATGAAAAAGCATCATCAACCCCTCGTCTTGATCTTGAATCCATGGCTGAAGTAGAAAGAATGCTTTGTGGAAATTATCTAGATTTCAATCAGTCAAACATAAACAGCAAGCTTGCGATTTTTTTCCTGATGCAGGATCTTTCAGAGAACAACGCAACCTCCATAGTTGCAACAATAAAAAATCTTCTGAAGGAAATGATTAAGCACGAACCTGAATACACTTTCTCCGGCCAGGGCATGGAATCCTTTGTCTCCAATTATAAAGAATTTGATCCAAGTTCCTCAGAGGAGGAGGAGACACATTCATCAGATAATTCAGAATCTCCCGGGCAGATGCTAAAAAAAGCATGCAAGGCAGGTGATATTCAGAAGATAATCGAGTTGCGACAAAAAGGTGCATCTTTTTACACCTGTTATGCAGAGTTCAAAGAGTTTGAGCAGGGTACGATATCTCGACAAGGGAACCACCAGGTTTATTCTCGCCAACTTGCATTTGATGACGCCCCGTTGGCAATCCCATTCGCTGATATTCTAAAGGTGGTTGGCCCAATATATGGTGGTGCAAGTTTCTCGATAGGAGAAAGGCCAAAAGGTTGGGCCCGAGCCGCTGCCGAAAACAGAATTCTATCCCTGTCTGACCATGGTTTTGTAGTTTCAGGCGACCAAATTGTAGATATTGATTCCAGATATATAACCACAAATCCTATTCCCGTGCCATGGAATACCATAATGGTCGGCTCCATGGAAGAACTCGAATCTGGTACTCTTCCAGAAATTCATGCTACATTTGAAATTCCGCAGGAACTACAGGACCTTTCTTGGGCAAAGTATGGGGTCGATGAAAAAGAGTTTTCAGACGATGACGCAAATCGAGTGGCAGGAATATACATTTGCCTTAGAAGAGACCTTTTCCTCAAAAGGAATTACGCCGAATTTCGGGAAGTGCAAGATTTATTTATTGCTGGAATCCTAGAAAGTCCGCAAGCCGAAACTAGGCCGTTACTAATGTTGTTAAAATATTTTGCGGATCCAAGCTCCAACGAAAATGACGAATTATTTGTCAAAGCAAAAAACAATGGGTTAAACCAAAAGGGAATACTCCTTTGGGAATTACTGACTTGGCGGGTAGATATTTTTTACACCGAAAGGGACGAGGATAAAATCAAAGAGTGGGATAATACGCTTAAAACCCGTGACTTTGAATCTTTTGGACCACGCTGCGCTGCACTTGGCCATCTAATCAAATATTACCATCAAATCCTATTGAATAATAACAAACCTGATCTGGCATACTTGAGAAACTTCAAGGAATTCATTCGGCCCAAGGATTGGGATCTTTTCTCTTATTTAATTGAAATTATCGCTGAACGATATTGCGATTTAATTCTGGACGAAGGGAGTGACGAGGAAAATGAGTTGGCATTTCCGGAATTAATTTCACTCGGTTTGTTGGAATATGACGACGGAATTATTGGCCGTTTGGTGACTATTATTAAAGAAGGTAAAACCGACCTGTTGAGAGCGTATTTACAAAGGGGATTAAATCCCGTGGGAAGAGTAACAGCGGGCAACAATTATGTACCTCTCGCAACATCATTGATGAATGAACCAAACATTGAGATAGTCGAACTGTTATTGGCTCATGGTGCAAACCCTTATGAAGTTACACACTTTGCCCAAAATTCTTTTGATTTAGCCAAAGAAAACCTTGACCCAGAAAATGAAACTCATGCCAAGTTGATTAACCTTCTTGAAAAGTACCGAGTCAACGCTCATATTTTCCCCGGCCTCGTTCTTCTTCCAAGCGTTAACATAAACGGAATTTTTTCGGGCATAGGAATGGGTGATGAAAACAATAACGAAGATGACAATGATGATTCAGCCTCGGATCACGACGAAGACGAGGAAGATAATGTAGAACAGGAAGTTGCTGAAGATCCAGCACTTGAAAAGCCATTTGTCAGCCTTCGAAATGAAGCAGAGGAAATGGAGTTTCAGGAGAAACGCCTGGCATTGATTCAGGCGATGCTGGGTACTGATGCACAGCTTGTACAAAACCTGCGAGACTTGAATCACCGCATTTGGAAAGCTGGTTTTCAAATTTCTGAAACCCGGCCTTTTGCCTGTGGCGAGCTTGCACCCGGCTATCTTTTAAGCAACAGGGTTGATCCCGATGCATGTCTGTTTGCAATTTCTCTCGAAAAATTACTTACGGTTGCTGGCAACATAGCAAAAGTTGAAATACCCACAGACGATTTTAACCCAAACTACTTAGAAGGATATTTCCGTGCACTTCGGGAAAACAGGGTATTCACACTTACAAGTGATGGCATAGGGTTATGTGGCCATCATTGGTATTCCACTCAAAATGCTGAATATTTTGTAACAACCAACCGCTTAACTGAATATTCCAACCATGTGATTTACATCCCTGAAAAAGAAAGCCTTGATGCCCAACTGGTTGATTATGCGACCTTCCCCGAAACGATCAAAAAGCCCTTGATTGAAAGATTTGGGCTGAAGGATTTGTCCTTTGACACCTCGGAGTTCCACGCCTTCCTCGTGAAGTTAGTAATTGAGTTTGAAGATCAGGAACTCAAGGGCAGCTCTTTGGATTTCAAGGAAAGGGAGGAAGTTTTCAACCACCTTGCAGTAGGTAGATCAGATAACCCATTAGTTTCGTTTGTTCGAAATTCATTGCTCAAGAAATTTCCCGATGTGCGAATTGCAAAGGAAATCGAAACCATCCTGCCCGGGCCTATTGGAACCCTTGCAGCGATTTTTCAAGCTTGCGTTCGCCTTGCCTGCCTAGTGCAAAATGCAGAAACCCTTTTGGAAGAAAGCCAAGAAGATGAGTCTAAGGAAGAAGCGAATCATCAGGCAATGCTTAAACTTAGCCTAGACGCTGATGCCATTCTCACTGATACCGATGTTCTACTTAAAAAAGTGGATGCCCAAAAAAGTGCGGCTTTCAGAAAAATCTTGGAGATTTATTGTCAACTCACAGAAATGAAGACACCTGATTCCTTCCAGATTCTAATCGACCTGAACAAACCATGGAAAGCAGGCGAAGATCCAATCGCTTACGCAGTCCTCTACAGGATGCGAAAAGACGCAGCAATGGAACTGTTTTTTCAAGCGCCTGCCGAAAATGAAATTATCTCGGTTGATAACATCATGGGCGTGATTAAATCGGGATTTGTCCCCAATATTAGACAAGTACTTGGGGTTGATCCGCGGGTTGATGCCTTATGGTTAAATCGGGGTTATCGCTTACGCGAATATGGCCCAGAATTTTACTTCAGCATTTTTGAGATGCTGTACCTCAAAGAAAACATTCCATATCCGGATGATGATAATTTTGATGCAGAGCATCTAGCAACCTTTTCAAGAGGCGTATGGAATCTTGAAAACGCAAGCCTTGCCTTGGCTAATGGCGCAAATCCTCTGGATCAGGATGATTCCGGAATGTGCATACTCGATATCTTGCAGCGGCACATTATGGTTGCTTCATCTCAGAAAAACGAAGCTGACACCAAGCGAAGAAAAGATCTTCAGCAGATTTTAATTAGGCATGTTGCTGGTTCCGGAAGGCCCATGCCATTAAACACCACAAATAAGGTGCTGAAAGAGATTGCGACCCTGCTAGGCAAGAACAACATTACCGCAGCAGAGATCGACAAACTACCTGCTCTAACAAAGAACGAGTTGCTGGAATATTCCAATGTAGCATTAAGGGGTTACCCACAAATGCGAGAATGGGTTGAAAAATACCTGATAGGCAGACTTTGGGTTGCGCTTAAAAACACCAGTGAAGGCGGGGCCAACTTGAATCCCGATTTCCCAACTGCAATGCGCATAGGGGCATCCATTGATAAGTATTATCAAGATTTGGCAACCGCAACTCTGGGGATGCCAGATGCAACCAAATACTTGGATATGCTCAACAGGGAAAATTTCTTCTCCCTGCTAGATGATCGAACCTTGAAACTTCGGGTATTAAATTCCAATTTTGAAGATTGGCCTAGGATGGCAAAAGCCGGGGTATTGATCAAAGAATTCTTTGATAAGGCAGAAGTACTCCTAATTTTTGGCGCCCCGCTCGAAGATGAAAACCTGCCCACTGCAACCACGACTCTTGCGACCTTGGATCCCGAAATCAAGGCGGAATACCCAACAATTCACAAGCAATTGTTTGAACTTGACCCAACATCTCCGTGGGTAAGCATCTTAGACTGCATGCTCGCAATCATGAACTACGATGATTCCCCAAGCAGCCTGCAATTCATCTTTAAGAAGCTAGAAGCCCTTAAAGCAAAGATCGGATTAAAGACGGGTATATTCAACCCCTACTACCACTTCCTTGCCTCACAATACCATCGCCTGAACAACGATTGGAATGCATCTTTAGAAGCATTTTCCTTAGGTGTCAGGTTAGTTTCATGTTCATTTAATTACATGGAAAAAGTAATCATCCAGCATATTACCAAAATCCATCTAGGTGAATTCATACGGGATGAAGCCAATGGCGATTGGGAGCAAACAGATGAGGAAGGCATGAAAAAGTTCCTCGCGGCATTGGAATCCGTGATAACAAAATATCCCGCAGAATCTGATCCAGGTAGAACAGACTGGTTCCTCCTTCGTTCTCAAATCCATGGAAAATTGGGAAATAATATTCCTGACAAAGCCATCGACCTTTATAATCATGCTAAATCGCAAGCAAAGACAAAGAAAAAAGAAGCTGCCTACGCAGAAGCATTCGAACTAGACCCATTCTTTTTCTGGTCTGCAAATAATATGGCTTGGCATTTGGCGGCTCGTAGCGACAAACCTTATCTGCGTGATGGTACCAAGGCTGTTGCATGGGCTGAAAAGACCCTTACCCAGTTAAAAACAAACTCCTGGAGCGCTTGGGATACATTAGCTGCGGCCCATGCAGCCAATGGCGAATTTGAAAAAGCTATCAATGCCATCAAACAGGCGAAAAAATATGCCCCTATTTTAGAACTTAACGCCTGCGATATTCTCTACGACAGATATTCACAAGGCCTGTCCCATTTTGATCCAGAAAAACTTTTGGAAGACCGTACTCTTTCAAAATTATTGGCAAACAAAAAACTTGCGAAATTGCTTGGGCTTTATGATGGCAGTTCATCAATAACGAATTCCCTCGGCATGACATTTGGAAAGATTTTTCCTGCTGAATTCACCATGGGCGGTAAGGAAAATGAAGAAGGTTTCGATGACGAGGAATTCCGCCACAGGGTGCGCATCACCAAACCTTATTTCCTAGGGAGATTTGCCGTTACCCAGCATTGCTGGGAAAAAATAATGGGCGATAACCCAAGCAAACACAAAGCTGTTGATTTCCCCGTTTCCCAGATTTCATGGGAACAGGCAAATGAATTCTGCACCCGCCTTTCTAATCTTCCCGAAGAACAACAGGCACAAAGATCCTACAGGCTTCCCACCGAAGCAGAGTGGGAGTATGCCTGCAGAGCGGGTTCATCAGAAGCCTTTAGCACCGGCGGATACCTTTCCGAAGATGAAGCACGCTTTTCCGATGATTGCGATTCAGTTGCAAAACCCCCAGTCCAAGTGGGAACTTTGCCCCCCAATAATTTCGGGTTTTACGAGATGCATGGCAATGTATGGGAATGGTGCTCCGATTGGTTTGATGAGGAATATTACAAGAATTCCCCGATGGAGGACCCGCAGGGCCCTGAAACGGGAACCCACCATACCCTAAGGGGTGGCTCTGCATCCGTTCAAAATTATGAATGCCGGGCTGCAACCCGTGGAGAAGCCGAACAAGACAAACCATCGAAAGATTCAGGCCAAAGATTTGCATTCATTGGCGATTTAGGCTTGCGTGTTGTTTGTGTTGTGAAAGACCTCCAATAGTTTGTTTTAGTTTCGCCCAGTGCCATAGTGGTATGGGAAGTTTTTCTTTTATAGAAAGGTTCGTTTAATGACTAAGAAAATTGATGCGGTTGCTGTTGAATCCCATGTAAAAACCCTACTTGATGAACTCAAGTTAAAAGCCGAAACTACGGAAAAAGGAGATTTAAAAATCCTTATGGAACTTAAAAAGGACCGGACTCAAACCGTGGTTATTAATTCTAAGGCGGGTATGATTGGTTCTACCGCCATGATGGAAATCAATTCTCCAGCAGTCAAATTAAACGGACTTCCATCCCAGAAGTTCGCTCTTCATCTGTTGAAAGACAATGAAAAACAAAAATTGGGATCATGGCAATTGCTGCCCCTGGAAAAAGAGGGAAGCATCGTGTTTTACAGCATCACCATCCCCTCCAGCATTGATGCCGAAACTTTTCATTCCGTGTTGAAAATTGTTGCATCCACTGCAGATGCGATGGAAGAAAAAACTAAAGGCGGCGACATGTTCTAAGATCTGGTGTCTGAATTAATGAAAGTCTGCCTGCAGGGCATTAGTTTTACCAATTCCTTGCAGGTAATTTTATGAAAAAGCATACCAACAACTGTGCGAACTTAGAAATTACATCTGGAGATAGTAATGAGCAATGACACGACATTAAACTTAGAATTCCGTCACAAGAAAAAATCGTACCTAGAAGATGTACAAAAATATTTGGAAGAAAAAAAGAAGCGATGGAGAGATCTTGAAAATTCCGGCAAGGAGATGAGCGAATTGATGAAAAAAGCTGGAGTACAATCTCCTAATCAACTTGTCACATGGGGATTCAACTTTGAAAACATCACAAAATCAGAAGGTGAATATGTGCTTTCGGCAGATACTTGGGCAAACCAAAATTCTTTTAATACACATGTAACTGGAGATGAAGGGGAACTTGCTGACCTTTTAGTAAATTTCCCAGAATTGATTATCAAAGGAACTTACGAAGATGAATATGGCCGTGGTAGTATAAACCAATCCGAACAGGAAGAAGAGGAAAGCAAGGAAGAAAATGACGAGGACGATGGTGATGATGGGGACAGTTCAAATGATGAATCTGAAGAAGACCAAAATGATAAGCCGCTTTCTTCTAGGCAAGATTCAAAAAAACAAATCAAAGGCTATCGTTTTACAAAAGGCTTCAATGTAAACGCCATTGACTATGAAAAAGAATTAAATTTAGAAATGGTTTTAATCCCTGCAGGCACATTCATGATGGGATCACCTGAATCAGAAGACCGCCCATGGGATAATGAAACTCAACATAAAGTAACTCTAACGAAACCATTTTATTTAGGGAAGTTTACTATCACTCAGGAACAATGGAAATTGTTAATGGGAAATAATCCTAGCCAAACAAAAGGAGCAAAATTACCAGTAACAGATGTCTCATGGGATGATTGCCAAGATTTTATCAAAAAATTGAATGCTAATTCGAGTGGTGGTTACCGATTACCAACGGAATCCGAATGGGAATATACATGCAGGGCTGGAACAACGACTGCTTATTCCTTTGGGGATAATATCACCCCCAAGGATGCTAATTATTTTGATTCAAATACAGGTAAAACCCTTGCGGGAGGCAGTTATAAGCCAAATGCCTTCGGGCTTTACGATATGCATGGAAATGTGCATGAGTGGTGTGAAGGTTGGTACGAAAAATACCCAGTGGAACCAGTAACAGACCCGAAAGGCCCAGCAATAGGTGAAAAAAAAGTGCTGCGGGGCGGGTCTTTCGGAACTTTAGATGCGAAAGTCCGATCTTCATTCCGTTTCATTTTCTCGCCGTCAGGACAGTACTTCGATTTCGGTTTCCGATTGGCTAGAACAATT
>DBCB01000331.1 GCA_002303765.1 Planctomycetaceae bacterium UBA969
AATGTAAGTATAAACAAAAAACCTCGATGAAACCAACATCGAAGCAGAAAGATTACTAGAAAAACCTCAAGGCCATGGTCCTCTCAAATTATCGAATAAAGAGTAATTTTTGGAATTACTTTACTCCAGCCTCTTCAGACCTTAAACTTGCTTTTGTAACGGCCTAATTTCATAGGGGGCAGATGATGAAAAATTCAAAGAAATTCTGCTTCATGTTATTTTTGGGTTGCGTTTGCATCTTAAATGCCCAAGAAAATAAAGCCCCAAAAGTAGAAGCCTTTGATTTTGGTAAAGGATTGAAAATTGAAATGGTGTTAATTCCTGCAGGAAAGTTTCAAATGGGGGCGCTGGAATCAGAAAAAAGTTATTCTCCAAACGAAAAACTTCATGAAGTAACATTAAGCAAATCGTTTTATCTGGGGAAATACGAAGTAACACAGGAACAATGGGAGTTGGTGATGAAAAACAATCCCAGTACCGAAAAAGGACCCAAATTACCTGTTACTGATGTATCTTGGGAAGATACCCAAACCTTTTTGGAAAAACTGAATACTATTACCAACAAAAAATTCCGCCTTCCTTCTGAAGCAGAGTGGGAGTATTCCTGCAGGGCAAATACCAAATCCAGTTACCATTTTGGAGAAACTCTAACCCCTGCAAATGCTAATTATGTTGATTCCAAGCATGGTACCCCAATCGAAGTCGGGTCTTACAAACCTAATGGTTTCGGCCTTTACGATATGCATGGGAATGTTTGGGAATGGTGCAATGATTTTTTTAGCGAATATCCGGTTGGCAAAACGGTCGATCCAAAAGGCCCTGAAGATGGCGAATTTAGAACAATCCGAGGCGGCGGTTTTGATGCTGTAACTAGGCTTCGTGCAGCTTTTCGCAATTTTTCATCACCAACCGATCAAACCAAAAGCATTGGCTTCCGCCTGGCTTTAACAAACGGAACATGATTTCCATCTGCACCGTTTTCAAGCTCTTTTATACGATCATTTCTTCTTGACTCGTAATGCCTTAAGGTCATACTACGGTTAGAGAATTTATTCAGATTTAAAAATGAAAATCTGACTGATTAAAAACCTACCATCTGAGGTGCCAAATGCGATTAGATATTACTTTGTGCCTAGGATTAACTTTTGGATTAGCCTACAGTCAGGCCTCTGAGCCGATTAAACCCGAGCAATTTAATAAACTTCATGCAATCATCAAGCCAAATCCGGACGAAGAAAAATTCATGCAGATCCCTTGGATGATTGATCTTTGGGAAGCGCGCAAAAAGGCCGCTTCTGAGGATAGACCTATCTTGCTCTGGGAGATGGATGGCCACCCGCTTGGCTGCGTCTGAAACAACGGAGTCGTGGGCCGTGAGCTCACTTTTGCAGATGCGAAAATCATTGAAATTGTAAACAAGAATTTTGTACCCGTCGCAATGGACGATTGGTTTCAACGTCGTAGGCAGGATGCAGAGGGAGATTTCTTTCGAAAGGTTGCAGATCAAGGACCAAGGAAAGGATCAGGAGGCGGTACCCGCCAAGGAATTTACGCATTTACGGCAGATGGAAAACTCTTACAGTATCGCAATAGCCAAGACCCAGAAGTTATGCGTGCCTTTTTACTAAGCGCGCTAAAATCATGGGGAAGCCTATCACAAGCAGATCGTAATGCAGCAAAGGTTGCCATTCCTGAGTTAAAAAAAATTGATCCCCGGTATGTGCCGATCCTGACTAAAGATACCCTGATAGTAAATGTTCATGCACGCATTCTGGAAAAGGAAAATGATTTTTTCTGCCATGGCACTTGCAAATTCCCGGGTGGACAAAGGGCATCTCATGACCATATGTGGATCCGTGAATCCGAATGGCAGGCATTGCTTCCTAAAGATCCCAAAGTAGGCCAAGAGATTGCAATTCCGGAGAATCTGGTTTATCGACTTGCTCGTTTTCATTTAATCGACAATACACGGGGTGAACCGCCGATGTGGGCACGCAACGAAGTGCGTAAAGCTTCACTAAAACTTTTTGTTTCAGACATAACTAAAGAAGAAGTACGCTTAAAATTAACAGGTGCTATTTTGCTTGCTACTGATGCAGATGAAAAAAATGCAAAACGGGGTTACGATGCATCAATGCTAGGCGAAATCTGCTATGAACCTTCCAAAAGAAAGATCATTAAGTTTAATGCAATCGTAATGGGCGAGCATTGGGGAGAAGGAACATACACAGGAGGTTCGCGCCCCGGGCGTGCGCCATTCGGTATTGCTTTTGAGCTAGCAGATCCTGCGAAACCAGCAGACCGTGTACCGCCGCAGGCAATTCGTGAATTTGCAGGATACTTCGAAGCGAGTAAATAAAAACCGTAAGAGTTGTTATTTAACCATTAAAATCTAGCCCTTTAAGGGTGCCTGTGCTTGATCCGAATTTATCCGCATTGATCCCAGTGCGTTGCAACATACTGACATAAAGATTAGATAAAGGCGGTGGATTAGCAGGATCAAAAGCAAGATGCTGGCCATGCTTGAATCCGCCCCCCGCAAGAATAACAGGCAGATTTTTAGTCGAGTGATTGCTAGCATTACCAAGGTTACTGCTGAAAAACACTGAAGTGCGATCAAGCAAATTCGAATCCTGCTCCTTGGTTTCCTTAAGTTTTGCAAGGAACGCTGAGAAGGTTTTCATCTTTTCAATTTCAACAGTTTTGAGTTGAGCGATTTTAGCAGGGTCTTGACCATGGTGCGAAAGATCGTGATGCCCCAAACTCACCCCTGGAATTGGCGGGACCAAACTGGTTCCCAACAGAAGCATGGTTATCAAGCGGGACGAATCGGTTTGCAATGCGAGATGCGTTAAATCAAACATCAACCTGGCTTTGCCTGCTACATCTGCACCATTCGCAATATTTACTGGTTGTTTAGCTTCAACTTTGGGTTTTGGTTTACGCGACCATTCTTCAGCAACAGCAAGGTTTTGCTCTAATTCACGAACACTGGTAAAATATTCATCCAACTTAGACTTATCAAGCTTACCCAATGCTGGCGTTATTGCTTTTGCTTGTTCCGAAACTGAATCAAGAATACTTCGCCCATCGCGAAGCCTTTGAATTTGTGACTGAACCTCGTCCGGGCGACCTTCAAGAAAAAGCCTTGCGAAAACGCTGGAAGGAAAACTATCGGAAGGCACGATGGCGCCACTGCGTGTCCAAGATAAGCTGAACCCCTCGCAGGAAAGCGCGAGGCTAGGAAAGCGGGTTTCCCCGCCAATAAATGAAGCAGCATACTGATCGAGAGAAATCGAATTACGAAAACCAGCCCTGTGCTCTGGATGGGGTGCTGCAGTAAGAAAACTATAAATGGAATCATGGCTGGAACCAACATCAGGGTGTGAAAGCCCTGAGACCACAGTAAAATCATCTTTGAAAGGAGCCAAGGTTTCAAGATAAGGCGAAGGAGTGTAATTTTTTCCCGCTTCCTTAGGGAAAAAATTGGCAGGATGCAAGCTTAATGGAGTGCAAATGCAAACCATACGCCGAGGAATACCGGCTGCTGGGTTTTGAGCAAAAGCCTCAAGCCAAGGTAAAGCCAGTGTTACACCCGTAGCTTTTAGGAAGTTCCTGCGTGTTGCTTTAGGGTTCATGTATAAGATTCCTTGGCTATTTATTTAGAAAGAAATCACTTGAAGTAATTTCATGGACAAGTGATTTAAAACCATAGTTATTCGTGCGAATCTTTGCAACTATCGCTTCGATACCTGGTTGATCCGTTGGTTGCGGAATAGAGCCAGTTGCATAAATAATCAGCCGTTCGGTAAGGGATCGCGCAATTTGATCCTTATCGGCAAGAAGCAAGGTCTTTAATTCGTCAATGTCTTTAAAAGCGCGCCCATCTGACAGAACATCAGCAGGATCAATTTTTCGCCCCTTACGGAAATTAGCCGGCCTGCCATCAAGAACATAATGTTCACGCCAACCGCCTATTACATCAAAACTTTCCAAGGCAAAACCAGGAGGGTCAATTTTGGTATGGCATGAAGCGCAAGATTCAATGGATCTGTGCTTGGCAAGCTGCTCGCGGATGGTGGTGGCACCACGAATATCAGGTTCAACTGCTGCAATGCCTTCGGGTGGCCTTGGCGGCGGGGTTCCTAAAATCCGCTCAAGAACCCAGGTTCCACGAAGAATCGGAGAGGTATAGGTTCCATTTGCAGTAACTTTTAAAACGCTTGCCATGGTTAATAAACCACCCCGATGGCTATCTTTGGGAAGCATTACTTTGCGGAATTCCCAACCATTCACATCAGGGATATTGTAATGCTTTGCGAGCCGACCATTGAGCATTGTAAAATCTGAAGCTACAAAATTAGTAATGCTTAAATTGTTTTTTAAAACTTCATCAAAGAAGAGATAGGTTTCGCGAAGCATGGAAGCTTTAAGCATATCATCGTAATGGGGATAAATGATACTGCTAGGAATGGTAGCATCAATTTCACGAAGGTTAAGCCATTGCCCAACAAAGTTTTCAGTAAATGAAGAAGCTTTGGGGCTGCTAAGCATGCGTTCGACTTGATCATAAAGAATTTTCGGATCGCTCAACTTTTTCTGTTCTGCAAGATCGAAAAGTTCATCATCAGGCATGGTACTCCAGAGAAAATACGACAACCTGCTAGCGATTGCGAAGTCGTCAAGTTTGCCTGGCTTTTCCTGAAGAAAGAGAAAATCTTTAGAAACCATGATTGCCATGAGTCCAACCCGAACAGCTTGTTCGAATGAGTATTTATCTGCTAGGCGTGCTTTTACAAGAGCTAGATAAGGCGCAATGTCATCAGCGGAAACGGATCTACGAAAAGCTCTCCGAGCAAAACTACGAAGAATCTTACCCGCATCAGATTCAGGATCGTTGGAACTAACCTCAACCCGTTTACTGTAATTGTAAATAGGGGCGGCTTTAGTTGGAAGATCGCCAAAGATTCGACGATGACTGGGTGGAGGCCAAGAATCGTACAGAGGGCCTTCAACCTCAACCCACTGGACAGCTAAACCAGGACCTTCATAAGAATCAGAACCGATTTTGTGAACCGCCTGGGCACTTGCCAAACCATAGGGAAGAATTCGTATTGTTGCGCGAGGTTCGAGTTCTTGAGTGAATTCCAGATCGGTGGGTTTATCTGCGGGTGCATCAAAATAACCAACAAGATTATTTTTTCCTGTCATCCCCATCACACCAGCATCAATGCGATATACAACAGGTTTACTCTGGCTTTGAAACCCAGATGCGGAGATACGAAATTTATACTTGCCCCTATCTGGAGGATAGAAAGAAGACAAGCTAACCGCTTGCCAAGCAGAGGAGGAAAAACAGATTACAGTTCCATCATCTTGATGCCGAAAAACTTTCTCCGTTGTAGCTTTGACAGAATGCATGTCCTTAAGGCTGTATTGCTTTTTGATAAGAGGCGGTTGGGGCAGATTGGCAATTGCTGTTTTCAGCCCTTTATCCGCACCTTCCAAATATTTATCCATCAAAAAAGATGATGTATGCAAGGCTTCACCAATATTATCGAACCCATTGGAAGAACTATCTTGCGGCAACAATCCTCTTAATTCAACTGGAACACCCAAAAGATCACGCATGGTGTTTTCATATTCAATGTTGTTAAGCCTGCGCAAAACAACCCTACCTTCTTTTAATCGCTTAACATCAGCAAGCTTGGTGCTGGAGTTAATCCAATCAAAAACTGAAATCGATTCTTTTTCTGTTGGCTTGGTTTTTTCTTTTGGAGGCATCTCGCCAGATTTCATTTTTTTAAACACTAATTGCCAAGCATCGCGATTGGATCGATCTTCGAAATTTGAAGTAAGCTGATCAAGCTTAAAATTCCCCCTGAGCTTTTCAGACGACTGCGAATGGCAGGAATAGCAATGTGTTTTAAGCGCAACTAAAACTTTTGCATCGATTAAAGGTAGCGATGCTAAAACAGGATCCTCTGCTCGTAATAATCCAGCAACAACAAAAAAGACCAAAGCAAAAGGAACGAATTTAACGAGCATAAAAAATCCGTCTAAGGACATCATAATGGCCGGTGCCAAAAACAACATCGAAAAGGTGGGGCTGATCAACACCAAAACTTATTTAACAAATGAAATTATCGCTAAATAAAAGACTTGTTGCAAGCCCCAAAACTCGAATTGGCCTTGCACAAACTAAATATTCTCTCAAATATTCAAGGGCGAAAATCAAACGAGCAATACTATTCACCTTCAGCCTTAAAAAATCAAAAGATTGCGAAACTAAAACCCTATAAATGGGTTTAATTTTAGGTAGACTGATGTTTATTTCCTTCATTCCAAAGAGGTGATCCATGAAATTTCGATCCTTGTTATCCGCCGCAGTTGCATTGTTTATTCTTTCTGGAACCGTTGAAGCTGCAAAGTCTAAGCCTGAACAGGGCACCATTTCCAAGGTAGAACAAGACAGCGGCAAAGAATCGGGAACTATTACCGTAAAAGTAACTCCCAAGAAAAAGAAAAGCGACACCACACCAGCACCAACAGCAGCCGAAGAAAAATCATTCAAAATTACTGAATCAACGAAACTAGAAACCGTATCGGGAAAGAAAAAAGATGCGACCACAACGCCTGCAAAATTCAGCGACCTCAAAGAAGGCAGCGGAGTTTTGATAACAAGTAATAAAAAATCAGTCGACAGTGTTAAAATAACCAAAGCTAAGAAAACAAAGACGAAAAAGACCACAGCTTAATAAAATCTGTTTTTTCATCACACCACAACTAGGGAGGATTTATGAGACTTACTTGCGCACTCATGATAAGCGGCATTTTAACAATCGTTGGTCTTGGCATTTCTGCTGAAACCCCTGCAGATGCAAATACCAAAATGGTGACCATCGACAAAACAGTTCTCGAAGATTCATTAATAAAAGGTTTTGGGGATGGTTGGAAAACAGCCAAGGGGAAATGGGAGAATGTTGACGGCAGCATCAAAGGATCAGAAGTTAAAGCTGATATGCATGGTGCAGTTTCAAGGCATGATGCCAACTTTAGCGATGGAGTTGTTTCATTTAATTTCAAGCTTGAAGGGGCAAAAGGTATCAGTTTAAGTTTAAACGCAACAAAAGGCCACATTTGCAGGGTTGCAATCAAGTCTTCTGGTTTCTCGGTGGTTAAAGATTCACAAGACAAAAAAGCTGGTGATAAAGCAATGGTTCTTGCCAGCAGTGACATCGAGATTAAAGCAGGGGAATGGCACACTATGGTGCTGGAACTTCATGGCCCAAACATGCTAGCAACCCTTGATGGTAAAACAACCATACTTGGAACCCACCCAGCGGTTGAAAAACCAAAAGCTAACATAGGCTTTACTGTTTCTGGTGAAAGCGCCTCTTTCAGGGATCTTAAAGTTTCTTCAGGCACCTTATCCAAGAATTGGGATAAAACGAAGGACGTCCTTCTTAAGAATAACAAATAGCCTTAAATCTTTCCTACAAAACGAAGAATGCATTCTGCCCTAAAGCAAAATGCATTCTTTTATTTTTATCACCTAGTTTTACCGATTAGCTTTTCTTGGCTTTCTCAGCTTCCACCACTAATTCATTAACTTTCTTTTCGAGCTCTTCGCCGCGAAGGCCTTTGGCCCGGATAACACCCTTGTGATCAAGAATGTACATCGTGGGGTAGAACCTAATGTTCCAATCTTTTAAAATTCCCTTACGATCAGCGAACCAATGAACCCATGGCATTTTTTCTTTCTCAAGAAAACTAGTAAGTGTTTCTTTAGTGTCATCTCCAGAAATGGAAATAAATGCAAAAGGCTTACCCTTAAGTTTCTCATTCATTTCTCTTTCATGTGGAATCATCGCTTTACAAGGCCCGCACCATGTAGCCCAAATATCAAGCACAACAACTTTACCTTTGTAATTGGAAAGCTTATCCTCTTTGTCGCCATCGATATTCAAACATAGAACTTCGGGAGCAACCTTGCCAATGCTAAGGTTTTGGAGTTCAAATAACGCTGCCTTGATTGTGGAACCAATCGTGCCGCGACCATTAGCCATAGGCACATCCGCATAATCTTTGGCGAGTTTTTCATAGATCATTTCAGTTCTTTTGTTCAACTCTTCAGCTTGCTTTATGCCAACTTCGCCAGATTGTTGTTGCAAATTCTCAGTGATGGCATACCAAGCAAGGCCAGCCAAATTACGATCGTCTGTTTTGGTTGCTATTTTTTCAAGAATAGAAGCGCCATCAGGGGTAGAACTAATGAATCCCAACACCGAAATCATCTTGGGGTTTTTGGAATGATCTTTAACAATCATGTCAACCGCTTCCTTCATGATCTCTTTATTGTTACCACGAGAAACCATGCTCATTGCAAAAACCAAGGAGTCAAAGCTTCCCTGATCAGAGGTTTTCATAGTCTTGGAAAGCGCAATAGCTTTCTTGGCATAATCTTCACGAGGAAGCTTTAACAAATTCTTTTGGATTTTTGGGATCAATTTCTGTGCCTCTTCAGGAGACTTGGCATCTTTGTATTCCTGAATCACATCATCTTGCAATTTCTTAAATTCGTTACGCAGCGAGTCAAGTTTTTTCTGACCTTCCGATTTTTCAACATCGGAACCTGCGGATTTAATAGGCTCAGCGGGTTTTGTAGTAGCCTTTTTACCTGTTGTATCTTGGGCAAACAAAGGCAACACCATGCCTAATAAAACAAGGTAAGCAAATCGAATTTTCATGTCATCTTCCTTTATATAAAAGACATCAAATATTCATAAAACAATCAATTATCTTGTTGTATCATAAATGCTTTTTACAAGCTTAGCATTACAGAATCCTGCATTTTAATAAATTAATCCTGAGAATTGCCTCTTTTCTAGAAACAACGAAATCAGACTTATTTTGCTGAATTCTTACAATCTTCCAGTTAGGATGAAGTTGTTAGAAGAAGACTACAACCAAAGTAAGCTGCATAAATGATTCGCCCTGCTTTAATCGCAGTCTTCAACAACAATACATTTATTCTTCTGGAGTCAGGCTTTTGAAAAATCGCATTCTGGGCAATACCGGTGCCAATGTTTCTGAAATTGGATTTGGCGCTTGGGCCATTGGTGGAGGTTGGGGCCCACAAGCCAACGATGATTCCATCGCAGCATTAAACAAGGCCCTTGATCTAGGTGTTAACTTTATTGACACCGCAGAAGTATACGGCAATGGCAAAAGCGAACAAATCATCGGTGAAGTGCTTCGGGGCCGTAATACTCAAGTTTATGTAGCAACCAAAACTCCACCCGTACCAGGAAAATGGCCACCTTCCCCATATTGCAAAGCAGAGGATCGCTACCCAGAGGCATACCTTCGAAAAAACATTGACGAAAGAAGGAAAAATTTAGGCGTCGATTGCATCGATCTTCTACAACTTCACACTTGGACTCGTGCATGGAATCGAAACCCTACCCCACTAGATGTTCTCAAAAAACTTCAGGCTGAGGGTAAAATTAAACACATCGGAATTTCAACTCCAGAGCATGACCAAAATTCACTTATAGAACTTATGCGCAAAGGTTACCTCGACGCAGTTCAAGTGATTTACAACATTTTTGAACAAGAACCGGTTGCAGAACTTTTGCCTGCTGCAATCGAACATAATGTCGGGGTTATCATCAGAGTGGCTTTTGATGAAGGCTCACTTACTGGGAAGTATGAATTAGGGCAGGAATTTCATGCGGATGATTTTCGAAGCAGATATTTCCAAGCAGACCGGCTTGATCGAACCGTTTCAAGGGTCGAACGCATCAAGGAAGATCTTGCAAAGCTAATGCCTGCAGATTCCTATACACTCGCAGATGTTGCGTTACGATTTGTTCTGGCTCACCCTGCAGTAAGTACTATCATCCCAGGTATCCGCAATGTTCACCAAGCTGAAGCCAATACCAAAGTATCGGATATGCCCCCTTTACCCGATGCAGTGATTCACAAGTTAAGGGATCACTACTGGCACCGAGGCATTTGGTACGGCGGAAAATAAACTTTCCATGATACAAAAGGTCATCGCGTCTACTGATATTCAAGTTCGACAAATTCCATTAAAGGAACATTTTCCATGAGAGTTATATCTACCGCAATTGTTTTTCTTTTTGGCGTATCAACAGCCATGGTATCAGGGTATGAACCCCAAAAAGAAATCATGCTCTGGCCAAAAGGCATGCCAGAACCCAAAGTTCAAACTGAAATGCCCGAAGCATCTATCAAGGGGAAAGATGGAATTTCCCGCAGATCAAATGTTTCTAATCCCAGACTTATTGTTTTCAAACCAGAAGCAGGGTCCAAAGCCTCAAAGGCTGCAATCATCGTAGTTCCAGGTGGTGGATTTGGCATTCTCGCAGACGAACACGAAGGCTCTGATGCTTGCAAATGGCTAGCAAAAAACGGCATCACCACTTTTCAACTTGTTCATCGAACACCTACAAACAAACATACCGAGCCTCACGCAGGCCCTGTGCAAGATTTGCAAAAAGCCATTATCGAAGTCCGAAACAATGCCACAGATCTTAACATTGATACAGATAAAATCGGCGTGCTTGGTTTCTCTGCAGGCGGTCAGGTTACTCTTATTGCAACTACCAACAAACCCAACTTTCTCATCGTTGATGATAAGGCCAACCATAAACCTGATTTTTTACTGCTGCTTTACCCATACAAGATCTATGATCCTATGACTAAAAAATTAAGATCCGATATCAAAGTTGAAAACGGCCTACCCACTTCCTTCATTGCTCAGGCCAGCGATGACACAGGTTCTCTTCCCCAGGGAAGCACCCTGCTCTTCCTAGAACTCATTAATAAAAAAATCCCAGCAGAACTACATATCTACGAACGGGGCGGGCACGGGTTTGGCATGAACTTGCGACCAGGAACCACTGGGCCAGGGGATTGGCAAAAACGGGCATTCGACTGGCTTTCTCAGCATAAACTGCTAATTCAACCCTAATGCCAGTATAAAAGATTAATCTCTGGCTTTGATTTATTCTTTGTTTCCTTAAAATATGCACATTGAGTTCGTTTACCTGTTTTGTCTATTAATACTCTGCGGATTAACCTCACAGAGTTTACTATTATTTTGCGCAGGCCCCTCACACTTGACTTCTAAGTTGGCGCTTGCAGGAAAGATCTTTTTATGAACGACGAGATCGTTGGCATCGATCTTGGCACCACCTTCAGCCTGGCTGCTTTTGTCCGTAATGGCAAAGCACAGGTTGTTAAGGATACTTCCGGTAATTCCCTCATCCCCAGCATCATAAGCATCCATACGGATGGTAGTGTATTTGTTGGCACAGAGGCTCAACGCCATTGCCTTACTGATCCAGAACACACTATTTTTAGCATCAAGCGTTTAATTGGAAGAACCTTAAAAGATCTTGAAAAAGACCTCCCTTTTATCCCCTATCAAATACGCGAAAACATTCGGGACGATGGCAGAATGGTTCTTACCGTTAAAATTGGGGACAAAGATTTCACCCCAGAGGAAGTATCTGCAATTATTTTGGGAGAAGTAAGGCGACTCGCTGGAAACCCCACGAGAGCTGTTATCACCGTCCCAGCATATTTTGATGATTCCCAAAGGCAAGCCACTCGAGATGCAGGGAAAATCGCTGGCCTTGATGTTCTTCGGATTATCAATGAACCCACTGCTGCTGCTCTTGCTTATGGCCTTGATCGCAAGCGCAATGGTACCATTGTGGTTTATGATCTGGGTGGTGGTACTTTTGATTGCTCCGTTCTTTCCATTGCTGATGGAGTTTTCAAAGTCCTTAGCACCAATGGTGACACCCACCTCGGTGGAGATGATTTTGATCACGCAATCATACAGCATGTTTTAGATGATAAACTTAACATCAAAACAAAACTGGATGCACGCACCATTGCAGCACTTAAATTAGAAGCTGAAAAAACAAAGCGAAACCTAAGCACCAATGACCAAGCAGCTTTCAATTTAGATTCGCTTCCAACCCTCGGCACAACTCCTCTGGAAATCACCAAAGAAAATTTCGAACATAAAATCACTCCGTTGATTGAGCGCACTCTAGCTTGCTGTAAAAAAGCTATCAAAGATGCAGGAATTAAAACCACATCTGTAGATGAGATCGTTCTTGTAGGGGGATCTTCCAGAGTTCCCCTAGTTCAGAAGATGGTTCAAGACTTCTTTGGTAAAAAGCCCTTAACCTCGATCAACCCGGATGAAGCAGTAGCCATCGGCGCTGCAGTACAAGGCGAAATACTATCAGGCAAACGCAAGAATCTATTACTATTGGATGTCATTCCACTTTCCCTCGGTATTGAAACTTTAGGTGGGGCGATCAGCAAACTAATCCACCGCAACACCACCATCCCTGCAATTGCAACCGAACGATTCTCCACTGGTGTAGACAATCAAACAGGGATTGTTTTCAACATCTATCAAGGCGAAAGAGAACTAGCTAAAGATTGCAAAAACCTTGGCAAATTCACCCTTTCCGGCTTCCCACCCATGCCTGCCCAAATGCCTCAAGTTGATGTTTCTTTTATTATTGATGCCAACGGAATCCTTACTGTAAGCGCCAAGGAAATCAGAAGCGGCGTGGAAGCAAGTGTGAAAGTGCAGCCTGCTAGCGGCCTTAGCAAAGAAGAAATCGAAAACATCGTTCTCGATAGCATTGAACACGCAAGCGAAGATTTTAAACAAAGGATGCTTATCGAGTTAAGAACCAAAGCAGGCATTGATCTAAACCATGCCAGGAGAATTCTTTCAAACTCCATGCTCCCTCTTTCTGAAAACGATAAATCGAATATCAACACAGCAATAGCAGCAGTGGAATCCTCACTGCTTCAGCAGGAACCTGGAATAATCAAAACTGTTCTTGATGAATTTCAAACGGTTTTAACGCCCTACGCTTCAATGGCTATGGACGCTGCAGCGAAGATGTATCTTTCAAATCAAAACCCTGAACAACTAAATGATTTAGGAAAATAGACAATGAACTGGAACGATTTTCGAGATATAGGCGAACTGCTTTTAGCAAAGCATGGCAAACTTAATCCTCTTTCCGTGCGTTTTACTGATCTTCACAAATGGGTACTCGAGCTTGAAAACTTCGAAGGGAAACCTGAAGCTTCAAACGAAAAAATCCTCGAAGCAATCCAGATGGCTTGGTATGACGAATGGCAAGATGAGCACGGCGACGATTAAGCTTGCGCTCATTTTTCAATCAATTCAAGTGCAACTTGTGCAGCAAGCGTGGCATTAGCAAGAAGTAGTTTTTCATTTGCAACAACCGTTGCCCCTTGGGTAAATTCTGCAACTGCACGAAGAAGATAAGGTGTACTTGCTTGCCCTATGATTTTATCTTCAACGGATTTATAAATTGCATGATTCAATGCGTCTGACCAGACCTCTGGAGATAGAGCAAAACAACTTTCTACAGGAAGACACAATAATATCGCAGAGTTTGAATACTTCCAGTGTTCAACAGCGATAGCAGCAAGTTCTTTTACATTTTGAATGCAAGGAATTTTAAAGCCACTAAATCTGACGAAAAACGCAGGAAATTCATCAGTTTGAAAACCAAATACAGGAACTGCCAACGATTCTAGAACCTCGAGTGTTGCACCAAGATTCAGAATATTTTTTGCCCCAGAACACACGACAATAACTTGGTTTCGAGAAAGTTCCAGCAAATCTGATGATACATCCAACGGTTTATCATTCGCACAATG
>DBCB01000216.1 GCA_002303765.1 Planctomycetaceae bacterium UBA969
AATTATCTGCAGAGGTGAACATTTCTTTTCCTACACCGGCCCACTTCTTAGTAATTGTTCCTATCTCGTTTTGTTCTCTATCAAGGAATTTAAAAGTCCATCCAACCCAATTTCCCTGCACAAAGGCAACTTCATTTCCTGAAGAATCGTAAACATAAAACGCTCCTCCAATGGTAAATAATTTGCTTTTAAGCCAGCCCAGCACTACTCCATTGGCATCACATATATC
Source organism: Planctomycetaceae bacterium UBA969 (assembly GCA_002303765.1). Lineage (GTDB taxonomy): Bacteria > Planctomycetota > Planctomycetia > Gemmatales > Gemmataceae > UBA969. The sequence continues at coordinate 230 of DBCB01000216.1, forward strand.
CACCTTAGATCTAAGGAATGTGAAGCCCCTTTGAATAGAGAACAAAAGCCTTGATGGATCATCAAAATCGGACCCTTCATAGACAAAAACTTTTGTAGGCAGGATTCTTTTTTCCACTAGGAACCGCAATACATGAACGAGCGTTCCTGGCTTTTCCTTGGCGATTCCCAATTGATTATGGGTTTCGGGGTCAAGAATATCGTAAGTGTCGGAAAGCTTGAACACGCCAACATGTTCCCTAATAAAATATGTTTTACGGCTTAACATGATTGCACCTTTTATTAAATGGGCATCCCTTAGAAGGATCTTTGTTATTTTGTATTAAGATCTTCATTAATTAATCACAATGCACCTATCATCTACAATTTAAAATTAATTCATTTCAGTTGTTTTTAAACAAAAAATACTACTATTACTGTTATAATGTAGTTATCTATTATTGAGATTAAAACTTTACAAGCGTCAAGTTGGCGCTTACAAATCTCAAAATGTAGTCTTTGAGTGAGCATTATTATGAATTTATCTAAAGCAGCAGAAATGCTTGGGCATATTTGTTTTTTCGGGGGCTTTGCCAGCATTATTGGTTCCATCGCTATCTGGTATTTAAAAACCAATGGCGTTGAATCCGCAGAGCTAAAAGCTCATGGCGAAAGATTTGGTATTTTCGTGGGACTATGGGCACCTACTTTTTTAATTCTTAGCCACAGGCTATCCCACTTTGCCAAGGAATCATCAGGTAAGTAAGCTTAATCATCAGGTAAGCATTACTTGTTACATCGGTTACATGACCACCCTTAAAAAACTTGCGTTATTTTAAGGGTGGTTGTTTCTTTAATCTTCTGGTGCAAGCTTCTTTTCAAAAAAGAATCAGTCCCGCAATAACATAACTTTACTTCTCTTCATTTTTTGTACAGCAAATTCAATATTTTATATTGCAATCTAACCTTTTATTTAGGCACCCTATTTCCAGCTTCAATCATGACCCTTAAACGCATTTGACATTCATGAAAAAGTGAAGTTTAATGAAGCAATGAAAACAATAATTCTACTATGTGCTCTTGTAATAGCCCTAGCAGCAGCAGAAAACCCCATCAGCCTTAACGCCCAACAACGCACCAAGTTGATGGAGCTAATTAAAACTGACAAAGATGCCAAGGCTCGTTTCGAAACCTTAAAACGCGCCGCAGATAAAGCACTTAATGATAAGCCAAATCCTATACGAGTCATCCAGGGCGAAGGCAAACTTAAGACCGATCCAGTTGCAATCAAAACTCGTGAAAGCCTCGGAGATATGCGAAAAATGTATTTCTTCGCTTACACTTTCGCTGCAACAGGCGATACCCAATATGCAGATAAGGCACGCGAATTCATACTGGCTTGGTCGCAACAAAATACGCCAACGGGTAACCCAATCGATGAAACCACGCTCGATGATCTTTTCTTTGCTTTTGACCTGACACAATCGCAGTTTTCCCCCGCAGAAAAAAAAATAGCCCAGACTTGGATGCGAAAAGTAGCGGACACTCAAATTGCAATAGGAATGATGCATGCAAGAAAAGGTGATGGCATATCTAAAAATAATTGGCAAAGCCACCGCCTTAAAATCGTCGGGCTGATTGGTTACACCCTCGCAGAAAAGAAATACATCGATTATTCAATCGAAAGTTTCAAAAGGCAGATCGAGGTAAATCTCAGACCTGATGGATCAAGTATTGATTTTCACGAACGGGATGCATTGCATTACCACTGCTACGATATCGAACCCTTGCTGGAACTTGCGATAGCGGCCAATAACAATTGGACCAATCTTTATACCTACAAATCAAAAAGTGGTGCATCATTGGAAAAATCGGTTAAGTTTCTTCTGCCTTTTTGTTCTGGCGAAAAAAAACATGCCGAGTTTGTCAAATCATCTGTAGCTTTCGATCGCAAGCGCGCTGAATCTGGGGATGAGAACTATAAAGCTGGTCATCTTTTTGATCCCAAAAAAGGCGGGCACACTTTAGAACTTGCTGCAGCCTTTGATAAAAATCTTTCAGAAGTCTATTGCCAAGCAACTGCCCGTACAGCGTCGAATTATCCATCGTGGCAATTTGTAATTAACGCTGCCCGCGATAAGTAATTTTTATTTTTAGGACCGCCGTTGAGCCAAAATATCACACTTGAAACACCAGAAATTCAAAATCGCAGACATGATTTGGATGCATTGCGTGCATTTGCCATGTTTCTTGGCATTGGATTGCATGCATCCTTAACTTTTGTTTCACTTCCCTGGCCTGTTCAGGATATTACACAACCTCCCATTTTTATTTTTTTCATAGTACTCGTACATAGCTTTCGAATGCCCTTGTTTTTTCTACTGAGTGGTTATTTTACCATGCTGATTTACCGGAAAAGAAATATCAAATCATTGATTTTACAAAGGACACTCCGCATTCTTCTACCTTGCTTGATTGGGTGTTTCACCATTATTCCACTATTAAGTTAGGTTTCAAATGAA
>DBCB01000026.1:0-8811 GCA_002303765.1 Planctomycetaceae bacterium UBA969
TGCTGGAAGAGCTTTGATTTGAGTTAGCGAACCTGCAATAGGCGCATCTTTGGTTGCTTCGAAAACCACTGCGAACGAATCAATACCCGTGGAAACTTCATCCACGCTAACGGTAACGCCAGGTGGCAACTTTTCTGCAATCAGTTTTAAATCACCTGCGATGTCACGCCTTTGAACCGTCATCAAGGTTGCAAAGCGATTTCCCTTGGGGACGCTTATGGTTTGCCTATCTTGGGAATACTGTGCCACCTTGGGGATAGCCACAAGTGTGTTGCCTTGAACTGGTGAAAAGTCAACACGGTATGTGTAATCAAACCCACCTTTTTTAAGGTGATCTGAAACCGTCAGGATGTATTCTTTGTCGTCAAGAGTGGCTCTGAAATAGCTATCGGTGCCGCCTGAATCATCATTGGTTGCGACATTGGCACCCCCAGCAATTGCGAGGGTCATTACTGGGTCTAGAGGGGAACCGTTCTTGCGTGCAGCACATCGAATATCAACCACTTGACCTTTAACACCCCTAAAGCGGAAGCAATCGACATCACCATTCTTTTCAATGATGCCATTGAAGCTGCTGGGGAAGTTGACCAAGGTTGCCTTATCTGGTGTATCATTAGGTTCAACTTCAAAAGTATTAGGGAAGTTAGAAAGGCCGAAGCGAATGCCGGAAGGGCAAATGCCTTTTGCATCTTGGGGGAAGATTCTGAATTCGGGATCTAGTGCTGCGGGAAGTTTGATTTTTTGTTTAATTGAACCAGCGGGGTCACCTAGATAGGTAACTTCGATTTCTTCTCCGGCTTTGCCACCCGAGGGGAATACACCTGTAGGCCTGGGGAAATTACCCACATGAAGACGGTATTTGGCATTTCCATTACCACCATAGGCACTTTCACGAACCAAGATGATATAAGTGCCATCTTCTGGGGCAACGATAGAGGCGAAACAATCCTGTCCGGTAAGAGGTGAATCATCTCGTGCGCTTAGTTCAAAGCGTTTCATATTAAAGATTGCAACAAAGGGGTCAAAAACAATAGTACCGAGGCGCATGCCTTCGACTTCTGCACTAATACGCTCGCCTTTTTTTGCTTCTACAAGGAAATAATCTGCATCTTCATTGTTGGCAACGCCGTGAACTGTTACATTCATCGCAATTTTTTGGGGAGTTGCGAACTCTGAATTAGGTTCTTTTTCGTCGATTACTGGAAGTGCGCCCACATAAAAGGTGCGAAGTTCGCTAATGCCTGTAGCGGTGCGAACTCGAACTCCGTATTCGCCCAAGCCTGCTTCGGGGCTAATTTTTACCATGGCTTTTAACTGAGTATCGCTCACCACGGTCATCTTCGTGGTTTCAATCCCTTTGCGATAAAAGAGAAGTTCCTTGGCATCGGTAAGTCTTGCACCCGTGAAAGTTAATTCAACTTCGGTGCCTCGTTGCCATCCGCGGGGAGCAATGCCGCCAAGATTAGGGGAGGCTGCTTTAAGAGAAGAGGCAAGAGCCAAAACAGTGATGGACATCAAGAAAAATCTAGAGAGAAAAATCTTCATGGATGAGTCTCAGTACTTAAAATTCGAGCAGCCTTAAACAAAGCTGCTCACAAAATATGAAGGAAGAAAAATTGTAGCCCCCGGCTGAAGTAAATTAGCCGGGGATACCACATTAATTACGACTGCAATTAAGCAAGGATTTCTTTGACAACCTTTCCATCGCGAACAATATCAATTGGCCTGTTACCAGGAGCAACGAGGCGTTTTTCGCCATCGATACCCAACTGATTATAAACAGTCATTGACAAATCTTCTACAGATAGCGCATCGTCTTCTGGTTCAGAAGCGGTGGAATCGGAGCTACCGTAAACCATACCCTTCTTGATACCACCACCAGCGAGCATTACGCTGAAAACTTTAGGCCAGTGATCGCGGCCAGCAGTTGCGTTGATCTTAGGCGTACGACCGAATTCGGAAGATACCATGACCAAAGTGGAGTCGAGCAAACCACTGCGATCCAAATCGCGGATCAAGGTTGCAAGGGCCTGATCCAAAGATGGGGCCTGATTTGCCATAGCTGCCTTGATGCCACCGTGCATATCCCAACCACCGTAGGTAAGGGAAACAAAGCGAACGCCAGCAGCAACAAGTCTGCGAGCCAAGAGCATACGCTGACCAGCAGAGTTTTGCCCGTATTCAGCACGGATTTCTTCTTTTTCTGCACCGATATTAAACGCTTCCTTAGCTTGATCAGAACTGATCAGGCTATAGGCTCGTTTGTAGAAGGTATCCATTGCGTCGAGGTTATCCGACTTTTCTTGGGTCTTGAAATGGTCATTAACCGCTTCAAGCATGGATTTGCGTTGTGTAAAGCGACTTACATCAATTCCACCTGGGAGTTGTAGATCGCGAACAGAGAAACCCTTGTTCGCTGGGTCATTGCCCAAGCTGAAAGGCCCGTAAGCAGAGCTTAAGTAGCCAGAGCCTGCAAAAACATTAGGTTGGTTAGGAATGCAGATATATGGAGGAAGATTGTTTTTTGGCCCAAATTCATGGGAAACAATACTGCCAAAGCTAGGGTAGCTAAGTGCAGGGCTAGGGCGATAACCAGTAAACATGTTGTGCGTGCCACGTTCATGAGCAGCTTCGCCATGAGTCATGGAACGGCAAACGGTGATTTTATCAGCAACGCCAGCAAGGTTTTTGAAATGTTCGCCGAAGTATACGCCTTCGAGTTTGGTTTTGATCGGGGCGATATCGCCACGGTATTCGATAGGAGCCAATGGCTTGGGATCGAAAGTATCTTGATGGGCCATGCCACCAGGAAGATAGATATGGATAACGGATTTAGCTTTGCCTTCGACGGTAGGTTTGCCACCAACGGAATCAACCGCATGGGCTTGTTGCATTTTGAAGTATTCGGGCAGGGTGAGGCCAAGGCCGCTAATCATACCGATTTGGAGAAAAGATCTGCGGTTTTGTTTTTTAAAATGAGCGGGGTCTGCAAACCAAGTTCCAGGTTGATGAGCCATTGTTTTCTCTCCGGTTCCAAAAGATTTAAAAAAGGCGGGTAATTAACACACGTTTAGGCAGGTATACATATCTTACTATAAGGTAAGCACAATATCAATGCAAAACAAATGCAAAGATAATCTCTTCAACTTATTTATTAAATATCGGAATTAATGCGGTGTCAAATAAAAAGAACTGAAAAAAACCAATTAAATGCTCTTTTGTACAGTAGTCGTGTCGGAAATACTGTAAGTATCGGTATCTTTTCCCTGAAAAGCGGTGATAAGTTCTGCTAAGAACCCGATGGACATCATTTGTGCGCCCAATAAAAGAAAAGCACCTGCATAAATGAGGAGTGGGCGATCGTGAAGCGGGGGAAACAAATCCGGTTCCCAAAGTCTGATAATCCATGTAATCGCTAAATAACCAAGGCCCAAACTGCCAGCAAGGAAGGAAAGTAAGCCTGCGCCCCCTAAAAGATGCTGGGGTCTTTGGCCAAATCCGGTCAAAAATTTGACGGTTAATAAGTCTAAAAACCCTTTAATAAACCTGCGCATGCCATACTTTGAGTGTCCAAACTTGCGGGCGCGATGCTGGATTGCCAATTCTCCTACTTTAAACCCTCTTGCAGCTGCCAACACTGGAATAAAACGGTGCAATTCGCCATAAAGTCGGACTTCCTTAAAGATGGGGGCTCGGTAGCATTTCATACCACAATTGTGATCGTTTAAATGAACATCAGTAAGGTTACTCACCATTTTGTTGAATATTTTGCTGGGAAAGGTCTTGTGCCAGGGGTCGAGTCTGACTTTCTTCCAACCACTTATCACATCAAGGGGTGTAAAGGGTTGGCCATTTTTTGCAGGGCCTCCTTGTTCGAGTTGCTTTAGGAAGTTTGGGATTTCCATCGGATCATCTTGAAGGTCGGCATCCATGGTGATGAAAATATCCCCATTTGCAGCCTGAAACCCTGCGGACAAAGCCGCAGCTTTGCCAAAATTTCTTCGAAACTTTATTCCTCGTGTATTCGCATGAGATGCGGACAGTTCGCAGATTTTATCCCAAGAGTTATCTTTGCTGCCATCATCGACAAAAAGAATTTCCACATCTAGATGATGAAGTTGTGCCACATTTAAGATTTCGCCATGAAGAATAACAATGCTTTCATCTTCGTTATAGACAGGGATAATAATGGAAATCATGGCTGGTTTGCCTGAGTGGAAACGGGTTGGAAAGTATCAGATATGTTTTTTCTATCGGTTGCTCGGGGTTTAATCCAGTAAAACCCAAAAGCGGTTACAAGTTCTGAAGCGGTCCAGATGACACGAAGTAGAATCGCTGCAGTGACCGCTTTAGGCCCAAGTGTCGCTGCCATCATGATTTGTAGAATTTGTTCGCGAACACCCAGTCCGCCTGGTGTTGAGACTACAAATCCTGCAACATTCGACAAAGTTACACAACCTGTGCACCAGATAAAGCGGGAAAAGGTCATGCCATTTACCGAGGTATCCATGGCTTGCCAAAGCACCATAAGACTTGCCCCCAGAAAGAACCAGCAAAGGACGGAGGACAAAAGCCCTCGAAAAAAAGAGCGCAAAGTTCCTGGAAGTATAAGGAATTGATCTGCGGGCAAAAATCGTTTCCCCAATCTCCGCACTATAAATGGAAATACGCCGGGCATAATTGGAATCCCAGTGACGATCATCAAGAAGGCTGCAGCGGTTATTTGCGTGGTTGAAGTACCAGGCGAGAGCAATCCCAGCAAAACTGCCAAAGTCGCCCCTGTCGCCATCGTAAAAAGCACTTCGTAAATGGATGTGACCACCCCTGCTGCGATGGAAACATTTTCTTTCATTGCTGAATTGATGCGAAGAAATAAAGCGAGGCCTTTGCCGGGCACATATTTTCCCAACTGAGCGATGTAAAAGCAGCGTAAACCAAAAGGGAGGGAAATAGGTTGTTTAATATCATTTAAAAGGTCGGCCCAGAACCATCCTGAAAAACCGATCCCAACAATATAAAGCAAGCTACAAAGAAAAACCCCTGATAAAGAAACGTTTTGCAACTGTTGTAGAAGCAGGGTTAAAGAGTTATGCTTGCCTTCTGGATCTTTAAGGGCTTCAAGGTGGAGGATTCTCCAGAACTGAAACCCAACAGCGAACGCCACCAGAATCCAGATGAATATCTTTATGAAGGGCCAGTATTTTTTAATTCGATCTATCATGGTGGCCTTAATTAGTGGTATCCGCTAATGAAGTCTGCTATATTGTTGTACAAAACCTATTTGAATAAAGGAAAAAACGATGAAAAAAGTTGCCGGCCTTATTGCTTTTGTTGTGTTCCCCGCATTTACTCTGTTAGCATCAGTCTTTGTGTTTCAAGGTTCTGACGATGCTGCCCGGGGTGTTGCAATCGAATTATTCAAGTCTTTGGATGAGCAACAAAAAAGCGAGGCATTAAAAGCATTTGATGATAAAGATCGGTTTTCAGAAGTCTTTCCGGCAATTGAAAGAAAAGGGCTTGCGATCAGCAAACTAAAGCCTGAGCAGGCTGCCCTTGTAGAAAAAATGATCCTTGCAATGACTTCTTCTTATGGGGCAACCCGCTGCATCGAAGTGGCAAAGCAAACCCCACCTAATCGTAGGTACATCAATTTTTTTGGCACACCAGAAGCAGGAAAGTCTTTTGCGTTTCGATTGGCGCAGCATCATTTAACATTGCTTCACTGCGAATTTTCAGCAGATGACAAGGGCGAGTTTGGCCCAGTATTGTTGGGGGGTAATCCCGTTAATAACCTTTGGGAAGAAGAAGAAAATATATTGCTAGCACTCGCCAAGACTCTTGATAAGGAAACCTTGGCTAAGCTTGCAGGGCCTGGGGGATCAGGCCAGCCGATAGGTAAGTCAGGTATCGCGCTTAAAGATATGCCCAAACCCGCTGCTGAACTTGCCAAGAAGTTGCTTGCAAAAAGGCTGGATGTGTTTTCTTCGGATCGTAGAAAAAAGCTGGAGAAAATAATCGATGCGCAGGGAGGCGTTGATCAGTTAAAGCTTGTTTTATCGGGGAATGCATCGCAGGGGCATTTGCAGGGGGGAAATTATTCCTGGAAGTTTGGTTCGGATTCTGTGCTTATCGATTGGCAGACTTCGGGGAAAAACCATCTGCATATGACGGTTCGTGCCAAACCCAAAGTGTAAATTAATTATTAAGGATACTAGAGATGTTGTTAAGGCTGTTATGCTTGTTTATGTTCACACCCATTCTTTTGGCGCAAACCAATGATGCAATTGAGTTGTTTAATGGGAAGGATCTTTCGGGCTGGGTGATTGAGGGCCCTACAGAATTTGATAATAAAGGAAATAAAGAACCGATTTGGGTTGCCGATAATGGCATGATCACCTGCAGGGTTAACAATCGCAAAAGCTATGGCTTTCTGCGCTATGATAAAAAACAATTTGCAGACTTTGTATTCAGTCTTGAGTACAGGCTTTCGGAGAAAGAAATGCCCAAGCAATCCCCTTGCAATAGTGGCATTGGTATTCGCACAGGCGTTTACGATCCTAAAAAGTCTGATTCCCCACCTTCCCGTGCAGGATATGAAATCCAGCTTCTGGATGATGCAATGAAGAATCCCGACAAGCATTCCACGGGTTCACTTTACCGCTATATTGCCCCAAGTGTTAAAGCAGTAAAGCCTGCACCCGAATGGAATAAAATCGAGATTGAGTGCAAAGGGGCCCGCATTAAAGTCACCTTGAATGGCGAAAAAATCATCGATGTCGATCAAACCACGGTTGAGGAGATCAAAAACAAACCTCTTAAAGGGTATGTTTGTGTGCAAAATCATGGTGGAAAAGTCGATTTTCGAAATCTTCGGGTTAAAGAACTCAAATAATCTGACGATCTTTCTATAATACTTTGGTTCCGTACGATTTATTGGAGTTTGTATCATGAGCAATGAGCCTTTTAACCAAAATAACGAAAATTTACCCTCCACTCGGACGGATAATCCTGACCGGATGCCTGCCCGCAAAATTGCTAAATATGATATGAACAAAGCGGGCGATTTAGCCAAAGCAGGAAAAGATCTGGAGACTCAAGCTTTTCAAAGCTCGGACCAGCCTCCACTCCTCTCCAAAATCGATAACGATGCCTTCATCGAGCGCGAACTCGAAGCTGCGATGATGGGCATAACTGAAACCGATCTCATGGGTGGCGAACCCATGCCCAAGCGAAAAAGAGGCCAAGAGCCTTTACCCCAAATGAAATTGGGCAAAGTATTTCGCATCCATGATCAAGATGTTTTCATCGATCTACCCGGCGGTATAAAACAGGGCGTTCTTTCTATTCTCTCTTTCCCCGAAGGCAATCCAGTCATCGGCCAGGAAGTGGAAGTTAAAATTGAAGGCTTTGATGGGGCCAATGGCGTGATGCTGCTTTCCCGCAAAGGTTCGGCTGTTTCCAACGCCAACTGGAGTACCGTTGCTGTAGGCATGACAGTTGAAGCTAGGGTTACCGGCGTAAACAAAGGCGGCTTGGAAGTTGATGTGCATGGCATACGCGGTTTTATGCCCATCAGCCAAATTGAAATGTTCCGCATCAATGAATTAGAGCCCTACCTAAACCAGAAGCTTATCTGCATGGTTGCAGAAGTTGATGTTGCAAGCCAAAATCTTGTGGTTAGCAGAAGAGACATTCTCGAAAAAGAAAAAGCAGAGGCCAAGGAAAAGCTTTGGCTCGAACTCAAGGAAGGCCAGGTTCGCGAAGGTATTGTAAGGTCGGTAATGCCTTTTGGCGCATTCGTAGATTTAGGCGGAGTCGATGGTTTGTTGCATATCAGCGAAATGAGCTGGAGCAGGCAGATCGATGCCACCAAATTGTTTCAATCAGGCCAGAAGGTGAAAGTGGTAGTTTTAAAGATCGATCCCGAAACGCGAAAAGTTGGCCTTGGTTTCAAGCAATTAGAAGAAAACCCCTGGGATGTATTTTCAAGGGATAACAGGCCGGGCATAGTTGTTACAGGCAAGGTTACCAAGCTCGCAGAGTTTGGCGCCTTCATTGAATTATCGCCTGGCATTGAGGGGCTGGTTCATTTATCCGAACTTTCCACCGTCAGGGTTCGAAGAGCCCAAGATGTTGTAAAAGTAGGGCAAGAAATTCAGGTTAAAATCCAGAGCATGGATTCGGAAACCAAGAGAATCTCTCTTTCTATCAAAGCGCTTACCGCACCCGAAGCAAGTGCTGCTGAACCCGAAGAACCCGAGCCAGTTGTTCCAGCAAAACCAGTCAGGCCTGCGCCACCTCGAAACTTTTCCATGCGAGGCGGCATTGGAGATGCGGGTAAAAAGCCTCTTTTCTAATAACCCTGTTTTTGCATGAACTGCCTGCATTTGCGGGCAGTTTCTACTGCATCATGGCTGTGCCTGCTTAATTCCCAGTGCAATCCCCCTTCGTATTTTATTTTGTTTAACCCTTCGAAAACCTTGGCGAAATCGATTGATCCTTCCCCCGGGAGCAAATGATCATGCACCCCAGGCCTCATATCTTCCAGATGAATGTTCCAAAGAACTGAACTCCATTTATCAAGATGGGGCAGCAAAGGCATTTCATTCATACATTCAAGATGACCTATATCTAATGTTAAGCCAAATTTCGAATGCGAGATCGCCTTGTGTAGCTGTTGAAATTTATCCATCGTATCGATGAACATGCCCGGTTCTGGTTCGAACGCAATTTTCATCCCGCTGTTTTCCAACTGCTTGCTAATTAAAATACATTGCTCGATGAGAAGTTCCCAATAGCTATCCTCTGCAG
>DBCB01000026.1:8882-12559 GCA_002303765.1 Planctomycetaceae bacterium UBA969
CAAGGCCTAACTCTGCACAGCGCAGCAGGAAGTCTGCTCTCTTTTTTCGATCTGATGCTTGCTTTGATAGTAGGGTTGGTTGGTGCTTTCTTCTAGGGTCTAAAAGAAATCTTGCACCCGTTTCGATCACGAGATTCAAATGCAAATCCTGCGCTATCTTTCCTAGTTCTCGTGCCCTTGTAATAGCGTTGGCAGCGAATGGTTCGAGGGTGTTGTAATCCAAAGTGAACGCAACAGATCGGTAGCCAAGCTCTGCAATAATTTGCAACGCATCTTCAATTTTATGATGTGCGAAGCCATTGGTGTTATATCCGGGCAGCATCTTGGCCCCTCCTTTAAGCTTTGATTATCCTGATATAAGATCCTTGGGCAAGAACCTTTAGCCCGCTTTTCGCGATTTGTTCATTCGGGATAGGCTTGTTGCATGTTCTGCAAATCGTCTTGCTACGGTATTTACAAATTGATCTGGTGGGGCGCCATGCCATTGGCTTTGCACATGAACATCGCACTGATCATTGAAATAATCGATTGCAATGAGGGGAAGCATCGAGCCATTTTCCGAGCGTATCTGATGCTTGGAGAAAGAAGGTTTTTCAGGAAGACAAATCTCTGTGGAAAACCAATCGAGGCCGCTTAATTCTTTAAGTTCTTCTGCGAAATCTAGGAGGGGTTGCAAGCGGAAGGCGCGGATTTCTGAGTCTTCCAGAGGGATATAGCTTTTTTCGCCTGGTGCGCAATACTCTGCAGGTTTCCACCAAAACGCATGAAAATCCCCTAAGCAATAAATGATGCGCCAGTAAGCTGGGCGTGTAAGGCCTTGGTTGGTTTGCATGTATCCACAGTGGACTTCTTCTTGCAGCAGGTAGGAATCTGTGGGGTCTGATGCTAAAGCATTTTCCACTTGGGGAATCAATTCATCAAGCAGCGCAGTTTTGATATGGGTTACCCCTTTATTACCAAACCCGTTCCCTTTTTTCAGGAACAACCCACCCTCTCTATTTGAATTCTTCTTGCTAAGAAACCCGATAATCATTTGCTTGATTGTTTTTTCAGGCAAACCTGGGCGGAGTATTAAAGATCTTGGCACTCCTAGATTATTCTTGGTCAGTTCAAAATGGCTTGCTGCCTTATCGGTGAACAAGCGAGAGCGATTAGGTGAGTTGATTGGTTTACCACCGCAGTCTTGAATGGTTTGGGCTAGCTTTGCAAAAGGTTCGTTGGCTTCATGCCAGAGCGAAAAAAAATCGAGGTGAAATCCAGAGGTTAGTTTGCCTATGCGAATCTTTTCAATGGTTTCTGCAACCATGGCTTCGTGCACCAGCAAAAAGCGCAAACCTCGTTTGGTACATTCTCTTTTCAAGGATTCTAGAAAAACACTAAAAGATGGGTGCAAAGGATCTTTCAAACTCATGCTTATGTCGTAATGCTCTGATGCATAATTGACAATGCACTCATCAATTGAGTCTGATTCGGAATCTTTCAGGTAAAGCCTTGGGAAGCTTTCGCCTGAAGGAAGCTGGAAATTTTCCATAAGGACTGAAATCCTAAAGCACTTCTTCACACGATTTTCTGTATGCAAACAAATACAGTTAATCATTAATTCGTATTTTTATGCTTGCAAACATTAAGAAATTTAGCGTGACCTATCTTTTCAGCCGACTAAAAGTGAAAAAGTAGGGCATCCCCAATAGTTTGGGTGAAGGTGGGGGATGTGCGTGTAAAAATAGGCAATAGGGGAAGTTTCTTTTTCGCCCCGAGCGAACTCGCCTTGTGTTTCCTTGCAATCATTCCTACCCTGTGCCCGCTTGGGTGATTTCGTTGGGCATGATGCCCTCGGATTCCTCAGTTTTCTGTAGTTGATCGAACTGTTTTTAACCATTGATTGGGAGCATGGATGCTCGTTATGAATACCTCGAAACTAATGCTTACTGTTTGTATTTCTGTTGCAATGTTCTTTGCGCAGTTGCTTTCTGCAGCAGATACAGATGCTAAATTTCAGAAAATTCTTGCAGTTCAAAAAGCCCTGCTTGAAGGGCAGGATCACTTTAAAAAAGGTAATTATCAAGCTGCGGTATTCATTCTCGAAGCGCAGATTGCATCAATCGATGGCAATAAGGAATACTTGCAATTACTTCATAACGCATACCAAGGTCATATTCGGGATCTTCAGGCCAAGGGGCTGAGTGAAGAAATTTCGAAGTATGAAAAGCGCTTGCAAATTCTTGATTCAGGGATAACTCAAAGTGCAAAAAGTGGGACGGTTGCGCCTGTTTCTACGCCCGCAGTAGTCCCCGCGTCAGCAACAGCACCAGTAACTGCACCAGCTTCTGCCATTGCTTCAGCGCTAAGTAAGTTTGCTGCGCCTACAAAAACTGTGGAGCAGCCCAAAAAAGCTCAAGATGCTCCTAAGGTGAGAGGCAAAATTGAAGATGCCAACGAGGATAATCCTTTTTCGTTTACCAATACCCAGCGTTATTATGATGCCCGGTTGAGGTTGGACCAAGCAGAGAAAGAATTTGCAGGTAAAAACTTTAGGCTGGCTTCTAAGCTTTACGAGGAAGCTTATAGGCTGGAACCCAAGGTTATGCCTCAAAGCGTAGAGCGCTGGGCGTATTGCAGATTGTATTCGGTGGTTGAAGCAATGAATCAGCGCCAGAATACTAAACTCGATCCTTTGTGGGAAAATGAAATCCGAGTTAGTCTTTCCATGGCTCCGCAATTGCAATCGTTTGGAAACAGCCTGCTACAAAATATCGATCAGCGTAAGCAGGAAATAGGCGCAATTAATCCTCAGCAATCCAACCCATCAGCGGTGGAAGTGAAACATACCGGGCCCTATCAGGGTAATTGGTATCTTGCAGAGACAAAAAACTTCAGGGTTTGGCATCATCTAAACCAGGCTGATGCAACTCAGGTTGCAAAATCTTCGGAAGCTTGCAGGGTAGATGCAGGGATGAAATGGTTTGGATCCGTTGGAAATGATTGGACACCCATTTGTGAAATCTATCTTCATTCCACTGCACAAGAATATTCGAAATCAACCGGAGCTCCTGCTGTTTCACCTGGTCATACCACCTTAAAAACAGAAGGTATTCGCGTGCTTTCACGCAGAATTGATCTGCATACCGATGAAGCTAATATGATGACGGGCGTTCTTCCCCACGAAACAACCCATGTGGTTCTTGCAGGCAGGTTGGGCGAGCAACCGGTGCCTCGATGGGCGGATGAAGGCATGGCTGTGCTTGCAGAGCCGAAAATCCGGATTCAAAAACATCTTGATAATCTGCCCAAGCATGCGCGCGAGAATACTTTGTTTCATGTTTCGCGTTTGATGCAGATGGCGGATTATCCCGAGCCCAAACTTGTGGGCCCGTTTTATGCCCAAAGCGTTTCGCTAGTAGATTATCTGACCCGATTGAAAGGCCCGCAGGCCTTTAGTGAATTCATGAAAGATGGCTTAAAGAATGGCTACGAAAGTGCTCTTTCAAGGCATTACGGGATTCAAAGTTATAACGATCTTAACCAAAGCTGGTGGAATGCTTGTTTCAGCAACAACACTGCTGCCAAAAACTAATTCTTTGGATATAAGAGGTTAGATTTCCTTCGCTTGGTCTTCAGGCTTGTGAAAATATGCAATCCTTATCCTACAAGCTTGAAGCGCAAGCGAAGGGTTTTTT
>DBCB01000069.1 GCA_002303765.1 Planctomycetaceae bacterium UBA969
AAGCATTGACCCTATGGAAATCGGCGAACAAACCGCGCTAACCTTAAGACTAATTAATAACAGCCCAAACCCTATTAAAAATTTGATCTTAAGTGCGATCTCGCCTGATACTACAATTGTAACCGAGGGGCGTGGCCCAACAAACTTCAGCAGGCAACCAGATAAAGTGGGCTTCCTGCCTTTACCAATCTTAGAGCCAGGAAAAGAAGTAACTTACTCATTATTTTTGCAGGCAAAAAAACCTGGAGATGGGACTTTTAGACTGGAATATTCAGCAGATGAAGGCATTTCGGGCAAGGCAGAAGAAACAATTTCGATTCTTCCTTCAAGCAAGGCCCCTGCAAGCAACGAACCGCCTGCTCTACCTTAATTCTTATCGCATTGCTGAATAGCCAAACCCTTTAACCATGGCTGCACGCCAATGCTTGGGCTGAACTTTTCTATAGCGCTGGGCAGCTTCGGTATTTAATGAATCACTCATTACAACCCTAGAACCAACTTCGTCTGCCTTTGCTTTTTTGTTTGCACCTACAAACATCAATCCACTCAGAACCAAAAAGCTGGCAACAATTCCGATTACCCATTTTCGCATTGCAACACTTCCTTGTGCATTCTTCCTTAAAAGCCAAGATTAAATCTTCAGCAACTTTTAAGTTAATCAACACTATTGCAACAACTATGCCTAAGACTTTATTTTTTCATTCAGAAAGGTAATATCACTTTAAACCACTACAAAAAGGCTGATAAAATATTTTCCCACTCATTTAGAAAAAGATTACCCAAGTTCCAATCTTTGAAAATATTACCGATCGATTGTACTCATGTGATCTCAAAGCTTGCACATATTTCAAAATGATTCTAAAGGATCACTTTCCACCTCAGAAGCTATGACTTCCACTGCAGTAAATCGGGATTGAAGCTTAGTAGCCAACGCCTCAATACCAAATCTTTCTGATTTATAATGCCCCAGTAAAAGGATCGACTTGTTTTGATCTTTAGCACTTAACAAATCATGAAACCGTGCTTCACCGGTAATAAAGCATTCCGCACCTTGCATGAAAGCCTGAGTCATCAGTGATGCCCCACTGCCACACACCACCGCCACCTTCGAAACTAATCTCTTCTCATTCCCCGCAAATGAAACATGCTTGATACCTAAGGCTTTCTCAAATTTTCCAGCAAGTTGCACAATCGAAGTAGGCATCGTAAGCAATCCAATTCTACCAGTGCCTGAACCTGTTGGTTTAGGTTTAAGCATAACAAGATCAAAAGCTGGCTCTTCATAAGGATGAGAATTTTTAAGCGCAGAAACAACTGCTTGAATTCGTGAAGCTTGGCAGATAACCTCAAAACGTTGCTCCAGAACTTTTTCCCGCTGCCCTTTTTTTCCCACCACCGGACTGGCTTGTTCATTGCCAAAAAAAGTGCCTGTCCCTTCCATAGTAAAACTGCATTCCTTGTAATTACCAATAACCCCTGCACCTGCTTCAAACAAAGCCTCACTTACTTTTTGAAGATTCTCCCCAGGCACAAAGGTAACCAATTTTACTTCTTCTTTACTTTGCGACGAAATGATCGGGCCAAGATTTTTCGCACCAATCAACTCCAATAAAGATTCATTGATGCCACCTTGCGCATCATCCCATCGGGTATGCAGCGAATAAACCCCTATTCCTTTCGTTGCAAGCTTCCAAAGAATCGATCCTTCCGAACTACTCGTATTCATGTTTTTAATTGGTTTAAAAGGCAACGGGTGATGCGTGACAACCATCTGAACTTTTTGATTGCTGGCTTCATCAGCAACTTCTTTGGTAAGAGTCAGGCAAACCAATACTTTATTGACATCAGACGAAAAATCGCCCATTAATAGGCCGGTATTATCCCAATCCGCTGCAAGCGAACGAGGCGCAATTTGATCAAACCAAGATACCATCTCTGAAACTTTTGTCATAAAATCTGCATCCCACTACATTCCAGAAACTTGTAAAAGATAAGCAATCAGGTTTGCCATATCTTCTGGCTTTACCTGCATTTCTAAACCTTCAGGCATAAGCGATTTGGCAGTCGCCTGAATCGATTCAATTTGATTTCTCAGGATTGTATCCTCGGCATTCTCACCGCGTTTAAGATTCACGGAAGTCCCAGACTCCGATGCCAACAAACCACTAAATATTCGCCCCTGCTTTGTTTCGATAGTGTAATTGACATATCTGGGATCAACTTCCCTGCTAGGGTCAAGAATCGCAATTAGAAGGTATTCTGGATTTTTGCCACGAATCGCAGCAAGAAGATCTGGTCCAACCTGATAGCCCATGTCATCAAATTTATGGCAAGTCGCACAGTTTTTCCTGAATACTTCTTTTCCCTTTATGTGATCACCCTTCATTTCCAAAACCTTGGTATACGAATCCACCACCTGTTTACGATTAGTTGAAGTGGTTTTTGCAAGTATCGCAATCACTTTTTGTTGCAGAGAAACTTGGTTTAATTTTTTAAGCTGCTCTATTCTGGAAGCCTCAAGATGCGATGGCTGGATGATCCCTTTTTCCATCCCATCAATAATAGCTTCAATGCGATCTTTTCTGGAAAAAAGAGTTTCCACAGCTTCACGCCTTAACGATGGGCTGAAAGAAGGCCATGCATTAAGAATGATCTTACTCACTTCTGTTTTTTTATACGCAGACAACACCTGCAGAGTAGCAGTTTGAATTGCGGGAGGCGTTTGCGCCTGAAGTAATTCAGGTGCAAGTTGCGAAATAACAGAAAATGGCCCCATCGCCAGCAATCGCAATGCAGACAACCTGCTTGCAATCGGGGCATTGGAAAGTCGAGCGGTATTTGCAGCATTATCAAACAACGGCATCAAACTATCGAGAGCCTTTTTCAATTGATCATCCGGTTTTTCCCAAAGATCTTCAGCAGAATTCCCGATTGCAACCTGGCTTTGGGCAATGCCTTCAAGAATAGCTGCCCGTAAAGTAGGCTTAAAGCTTGGCCTTTGCACCAGCATCAACAATTTTGCCATCTCGGCATTTTCTAAACGGGTTGATGATACTGCAGAAAGCCGCGAAAGAAACGCCTCTCGACCCGTGTTACCCCCAGCACCAATTGAATCGTCATCAAGAAGCTCCAAAAGAAGTTTACCTCCAACTTGAGCTGATGAGCTAAGAATGGCTGTCTGCATCCAACGATCTTCACCATCACTTTTTACGAGCTTAATCAAAGTGTCTTTACATTTATCAGGCCCGACATTACCCATGGCAAATGCCACCTGACAGCGCACACGCGCATCTTGATCGCCCACAAGATTTGAAACTGATTTTAACACCGTATCCGATTGACTGATTAATTTATTTGAAAGCCTGACAGCATGCAACCTGACGCCAGGCGATGAATCTGCAAGCGCATGAGCCACCTGCTTCTCTTGCAGCAACTTTAAACCATCAAGGGTACAAAGCGCATGCATTCTGGCTTGTGGCGATAGACTTTTCTGGGCAAGATTGATGAGCAAATCCTCGGCACCAACTTGATTACGCTCGACAAGTAATTTCTGAGCCATCATTCGTCTGGTTTGATTTCCTGACTCTAACTCTGCAACCAATCCAATAAAATTTGAAGCCTCTGGAAAAGGTTGTGCTTTCTTCATCCCATCTGGAATGATTCTCCAAATACGCCCTTTTCCCTGAGTTTTTAAGGGTAAAACAGCTTTCATATCTTCGGGAAGGGAAAGTGGTGTTTCAATTACTTCGCGATAAAAATCAAGCACCAATATCGAACCATCCAAACAAAGATTCAAATGCACAGGCCTGAACCAGTTGTCCGTTGAAGCGAGAAATTCTTTTTCAGGATCGCCCCGCCTAGAAATAAAGGTTACACCTTTGGGTTCTAGAACATCACGCATAATTGCATTATTAGCAGGTTCGCAAATGATGATGCTGTCTCGGTAAGGGGCCTGAACCGAATCAGAATCCAGCAAAAGCGGGCTGCAAGATGATGTCGAATATCCTCCCGGAACCAATTCCGTTGCTGGCAACCTCTTGGCTAATTCGCTAGATTTTCTTCTGCTCGTGCGTTCCACCCGCCAGGCTTCAAACGGACTAATCCGAAACACCTTGCAAGATGCACCATGTTCCGGAATATCTAGTGCCATGCTTCCCACAGCCAGATAAGGGTTTCTTCGAATCTGATCATCAGGCAAAACCATGTGCCTTAAATGTTGACTGTTGGTGGAAGAAAAAAGAGCTCCGAAAGAATCCATGGTTAAACCATATTGTCCGCCCCCGGTGACGGGATCAAGGCTGTCAGGAATATCAGGCCTGAATCGAATCCCCCTGCCCCGCAATTCAACCGGAGCCATCTTGGGGTTTTCCTTGCTGGTAATAGTTCCCCCATTGCTTCCAGCTACAGCATGAATTTGATTGTCGAGGCCCCATCTAAAACTGTTCAACATTTGTTGAATATTGTAGGTGTGAAAACCAGTAAAAAGGACTTTAGAAGTATCCGCTTTACCATCGTTGTTAGTATCCTCTAAATAAATAAGGTCTGGTGCATTTGCGACTATAAGTCCTTTTTTCCAAGGGAATAAGCCTATAGGAAAGCGCAAACTCTCTGCAAAAATAGTGCTTGTTTCGTAAAAACCATCTTTGTCTTTATCTTCCAGTAACTTAATTCGCCCAGAAGAAACATCCCCCGTGCCAACGCCCCCATTTGGATAGCCAATCATTTCAGTGACAAACAACCTGCCTTGTTCATCCTCCGCAAGTGCAACGGGGTCAATGATGGTTGGTTCTGAAGCTGCAAGGTCGATTTTAAAACCTGATGCGAGCTTAAAGGTTTTCTTTTCTTCGGCAGGTGTCAGGGCTCCCGGATTACTTAAATCCAGAGGTTTAGCATTCTGGCCCATCAAACCTAGGGCCCCAAATATAAGCGTCCCAAATGATAAAATAAATATAGTTAATTTCATGATTGCTCCTGTTTGCAGTAGACTGCTTTAATCAAGTGTATCCAAAAAGGTTCTTAATCATGGCAGGAAGATTTAATTTACCTCGCAAGGGCGACAATGCAACCTTAATATTAATAGGTGCAAGCGTTCGCTCCTTGGCATTTTCGTGCATAAGAGCAGGTTATCAGCCATGGTGCATTGATCTTTATGCAGATGAAGACCTCGCAAAAAACTGCCCCACCACCCGGATTACAAAATCGTTTCCCAATGAAATATCAGCCTTGATCAAAACTGCCCCTTTAGCACCCATACTTTACACAGGTGGCCTAGAAAACCATCCAGCACTCTTGCAATCACTCTCCGCCGAACGAACAATTCTAGGCATTACGGGAAACACCCTCACCAATCTCAGAAATACTTCTGAACTTTATAATCTGCTAAAGTCCAAGCAAATAAATACACCTTCTATTATTATTAGTACCAAAGATTTAAATAAAGAAACCTCATATCTTCGCAAACCTAAATACCGCTCTGGGGGGCTTGGAATAAAGCATTTTGATCCAAGTAAACAAGCAATGGTAGATGATTCTGATTTCTACTATCAAGAATTCATAAAAGGCGAAAGCCGCAGTGCCATCTTTTGCTTTACTGAATCAGGCTTTGAACTTTTAGGCGTGAGCATTCAATCTTCGGGTTCACCCTACTTACACGCAAATGATTTCTTATACTCGGGCAACATGGGGCCAGTAAACCCTTGCAACTCCGAACTAAAAGAACTTCAAACTATTGGCGAATTAATATCCAGCAATTATCGCCCCCTAGGCCTACTGGGGATGGACTACATTTTAAATGATTCAAAGGTTTATCCAATTGAGCTAAATCCTCGCTATACAGCTTCCATGGAAGTATTAGAATTAGCCCTAGGCCAAAATTTTATAACTAAACACATGCAAGCTTTTGGCATCAAGTCTATTTATGATAATCCTACTCCCAGCGAAACAACCGTAATTGGGAAAGCCATCTACTATGCACCACATGATGTTCTGATTCCAAAAGAAGCACCTTGGCTTTCAATCGATGCAAATCCTAGATTGTTTTCACCTTTTGCAGATATTCCAAAAATCGGCTCTGCTATTCAGAAGGGCTCACCGGTTGTTACTATTTTCGCAAAAGCAGACTCTTTAAACGAAGTCAAAACGCAATTGAAAATACGAACTTCTCAATTAGACTCACTATTCCATGTTGGCACTTTGCAAAACAACTTGGTTTAATTGTCTGATTAAAGGTATTAGTTTTGATCAACATAAAATCGAGGATCGCATGACAGTCAATTTAAATCTTAACGCTGGCGCTCTGCGCATTGTAAATCGTGCCCAAGCTAAAATAAACGAACTTGGTTTAGGTGTAAGCAAAACAGAGGCAAATGGAACTTTTCTCGATTTTGGCATAAAAAGCAAGGGTGGAATTCAAGCAGGATTAGAACTAGCAAGGGCTTGCATGTCCGGCCTTGCTAAAATTTCTTTAACCCCCAGCCATCTAGATTTATGGAAAGGTCCCGCCATCGCAGTTGCTACCGATCACCCCGTTCTTTCATGCTTGGCATCGCAATACGCAGGTTGGCAAATTGCTGTGGGAAAGTTTTTTGCAATGGGTTCAGGCCCCATGCGCGCCCACTATGGCAGCGAAGATTTATTCAACCATATTCCAGGCAGAGAAAAATCCCCCCATGTTGTTGGCATCCTCGAAACAAGCAAAGCCCCTGACTCTGCGGTCTTTGATTATTTATCTTCCAAGCTGGAATTGCCTCATGAAAACATCACCCTTTTAGGTGCACCAACTGGCAGTATTGCAGGCTCCATTCAGATAGTTGCACGAAGTGTTGAAACAGCAATGCACAAACTTCATGAGTTAAAATTCCCTATAGATTCGATCAAACAAGGTGCAGGCTGGGCACCCCTGTCGCCACCGTCCCCGGATTTCACCGAAGCGATTGGCCGCACGAATGATGCAATCCTTTATGGGGCAGCAGTGCATCTTTGGGTCGATACAGAAGATGATATCATTGCAAGCTTTGGCCCCAAAGTTCCCTCAAACTCCTCTTCCGATCATGGGCAACCTTTCGCTGAAATTTTTCGCAAAGTGAAAGGCGATTTCTACAAAATTGATCCCCTCCTCTTTTCCCCTGCAACTGTCCACTTTTACAATTTGAAAACGGGAAAATGTTTCCAGTTCGGCAAGTTTGAAACCAACTTGCTTAACAAATCATGGAACTAATTCCACTTTCATTCACGGACATTATTTATGATTTTCAACATCATGGGTGGCAAAGAAGGTTGGCATGTCAAAGACTTGCTGCGGGCAGCACAATCCCTTAGGTTTAAAGCCCATATAACCGACTTCCGCTTAATATCCCACTCTCTGGCACAGCCTTCAAAACAAGCGTTTGAAGAAGCAGATTGCACCATTATCCGAACCATGCCACCGGGTTCTTTGGAACAGGTTGTTTTTAGAATGGATGTACTGCATGCCCTACAGCGCCAAGGAAAAAAGGTTTTAAACCCACCCCGGGCACTCGAATCTGCAGTGGATAAATTTCTTGCAAGCGAACTCTTGCAATCACACGGCCTGGATATTCCAAATACCTTTTGCTGCCAAGATTCTGATACCGCAATGGATGCCTTCGAAAGATTTGGCAAAGATATAGTTGTAAAACCTTTATTTGGTGCAGAAGGCAGGGGAATATTGCGGATCGAAGATGAGCAACTGGCATGGAGAGTATTCCGGGCGATCGAAAAGATCGGGGGCGTCATTTATTTGCAACCCTATATCAAACACCCAGGATGGGATCTTCGAATATTTATTCTCGGTAAAAAAGTTCTAGGCGGGATGAAGCGAACTGCTCCCCAAGGCGCTTGGATGACCAATGTTGCACAAGGTGGAAAAGGCGAAGCTTACAAATTAAACTCCAATCTTGAAGAGATTGGCATCAAAGCCTCCAACGCAGTGGGGGCTGAAATTGCAGGAGTTGATTTGATATTAGATGAGAATGGAAAATGGTTGGTTTTGGAAGTCAATGCTGTTCCAGGATGGAAGGCATTTGCACCAGTTACAGGAATCGATATCGCAAGAGAAATACTTATTTATGCAAACCAATCCTGAAGAAACTATGTTTGAATTAGAACTCTCACGACAAATTCATGCAGCATGTATATGGGAGGTAACTGCCCGAAAAGTCGGGAATGTCCACCCTCTTGCTTCGTTTCGTAACCTTCATTTCACAGATTTTATTTTAAGTGCCGGTGCCATTGCACCTATTCTTAGCAAAACTCGAAAACTAGGCTTGGCTAATGCTATTTTTGAATCAGTCAAAACAACTAAAACCTCAGTAGGAACAAATACCAACCTAGGAATCATCCTTTTATTTGCTCCGGTGGCATTTGCCAACAATCGCGCCGACCTTAAAAAAGAAATTCAAAAAGCAATTGCAGATATCTCCATCGAAGAAACCAAAATCATTTATGATGCAATCCGACTTGCATCCCCAGGCGGCATGGGTAAAGAACCCCAAGCTGATATTAACGATGTTCCGACCTGCACAGTTTTAGAAGCTATGCGATTGGCGCAGGATCGTGACCTAATTGCCAAACAATATGCGGATGGGTATTCTGCGATTTTCAATGATGCAATTCCAACATTGGGCGGTTCGCTAGAGCAACTGGGTTGCATGGAAGGCGCCATCATTTTCACCCATCTATATTTAATGGGGAAGTACCCCGACTCACTAATTTTGCGCAAATGTGGCCCCAATGATGCCAAAGAATCTTCTGAAAGAGCCAAAAAAGTTTTAGAAAAACAATGGCCGTTGAAAGAATCTGGCTGGACCGAATTCAAAGAATTTGACCGCTGGCTTCGCATGGAAGGCAACAAACGAAACCCGGGCGCCACCGCTGATTTAATTGCTGTCACCCTTTTTATTGCCCTACGCCTTGGGCAAATTTCTCTGCCACTTACCTTCCCCTGGTCCGATGGAATTGAAAATGCTTTACGAAGAACTGCGCCAGACTTTTAATTATTCATAAAATATCTGTACGATTAAGGCGCACTCATTCATTGACTGGAAAACGGCATGGCAAATGAAAAATACAAGATCACTGTAACCAAGGATCATCTGGTTTTCTGCTCTGGGCATTTCATTAGCTATGAGAACAGCAAATGCGAAAGAATTCATGGGCATAACTATCGAGCCAAGATCGAAATCGAAGGTAAACTCGACGAAAACCACTATGTTTTCGACTTTATCGCTCTAAAACACCGTACCAAAGAAATCACTGATCTTCTTGATCATCGAATGATGCTTGCAAAAAACAATAAAGTCATCGAAGTTCGAGAAGAAGGCACAAGAGTTTGCGTTAAATACAAAGAAAAAGAATGGATTTTCCCTGCAGAAGACTGCGTTATTCTGCCCATATCAAACACTACCGCAGAGCAGTTGGCGCTTTATATTGGAAAAACCCTTCTAGAAAGCTTGAAGAAACAGCACAATTATACGCCTGAAATTTTGCGGGTTGAGGTCGAAGAAAGTTTTGGCCAATCAGCAACCTGTGAATTACAAGGCTGATATTTCCTTTATCACTTGCCTATCAAAAGTTCCATCGTGCAACGCACGAGAAACAACCACTGCATTCGCACCTGAATTTTTCAAGCCTATAACATCTTGAAAACTCCCAATTCCGCCACCCGCCATGATGAAGATTTCTTCGGATTGGGCTCTCGCTTTTGCAATCAAACCATCAGTTGAAGCCCCTTTTCCTGTTCCAACTTTTGCTAAATCAAGAATAAAAAGATGATTAACTCCAGCATCAATGGCATCCTGCATGATTGATTGAGATGATTTTAAAACCAATTCCTCTCGAGTGGTAAAAGGTACACCATCTTTCATGTCTAATGAAAAAACCAACCGACTCCCAAACCTCTTAGCTGCGGTTTTCAGCTCTTCACTACTTTCAATAGTTTCCAAGCCTGCAACCACTTTAAAAACATCTATATTCATCAAATATTGAAGGTCTGCACAATTCTTAGAGCCAGCATCTAAATAAATGTGTATCCCCTCTTTTACCAACGAAGAATAAAGATGCTCATTCTTTTTCCCTGTTAAAATCGCGTCTAAATCTGCGATATAAAAATCGTTAAGGCCTAAAGCCTCTCGCATTCCCATAACCAATTCAAATGGATAAGTTGTACTTACAACCTTTGAAATCAATGGCTTATAAGACTCTCGGACGCCGGATAATCCCGCAACAACCTGACCATTAAGAATATCGATAGCAGCGATAACACGCATGGCATCAAGCTTTCTCAGAAAGCAAAGGAAAGAAATTATTGCGGATATAATCTTGGGCCCATTGTGGGTAATAGCTGGGTAATTCCGACAAAACTTCCACTGGCTCATAACTAATAGGGTGCAGGAATTTTAGATAATAAGAATGCAAGAGGATGCGCTTATCCGAAGGGTCTAAATCTAAACTCACTTTTGCTTGATAATGGGAATCACCAACAATGGGAAAGCCTCGTGAAGAAGATTGCAAACGGATTTGATGCATCCGACCTGTTTGGAGATGAATATCTACTAAGGAGTGCCCGCTTGAAGTTTTAAGTGCTTTCATTTCGAGTTGGGCTAATTTCGCCCCTAATTGATCATGGCTGCATAACATCGCTTTTGCTTCATCTGGAATTTTAACCATGTAATCAAGCCAGCAACATTGGTTTTCGGGTGAATCTGGGTCAAGCTCCGCTTCCACCAACGCAAGGTATCGTTTACTGATAGTTCTTTCACGAAACTGTTCTGCGATTCTTGCAGCAGCTTTACTACTACGAGTGAAAAACACAATTCCCGATACCGGGCGATCTAAACGGTGTGGAATGCCAAGATAAGGCCTGCCTGCTTTTACATATTTGGTTTTAAGGTAAGAGCGAGCCCAAGATTCAAGGCTTGAGAAGGTATCAGGCGCCTGGGTCGCTAATCCAGCTGGCTTTTCGATAATCAAGCAGTGGTTATCTTCAAATAAAACCCTAGGCTCTATAACCACAGACTTCTCGCAAAAATTAAAGGAATAATCCGCTTATGATACCCGAGGTTGAAGATTATCGAGCGCAGCTTTTTCCTTATGATTGTTGATATATTCAACAGCCTTTTCTAACACACGGTCTACAAAAGGTTTTTTATCAGCTTTTTTAGCATCAGGCTTCTTATCGCGAACAACATCCTTATCGCTTCGATCAAGCAGAAATTCAAGCCTTTCCTCATCTTTCAAAATAATCTCGTAATCAGGGTTTGGCTTTACGCCCCACTCATCGGTTTCTTTGCTATCAGGAAAACGATGAATGTTTTTGCCACTTGGCCGCCAGTAACTCGCAGTGGTTAATTTCAACGCACTGGATTTGTTTTCTAAATCTATAATATTTTGCACACTGCCCTTACCATAACTGCGTTCGCCTATCACCACGGCACGGTTATGATCTTGCAAAGCAGCAGCAAGAATTTCGCTTGCACTAGCGCTATTACGATTGATCAAGACAGCGATGGGGTATTTTTCTGCGGGCAAAAACATCGTACCTTCGGGCCGGGCATCGATTACTTCTTCCTGCTGGTTTCTGCCCCGGGTGCTAACGATTTTTCCCTCGGAAAGAAACATGTCTGAAATTTCTACAGCAGCTTTTAATAGGCCGCCAGGATTATTTCGAAGGTCCAAAATTAATCCCTTTGCCCCCTCTTTTTGAAGGTTTACGATAACATCTTTAACCTCTGCGGATGCAGTTTCACTAAACGAACTAATTCTCAAATATCCAATTTTCGAATTCTGATCGAGGAAATAATCCCACTCTTTGTTTTCCTTGCGCTTATCACCCAAAACGCTTTGCACTTTAATGATGGCCCTTCGAATCGGAATTTCTACAGGCTCTTTGCCACCATCATGAACCACTGTAAGGGTAATTAAGGAATCTGGATCACCTTGAATCAAATCAACTGCTTCGTCGATACGCATATTATCCGTATTTTTACCATCAATCTTCACGATGGTGTCGCCCGCTAAAACACCCGCTTCATATGCAGGGGTTCCAACCATTGGGCTTATCACCGTTAGCAAACCACGATTGGATCGATCATAACCAACCTGAATACCAATGCCGCCAAACTTACCCTTGTTATTGCGGCTAAATTGTTTGAAATCTCGATTATTAATGTACGAGGAATGGGGGTCGAGCCGCTCGAGCCCGCCATTGATCATGTCTTCCACCAATTTGCGTTCGCGCTGGGGGGAAATCTCGGTGACGTACCTGCCACGAACTTCGTGTAGAACATCAACTACTAGCCTAACGAGTTCGTAATCACGGTCGTTTTCGCGAGAAGGAGCATTGGCAACAATAACTAGGCCAAGCAAAGAAACAGAAATAATACCGAGTAACCAACCCAAGTTTCGCTTTGACATAACTTTTCACTCCTTGAAAGCCCGTAAAAGTTTACAGGTCCAATGCAATCTCCTTAGCAAAGTTATTGTAATACAAAACATAATAATAAAGGGAGTGGAGAATTGCGTAAATTTTAAAAGTAAGAGAAGAAAAGAAAGTAGTAAAAACTGACCAATTGAGCCTTTAGGAATAATCAGTACATTTTCTCGATATCGCCCTAATTTTATTGACACACTTAGCCAATTGCCCTATCTTACTTTATTAGCAAAGGTTGCCTGAGTTTAACCTTTCAAATGTACACTTATTTTATTGAGGAGTTTTTTATGTACAGTGTTGTTCTTGCTGCGATGATGAGTACCTCGACCGCTGCCCCTGATTGCTGGTGGAAATGCTGCTATCCCCCACCACGAGTTTATACTTGCTGTGGTGGTTGCTACGGTGGTTACATGGCTTACCGTCCAGTAGTTTACGCACCCTACGCTAGCTGCTATGGCTGCTTTGGCTACCCAGTTGTTGCATATTCATGCGGCGGCTGCTATGGTTCCGCTGCGGTAGCAATGCCAATGTATGCTCCAAGTGCACCTGCAAAATCCCAAGAACCACCACAGGCAAAACCTCTGCCAGCCCCAAAACAAGGCGCAATTGATTCCAACAAGGCTACGGTTGTTTTCAAAGCTCCTTTGGATGTAAAAATTTCCATCGAAGGAAACGTAATCAACCGAACCAACATTGAAGAAGCATTTGCCACCCCAGTTCTGGAAAATGGCAAAACCTACAGCTACAATGTTCAGGCTACAAAAGAAGAAGATGGCAAGAATGTATCCTTCTCCAAGAAGATATCAATTAAGCCAGGTACTTCTGTAGTAGTTGAGTTTGAAGAATTCAAAGCAACGCAAACTGTTGCTCGATAATAATCGGTTGTCAACTAATCAGGTGGGTTCCTTAAATGGAATCCACCTTTTTTATTGGGCTAATTTCCACTC
Organism: Planctomycetaceae bacterium UBA969; assembly: GCA_002303765.1. Classification (GTDB taxonomy): domain Bacteria; phylum Planctomycetota; class Planctomycetia; order Gemmatales; family Gemmataceae; genus UBA969. Next base: position 13,393 of record DBCB01000069.1, read on the forward strand.
ATTTGGATCGTCGCTTGGGGCTAATACAATCCCCTCTTCGCTAAGTTTAATCAAACCTGCAAGTATTTGCTTTTGAGCCAACTTCATCAAAGGATCAGGCAACCCGCGGTACACTTCATTAGCTAAAGCCTCTACGGAATTGCAATTATTCCCCAAGGCTGCAATCAAAGCAGTTTCTCTTTTTTCCCTATGAAAAACCGCTGTTTGCAAAACGCTTTTACCATTGGCGCTGGGGCAACCATGAAAAGGCATTAGCAATGCAGGGTTAAAATCCGCCATCCGATTCATGGAATGAATATAAGTTGCAAGATGGCCATCAGGGGGCGATACAAGAATTGTGGTAGACGTGGAAACCAAGTCTCCAGCAAATAAGGTTTTGGTTTTGGCTTCAAAAAACACTAGATGCCCCGGTGCATGGCCAGGAGTATGGTAAGCCGTCAGCACAAGGTTCGAACCTGTAAAAGGATTAAAGCCCAAAGGAATTTGGTCACAATCATCAAGGTTCTGGTTTATTTGGATTTTGTTTAAGAGTTTTTCAGCAGTTGCAAGATGAGCTAAAACAGGCACATCCCAAAGGTCTGCAAAATGGTTTGCAGAGTTGGTGTGATCTGGATGATGATGGGTGAGCAAGATACCATTAAATGAATCACCATCATTCACTCGAGATTGGATGGCATTTTGGATGGCCAATACACCACTTTCATCGAGTGCCCCCGGGTCGATTAGATAAAACTTGGAAAGACCGACAAGAAAAACATTCCCTATTTGGGGAACGGAAGGCCCCGGGCAAGCGACCGAAACGACTTGAATCCAGGATGCAAAACGAACTCTATCTAAAACAAATTCATCCTGCGAAACTAAACCTGCCCCCGATGACAACCTCCAGTCCGAGGTTGGGATTTTATTCAATTTTTCCAGCAGTAATAAGACCGGAGGAGAAATCAGGATCTCATCGGAGTACCATTTTTTCAGATGCTCTGCGGGAGTTCCCCAGACACCGTTTTCGAGTTCATTCTTAAAGACTTCAGGGGTCTGACCAGAAGGAATTTTTGCGAGGAAAAATCTGGTTTCAAAGCGCATAGGAGAAAAAAGCGGCGTGGTAAAATACCCGATCGGATAAAGGTCGGAAGCGGATAAAACCCATTTGTTATCGCGGAGGATTGTGGCAAAATCGCTTCTTTTTTCTAAGAGATCACACCTTATTTGCGCTAATTGAGGGCTCGACTTGATTGAATTGTTTAAACTATCGCGGCATAAAAGCACGCCTGATTCCTCGAATAACTCCCGCACTGCAGCTACCAATGCAACATCCCAGGGGTTTTGAGACTGAGCTATATCTGCATCAGGGGGATCGACTTTACCCCCAGGAAATGCGTGGAATCCTCCAAGAAACTTCAAAGCTTTGGCACGCTGAACCAGAAAAATACTTCCAGGCGAATAACGATCTTCGAGAATTATTGAGGCAGCGGGCAAAGGATTAGACAAAACCTTCCTCCATGTTCATGAATTGATATTTTATTTCATGGAGATTAATAAAAACTTACTCTTTAGCTTTTACAGTGGCATTGATAGCTTTTTTAACTGCTTCAAGCAACTCGTCCATCGAAAAGGGTTTGCGCAGGTAATCAACCACGCCAAGGTACTCTGCATACGCCTTGTGCCTTTGGCCTTCGTTTGCAGTCATCATGATAAAGGGCGGAACATCTTCTTTGCCCCTGAAATGCTCAAGAACGGGATACCCACCCATTTTCGGCATCATCATGTCGATGATGACCAAATCCGGCCGCTGATTGTAAATCAATTGCCTTCCCTGCACGCCGTCTCTCGCCTGAAGAACTTTATAGCCGTTCTTTTCAAGAATTAGCCTCAGCCCATCACTTAATTCGTAATCATCATCGACCAGCAATATGGTCTTGGAGTCAACCATGTTAATCATTCCTCTATTAACAAACTATACAGGCAGGAAGCTAATAGATTAACAATCTTCAAGCAACGGCACAATACTTTAAATTAATATGCATAAAAAGCAATCATTAGGAGGAACTATTGTTGCACTTATCGAATAATCGATTAGCATTGAAAAATTAGGTATGCCGAACAAGAAAACAAGGATGTTAGGTGATGCGTTTTACCATGCTGGCAAGCGGAAGCAAGGGCAATTGCTCTATCATAGATGATGGGCAAAGCTCGTATTTAATCGATGGCGGCATTAGCCCGCGAACGCTTGAAACCCACTTAAAAATTTCAGGTTTCACCCCCAAAAGGCTTCGGGGCCTAGTTCTAACCCATACGCATTGTGACCATTGGAACCCAAGATTACTAGCTTATTGTGCTGAAAAGAAAATCCCGTGGTATCTTCATAAAACACATGCCCGAACGATTTACGACCAAATCCCAGAATTTAAAGCCTTTTGGGCATCGGGATTAGCGCGTTTCTATCTTCCCAACACTCCTTTTGAAACTGAACCGGGCTGGAATTGGTTTCCTGTAAACCTATCCCATGATTCTTCAGAAACTTTTGGCTTTCGCCTCGATATAAAAAACGCACAAGTGCCATGCGTTTCGATTGGTTATCTTGCAGACTTGGGAATCTGGGACAAAGCACTTGTAGAACAATTTACTGATTTAGATTTACTGGCATTAGAATTCAATCACGACGAGGATCTGCAAAAAAACAGCAAAAGGCCACAATTCTTAATTGAACGAATCATGGGTAATGAAGGCCATCTTTCTAACTATCAAGCCGTCTGCTTCTTGGATTATTTGAAAAGCCTAGGGGTAAGCAAACTGCCCAAACATCTGGTACAAGTTCATTTAAGTGAACAATGCAATTCGCCTGAACATGCTCAAGCAGCATTAAAATTATTTCTTAAAGACAGCACGATAAACATGAAGTTTCAAACAGCACAATCTAAAAAAACGACTAGCCCGATTAATCTTCTCGAAAGAAACCTGTTTGCATTTGCAGAGCATCTAACAGAAAATTATTAGTAGAATACATTGTCTCAACAACCTTAGATACTTTTGGAAAGACTCCATGACACCGGAACAATTGCTAGCCAAGCTTTACGAATTAAGAAAAGATTTCCAGGATGAGGATGAACCAACAGATCCTAATTATATGGCTCTGCATCATGCGTTTTTGTTTATATCGTACAACATGGACGGATTTAAGAAGTATTGTAAAGAAGCATTTAAGAGCAAAGATTCCCCTGCCCCCCCAACCACCTGAACTACCAAACCGTCAAAAAAATATGACAAATATGTGCCAAACTGATGTAGACAAGTAGGCAATAAAAAACGATAGGCCCCTCAAGTGATTGAAAAGCCAAGCAGCCGCGGGGGCGTGCTGACTGGATTTAAATCGATCTTTCGTGGGGGACTAAATGAATATTCGAAAAATAGCGTTTGCAGGCATTTTTGCCATCTCGATCACAAATCTTGCTACCGGGGATACCGGAAGCGCATCTACTCCAGCTCCAAAATCCAAAACTTGGTGGGGTATGGGTGGAACTGCTAAAAAAGAAAAAGAAATTGTTCCAGAAACAGAAGCCAACGACAAAGAAGCCATCTCGAAAACGGTAGCTAGCGAACAAAACCGCAAAGTTCTAAACCGCGAAGAAAAGGCTTATTTCAGAAGGCTGGAAGCTTGCGATCGTCTGATGCAAGTAGCGATCACCAAAAACGACAGTCCAATGCAGGAAAAGATCATCACTCTGCAGGAAAAAATCCAAGCAGTTTACAATCGGAAAACTTCAAATTTACAATTACCTACGCAAATGCCCACAGGCGGCGGGCTGACGGAGTTAGATTCCAATCTTGATAAAGATGTAGAAAAATTACTCACGCCTTCCTCAACCAAATCCAACAAAAATCAATCTGCCCAGAGAAAGGATAATTAGTCATGAAAAACCTAACCACAGCCTTACTGCTGGGAGTTTTTGCAACAACGGGTTGCGTAACATTACCAGAAATCGACAAAAAGGCTGAAATCAGCAGCAGCCAAGAAAAAACTCGAGGATTGTCTAATGACAAAATTCCAGTGATGGCAGACCAAATCAATACTGATAACGCAACCAAGATGCTTGCAAATCTTGAAGAAGAAGTTAGCAAGGCTTATCAGGAACCCTTGGAATTGTCGCCAGATAATAACTAATAAAGCCCGGGATTCCGGGCCTTATTATAAAAATAACCGTTAGGGATTATGACATGCTATTTTCCCTAAACGCTTCCAGACGCTGACTGCGTGCTGGTTGGCGAAGTTTAACGATGGCCCTTGCTTCTATTTGCCTAATTCTTTCACGAGTGATGCCGTAAGTATTTGCGACATCCTCTAAAGTTCTTGGATGCCCGTCCAATAATCCAAATCTCAATTCTAAAACTTCTCTTTCCCTAGGGCTAAGAGATTTCAGGACTTCCTGAACACGATCTTTTAAAAGATGTTGATCCACAGCAACGCCCGGACTGCATGTATTGCGATCATCAAGAAAATCTTCCAGTGCCCTTTCGCCATCGCCCCCCATGGGTTCGTGAATACTAAGCGGGTTTTTCGCAACAATGCGTAACAATTGTGTTTCTTCTGCACTTACGCCGACTATTTTTGCGATTTCCTCTGCTGTAGGCTCTTTACCATTCAAACTGGACAGTTCATTTCGAACCCGTTCGACAGCAGCAAGCATACCCACTTGATGGCAGGGAACACGGATCGTGCGAGCATGATCTGCCAAGGCTCGGGTAATTCCCTGCCTGATCCACCAGGTGGCGTAAGTACCAAACTTATAGCCCAATCGGTGTTCAAACTTATCTACTGCACGCATCAAGCCCCGATTTCCTTCCTGAATAAGATCAGAAAAAGCAAGGCCCCTAGTGCGGTAACGCTTGGCAATCGAAACAACAAGCCTGAGATTTCCCTCTGCAAGATCTCGTCTAGCATTGCGATAATGCTCTCTTCGGGAGATTAAAACCTCATTGAAAGCAAAGAAATCATCTGCGTTGGAAAACGAAGAAAAACTAAGGTCCCGAAGTTCCTTGACAAGTCGGGTATGCTTTTCCCGATGCTCCCGGGAGCGCAAACTACCTCGCATTTCAAAGGTAATCTCTTTCATTCTGTTCGATCGGTTTAAAAGATCATCAACCCAAACATCGATAAGGTCAATGCGCGGGGCGAGTTCCTCCGCAAGCTTGATCGCCTTACGGGTCTTTAACCAAATCTCTTTACCCAGACGCTTTTTTACAGCCAGAGATGTGGTGCGAAACATCGCTTGAAAATCACTCTTGGCAGCATTTATAACTCGCTTTAAGGTGCGAAGATGAAAAGGGAGTCTGGCCAGAATTTTTTCCCGCGTGATTCCCATGGTACCCACAACATCCACATGGGGATCGATTGGAAGTTCTCCCGCCTGAATCTTTTCAAACATATCCACAACACGCGTCAGATTCAAGAGGTTAGACAAAGCAGCTTTACGAAATCGGGAACGATGGCGCTCTAAGCTGACTGCCAGTTTTAGCTCTTCATTTCGGTTTAAAAGTGGAATAGACCCCATCTGCCTGAGGTATAAACCCAAAGAATCATCAGCACCTTGGCTGGCAATAGGCTTAACTACTGGAACAGCAGCATCTTCCTCGCCAACCTCTGCTTCAATTTCTGAAAAGATCTCTTCAGCAACGGCAGGGGAAAACACCTCTTCAGCTTGGTAAGAAACCGAAGAAACAGTTTTAGAGGTTTTTTTGATTGGTGAAAGATTGATAATCTTCTTTTGATTGGTTACCACTTTTTTTATGTTTTTTTTCATAGTTCAAACCATCCTTAGTGAGAAACTCTTAAGCCTGAAAAATTATATACGCTAGAACATGAAGTTGTTTCATAAGAGATATTTTTGCCTAAAAATACTTCTATACATAAATTTCAATTAACAATTACTGTTCAAAATCGTAGAATCAGTCATGCATAAAAATTATCTTGATAGCTTTCCGAACAATATCATTATTAGGCTTAAGTCAATTACTTTTGCCTGCTTTGACCAAATTTCTTTTAAAATTCCCAAAAAGATAGGATTATTTGTACCATTTGCCCTGCTTGTAGTTGCAACCATTACCTTGGGACAGGAAAAAGTACCCTCAGAACCCGAACTTACACCAGCAGATAAATCCCACTGGGCGTTCCAATCCCCTAAAAACAGCCCTCTTCCAACCGTAAAAAATTCCACTTGGGCCAATAACCCCATCGACCTTTTCATCCTGGAAAAGCTCGAAGCAAAAAAACTCGCCCCCTCTCAGCCCGCAAGCAAAGAGCACCTTATACGAAGAGCGACTCTCGACCTGATTGGGTTGCCGCCCACAATTAATGAAATAAAGGCCTTCCAAAACGACCAAAGCCCCAACGCTTACGAGGCCTTGATCGATAGGCTTTTAAACTCGCCACACTATGGCGAACGCTGGAGTTTATTTTGGCTTGATCTGGCACGATACGCTGAATCGAATGGTTACGAAGCCGATGGCGAACGATCCCAGTTCTGGCGTTACCGCGATTATGTGCTAAATGCTTTTAATTCGGACAAACCATACTACGAGTTCATATTGGAACAACTTGGTGGCGATATTCTTGCTAAGAGCATGATGAAACCAAACGAGGAAGTTCCTCAGGCAATCATTCGAAATCCGAAAATTGCGGAGCTATTTAACGCAGCGGGTTTTAATCGTTGTGGCCCTACCCATATGGTGGGTGGAAATACTGATCAAGAGATTCTGAGGCAGGAAAATTTGACAGAAATGACTACTGCTGTTGGCAGTGTTTTCATGGGTCTTACAATCGGGTGTGCCCGTTGTCATGATCACAAATTTGATCCGCTTTCCCAAGTTGATTATTACCGAATGCAGGCATTCTTCGGCAGCACTTATTTTAAAGAAATCGACATGGTAAGTGCGGCACAAAAAAAAGCTCGTGAAGATGAGGCCTTTAGATATAAGCAACAATTAACGCCCCTTAAAGCTTCCGTAGATGCCATCGACAAACCAGTGCGTGAAAAACTGGTCAGGGCAAAAATTGAAACGCTTGATAAAGAAACTCGAATTGCTTTAACGACCGATGTCAAACAACGATCCC
>DBCB01000370.1:0-7419 GCA_002303765.1 Planctomycetaceae bacterium UBA969
GGTGTTCATACCAACATGTGTGTTCTGGGAAGGCCATTTGGTTTAAGGCAATTAGTGCGTAACAAGAAAAATGTTGTGCTCATGCGGGATATGACTGACAGCATGTACAACCCGAAGCAATGGCCTTATGTAGATCACTTTACAGGCCATGATCTTGTTATTTCGCATGTCGAAAGATTTGTCTGCCCGACCATCACTAGCGATCAAATACTTGGTGGCAAACCTTTCGAATTTAAAAATGATTCCCGAAAAATCAAAGATGTGCAAACCCTGACTGATCTTAAAAAAGTTGATGCTGATTCTTTGCGCAAGCATTGGAATACGATCAGCCTTCCTGCTTCACCAGATGTTCAAGCTTTACTGCAACAGGGCAAGGTTCAATGGTATCGATCCTGTATTCGTATCCCTTCGGAATGGGTATCTGAAAAAGGTCTCACTCTTCATTTACAAAATTCTGCATCTGTTGTAAAGGCGTGGATTAATGGTAATGAGCTTGCAATAAACAAGAATGCTGAAGGCGCTTGTAGTTGTTTGATCAAACCAGAGTTCATCAATAAGGATGATGCAAACCTCTTAGTGATTCGAATCGAAGATGCAAAAGCGCAAAAGAATCAGCTTCATCTGGCGAATCTCGTGGGTAAGAATAGTTTATCTTTGGCAGGGCGATGGGAAGCAAGGTTGGGGGATGATTCTTCGTGGTCGAACATTCCGTTGCCTGCGAAGTTTGGCACCAGTCCGAATGTGTTTTTTGAACCGAGCAAATAATGGCGGGATGAATGAATATTAAACCTACGGTTAAACAGGAAGCCAAAGATTTAAACATCCGGATTCGAGGGTTGCTGCCTCTTGCATATCATTCTTGTCTGGAAACAATTTCTCCTACTTCCATGGGTTCAGTAGGGTTGAAATACGATAAAGAAGGTAGGGTGGCTTGGGACGAAATCTGGACTACTTTTTGCGACCTTGCGATGGCAGGCGGCCCTCCGCACCGCGGGAAGTTTCTTGCCCCTACCAATCCCGCTGATGTTTCTAAAGACCTTGAAAAGTCCAAAGCAATAGCTTCTGAAATCATGCGGGGTATTCAGTTAACGACGGGCATGAAAGCTTCAATTGGTGATGAAATAAACTCGGTTTTGCTTGAATGTGAATCTGAAACAATGGGTGCGTGGATGCACCGTGCGATCGTTGCGGAAAATGTTTTCGCTGATCATTTGGGAAATGTGGTGCGCCTTCCTTCGGGGCCGGATTTTCGCATTGAAAAAGAAATCAAGAATGTGATTGTCTGCGTTGCTAAGACTTGGCACTACTGGGATGGGCACATGTCGGAAAATGAAAAAGCCAAAGCGGGAAAGGTCATGAATGATGCCCCACTTATAATTCCTCCGCAAGTTTCCAATAATGAAATAACTACTGAAGCTTATGCCAAAGCTGTAATTAAAACACTTGAAACTGTTGGTGCTGCATTAAAATTTGAAGGTAAATCTTCGGTAGAATATGGCTGGGTTGGGTTTGAATGCCCGGATGAAAAATCCGCAGCATGGATGGTAAGGGCAATCATCGCTTGTAATATTCTCGCCCGTAGGGAAATTGCAACCTTGTTGCTTCCCGTATTTATTGCGCATTCAAGCGATTATCCTCTGACAAGAATGCTTGATTTTCTTACTGCAATTCGAAATGTTTATGAATACCAACTCGAGATGGGCGAGGTGTGAATTCTCATTAAATTAAGGATCATTCATGCGAACAAGAAATCTAGGCTTCCGGTTGTTAGTTCTTTTTTCATTGGTGTTAACTGGGCCTTTATCTGCATGGGCTGTGGAGCAACCTAAGAAAGCAAACCCACCCAATATTGTGATCTTTTTAGCTGATGATCAGGGCTGGGGTGATCTTTCCTGCAATGGGAATACGATGTTGAAAACCCCCAACATTGATTCGCTTGCGAAAAACGGTGTCAGGCTCGATCGCTTTTATGTCTGCCCAGTGTGTTCCCCAACCAGAGCGGAATTCTTAACAGGTAGGTATCACCCCCGCACTGGGGTGCGTGGTGTTTCCACGGGTTTGGAACGGCTTAACCTCGATGAAAAGACCCTCGCTGATTCTTGCAAAAATGCTGGTTACGCTACCGCAGCATTTGGTAAATGGCATAACGGAAGCCAATGGCCTTATCATCCTAACGCTCGGGGTTTTGATGAGTATTACGGTTTTACTTCAGGTCATTGGGGTGAATACATAGATCCGCCTTTGGAACATAATGGTGTGCCGGTAAGAGGCAAGGGGTTTACCGTGGATGATTTCACTAGCCATGCCCTCAACTTTATGGAAAAGAATTCTGCAAAGCCTTTCCTTGTCTATTTGCCTTACAATACCCCACATTCTCCTTTTATTGTACCGAAGCCTTTCTGGAACAACTTTAAAGATAAGGCCATTTCGCAGAGGGGAGTTGAAGGGGATCGTGAAGATATTGATGTGACACGTGCGGTTCTTGCAATGTGTGAAAACATTGATGTCAATGTGGGCAGGGTTCTTTCTAAAATCGAAAACCTTGGGATCAAAGAAAACACGATCGTGCTTTATTTCTCTGATAATGGGCCAAATAGTTTTCGATTCAATGGCGGAATGAAAGGGCGCAAGGGGAGTACAGATGAGGGGGGAGTGCGCTCGCCTAGTTTTATTTCTTGGCCTGGTAAGTTACCTGCGGGGAAAACTGTGGCACAAATTTGTGGTGCGATCGATATTCTTCCCACGCTTCTTTCGCTTAGTGGTATTAGCAGGGTTGGCGATAAGCCTCTTGATGGTAAAGATCTTTCGAAATTGTTTTTTGATGCTGACCCACAATGGCCTGAGCGCATGATTTTTTCTAATTGGGCTGGAAAAACAAGTGTACGAACAGAGCAATATCGGCTTGATGATAAAGGGGCGTTGTTCGACATGAAAAATGACCCTGCGCAAACTAAGAACATTGCAGTTAATGAACCTGAAGTTGCAAATAAGTTAAGCGATGCGGTAGCGCAATGGCGAAAAGAAGTGATCCCTAAAAAGTATGATGAACGCCCTATTCCTGTAGGTTTTACTCAAATGCCCAGAACGCCTTTGCCTGCAAGAGATGGCACTGCTTCGGGCAAGATAAAGCGTAGTGCCAACGCGCCCAACTGTTCGTATTTTGTTAATTGGAATAGTAAAGAGGATCGCATCAACTGGGATATTGAAGTGAATAAGCAAGGCACGTATGCGGTTGAGATTTTGTATGCCTGCCCATTAAAAGACGCTGGGTCAACGATCGAGATCAGTTTTAATGATAGTAAATTGGTCACTAAGGTTGTGCAGGGTTGGGACCTGCCATTGATCACGGATCAAGATGTGATAGCAAGGCCTGCTGCGGAATCTATTATGAAAGATTTTAAGCTATTTGAAGCGGGAAAGATCAAGCTTTCGAAGGGAAAGGGGGATCTTGTTTTAAGGGCTCTTGAGATTCCTGGGAAGGAAGTCATGCAAGTAAGAGCCATCAATCTTCATCTGATTTCTGAATAGGTTTACATCAGAAAACTTTACAGAGCAGGTTTACCGGGCGATCATCTGGGCTTCTGGGAAGTAAATTACTTCCCTTTGTTTCCCAATGCTTCGCTGATTTCCACAAGTTTCTTACGCAGCAATTCCGGTTCGTAATCCGAGATGCTTTTCAGCGTGATCACTTCTTCATCATCATCAAATTTCTGCAACTTTTCTATCACGCCTGGCTTATTAATTTCGCTGTTGAATTTCGAATTATCTAAAGTAATCATAGTCACTAAGAAGTTGGGATTCTTGACTAGTTTGACCAGATTACTGGCACTTGAAATATCAGTAAGGTAGTTAATGAAATCATCTTTAAAGTCGGATTTGTCAGAGCGCGATGCTCTTACAGTTATATCCAAGACTTCTTTAACCCGGGATATGCGGTTCTGGTAGGGATGGATGTTGAGCAAAGAGGAAAGTTCGGTGACAGGTACAATGGTACCTTTTTTTCCTTCATTGAGTTCTTCGCTTATTACTTCAAGCAGGGAAGCCAACTGCCTAGCAGATTCGTAATCGGGAGAGATTATTTTTCCATCAGGGCCTGGCTTGGTGTAAAGGCGGAGCAATTCTTGAACAGTTCGTGTAACCGTTGGCTTATCGAGTTTTTTAGCTCGAAGTTTTGCGAGGGCAACATCGCAGGCTTTTGAAAGTTGGATACTTGCAGACTTGATTGTTTCGGGGTTGCCGAACGGCCTTTCATTGCTGGATGCGAGGATGCTGTTTAGCCCTTTTTCAATTTCATCGATTGGGGTTTCAGAAGCAATTAAAGCAGCCTCAACAAGTGAAGTGGGCCATGATCTTAAAAGTGGTCTTCCTGGGGAAACGCGGAGCAGAGGTCTCTGTGCAAGGTGAAAACTGTAGCCACGCACCTGCCTGAAGCCGGGGTATTTCAAATCATGATGGCAGGCAAAGCAATCGCTATGGGCCATGGCAATTTCGGGCCAAGCAGCTTTAGCCAATTCTTGTTGTTGTGCAATTTCTTTAGGTGCATTTGCGCCCATCATGATTTCTGGCCAAAGCATGGTTGGGTTTTTGTTGGCAAAATCTGCACGGTCTGCTGCAAGCTTTACAGTTTCTTTGAGAGAGACTAAAGCGCCAACCAGTGCTAATCGGGTTCGGAAGAAATCAATATCTTCGAGATGATAATTTGTTTTCTTTTCTGCGTTTACATTTTTGAAGTAGGGCACGTTTTTTGGATTGCGCCAGTGCTGGGGTTCATTTTTGGAGAAGGTTGCGATTTCGATTGGGGGAAGAGGCGGGTGGCCTGCAGCAAACATTGCATGGGTTACAACTTTGCCTTCGCCTGCGTTGCCAATATGGCAAGAAACACACAGCATTGATCGAACTTCGGGGTCGCGTAAATCCCGCATCCCGAGGTCATGCTTTTGGGCTGCGGTTTTTTTGCGCCAATTGAATTCTGCATGTTCACCTAGCCATTTTGAGGAAGGGCCATGGCAACCTGCACAGCTCACGCCATCAAGTTTGTCGAGTCCGCCCAAATCCGCCTTGGCTGCAAGATTACCCATGGCATGGCAATTAAGGCACCCGGTTTCTTGTTTGGTAACATCCTGCCCAAGGATTTCGCTCATTCTTTTGCCACGGGGCCCAACCAGCACTGCGTAGGCTTGAGCATGTTTGTCGTGCGTTTTCCAGATGGAGTATTCCGTCATTAGTACAACATCCCAAGCACGGAGTTCTTTACTAGCAGGGTCTTCGCTTGGTAATTGGTTACCCTTGGGTAGCGCATGGCATTCGCCACACTTTGCAGCAGATTGATATTTTAGATCAGCCCAGGCATCTTTTTTTTCTTGGGCGTTTGAGCCTGTGGGTAACAAAAAAGAAATCAGGGAAGCGATCAGCAATCCCTGAATAGGTTGGATCTTGATGAGTGTCATTAATTATCTCCTGTTTGATTCCAACGCAATTTGCAAGGATCGAAACACGGATGAAAATGTTTCGCCTGATTTTTCATTTCTGGGATTGAAGCCGAACTTATCTTCAAACAAACTCGGACTATCGAACCCCTTCGGAAATACATCTTTCAATAAATCTCTCAGTATGACAAGTTCTTTTGTGAAATCTTTTGGAACTCCTTGTGGGTCGAGGTCATCCCAAGAATTATGAATGGCCGCCAAGCCTAGATATAGCTGGGCAAATTCATCCCATGAACCTTTTTCTGCGTTAGTTTTACCTGAATCTATCAGCTTCTTTGCAAGGCTTAGCAACTGGGATTTATTCCAAGTCGGGCTTTTTTCCAAATCCAGTGCAGCTATTTCCAGTTGCTCAATCGCCTTCTTGCATGATTGCCCAACCTTGCTTGGTTGAGCTCCAAATTGATTCATCTGCAGGGAAACTTCTGTGGGAAAAGCCTTTACTTTGCTGTCTTCTAATACAAGCTTCAAGGCGTTGCCATTGAACCAGCCACCCCAGGGTAAGGAACCCGGTTTGTTTGAATAGCCACCTTGGTATTTTTTGCTGTTGATTTTTAAATCTTTATGGCAACTGAAACAATCAAATTCGGTGAACTCGGGCCAAGGGGTTTTATTACCATCGACGCCATGTAAACCAGTTGTTCGGTCTTGCAACAATTGTAGTGCGATTTTTGAACTTTGGATCTGGCCTACGGCCCAAGCCTTGGCATTAAAATCTGGATACCTTTTTAAATCATCCGACATTTTCCAATGTTTGGGGTATTGGGCAGAATATGCAGAAAGTTCAAAATTCAATCTAGGGTGGCCCGCTGCTATTAAGTCGTGGTTAACTTCCATTCCTTTTTTTGCATTGCCCACATGGCAATCTGCGCACATGTTATTTCTGCTGGATAAATCCTTGGTGTTGGTAAGGCCGAAATCTTTTTCTTTTTCCTGTGAACTAAGCTTCTTGAATTTTTCCGTAAAGTGAACCGAGATATAACCTGAAGATGCCCCATGGCATGATTCGCAGCCAACGCCTTCGGTTAGGCTGAAGCCTGGGCCTGCGTGATCAGATTTTCCTTGATTGGTGGAATGGCAGTTCAAGCAAAGTTGAGTTGCCCCGGCGCTTCCCGGCCCGGTGTTATACAGGTTTTTTACGATTCTATCTGATCTTGGGTTGAATAACACTGCGTAGGCTTTGTGGTGGGGATCAAACCCAGTCCAGGTGGTGTATTCGCTGAACGGAATGCCTTTGCCCAGATTTTGATTATGGCAAGCTGCCGAGGCGCAGGAGGGCGCTCCTAATGGTGTAAAAGGCTCTTTTTCTGCAGCGGTAATCGGGGCAGTTCTAAAACAAATAAACATAGCGCCCATGGTTAAAAGGGCAAATTTTTTAAGTGCTTTGGCTTTTAAAAAGGAAATCATTGGAAGCCTACATACCATTAAAGTAACAACCATCCCTAAATATAAAAGTACCACACGGCTTAACACTTGTTGTTTTTATTAATCTTGATCTTCCAATTCAGGGAAGATTTGATCGGAATTAGCGGAATAATCGAAACAGCAAGGGAAAGCCCTTCAGCGGTTAACTTCTTCAATTCTTTTTCTTTAATTCCATGGCTTTGAGAAGTTCTTTGAAACCTGGGAGTTCCCTAATGGGTTCCAAGTCTGGGTTTTTCTTTAGAAATTCGAGATCGGATAACCCTGCAAGCACAGCTTGTTGCAGTATCATTACCGAGGTTTTTCCCAAATCGCTAACTAATTTGGTTCGTTCCGCATCAGAAAGCTTTTCCTGGTTTTTCACTGATGGAATTGCGCGGGACGCAAGGGAAGCTGCTTTGATCATATCGGTTGGTTTGGGGTTGGGAAGTTTTTGTGCTGCTTCAATCGCTTCAAGAGTCACGCTCGGTTTTATTGCAAAAATTGCTATTTCTGCCCCTAGCAATAATCGGTT
>DBCB01000370.1:7497-11208 GCA_002303765.1 Planctomycetaceae bacterium UBA969
AAAGCTTCGGGGGCACGATTTTTTTGGGCAAGGAATATTGCTAGCTGATCGATCGATTGCGCAAGCTCTTCTGTTTCTTTTTCGCCCTTAGGGTTTGAGGCAAGAAGTGTTCTGCGAATTGCGATGAGAGATTTTAAATACTTCTCTGCATCCGGGGCCCTAGCAGAAGTTTGCATGATGTTGGCAAGCGATACGGTAGGAAGTACTTGGGCGATTATAAGGGCTTTCGATGTCTTTTTTGCAGCCAGTATAATTTCGAGCGCTTTCGAAAACGAAGTTTCTGCTTTAGCAGTAAGATTGCGAGACAATGCCCACATGCCTTGGTTGCCTAGCGTTTTTATAAGTTCGAGCCTGTACTCTTCAACATCGGGGAATTTTGCCACCAATGCCGTTTGCAATTCCCGCGCTTTTTCGAATTCCTTTTCCGCATCTTCTGGTTTTTTGTTCGATACAAGATGTATGGCCCACTCGTTTAGATTACGGGAAAGCTCTAGGCTAAAGCCCGGGGTATCCGGATACTTGGCGACAAGTTTGGTCAGCAAGGCACGCCCTTCTTCCCAAGGTTTTTCCGATTTCGTTTCTTGGTTAAGATCTTTGAGGTAATTCCCAAGGTTGATCAAAGCCAGGGCTTGCTGAAATGGATAGTCGGTTTGTTCGGGAAACTCCAAGGCTAGTTTCATGAATTCGGTTGCAGAACCTTCAAATAGTTCGATGGTTTCTTGTGGGTTTTTAGCAACCTCGACCAAACCGGCTCTGGTTAACTTAGCACGAGCCAACTCTTGTCTGATCTCGATGGAATCAGGGTTTTTTGCAGCAAGGTCTTGTAGTTGCTGAAGCGATTGGGATGAGACTTTATCGGCATCTTTATTTTTCCCGAGGCTTTCCAACAACACACTTTCATTTAACAAGGTGCGGGATAATTCCAGATTGTATTCGATGGAATCAGGAAATTCCTTGGTTAGTGCCTTTAGATCTTCCAAGGCTTTTAGATAAAGAGGCTCGGCTTCTTTTATTCGGTTTTGCACCTGCAATTGTATGCCTCGATTATTCAAACCGGCTGCTAGATCCTTCCGGATATCAGGCACCCAGGGTACATCCTTTGCGAGCTTTTCCCGTATACCCATGGATCGATCAAAGGCACTTTCGGAAGCCTTGGTGTTTCCGGATGATTGCAATAGGATGCCAAGGTTGTTCAAACTATTGGCAAGTTCTTGTCTATAAAAAGGTGTTGCAGGAAAATCGGAAACCAATGAATCTTGGATTTCTAGGGCCTTGGTGTAGGCACGTTCTGCAAGCGGAATATCCGTATCCCGGAACAACTTGCCTTTCTGATTCCAAGCAGAGGCAAGATCAACCCGATAATCAGGGTTGCTTGGGTTTTGGGTGACAATTCCTTGGGCAATGGTAAGAGCTTTTTCAATTGTCGTTTTGCACTCTTCAAAGCGACCGAGATCTTGCAGGGTTTGTGCAAGGCCCAAAAGCCCCTTCACCAAATTTTGCTTCTGGAGGGAGTTGGATTTATCTTTAGCGACGATGTTTTCCAGCTTCTTAACTGTGGCAAAAAG
Organism: Planctomycetaceae bacterium UBA969; assembly: GCA_002303765.1. Lineage (GTDB taxonomy): Bacteria > Planctomycetota > Planctomycetia > Gemmatales > Gemmataceae > UBA969. The sequence goes on from DBCB01000370.1 coordinate 9,063, forward strand.
AGATGCCATAGCAGGTTCTAGTTTTCCCTGCGAGCGTAGCATCTGCCCTAGATTAAATTCGCTGGCTGCCTGCTTGGAGAGTGTTTGCTGATTTTCCGGAAGTGTGGATCGCAGTTCGATTGCCTTACGGTATTCGGGTTCTGCTAGGTTGGGTTTTCCTTGCTGGTTGAACAATAGCCCCAGTGCTTGTTTGCTATCTGCAAGGTCTGCAAGGAAACCTTGGTTATCAGGTTTGATTTCGTAAAGCTTGGCAAGTTGTTCGATGGCTTGCTGCAAGTTTTTTTCGGCATCCTTAAAGTTGCCTAGCATTTCTTCAATCGATCCTAGTTGCATTAAGGTGCGTGCAGTTTGCCAGCGGACTTGTACATCTTCAGAGCGATAATCAAGAAATCGGGAAAGGAAAGTTTTTGCTTCCTGCAAAAGTTCGCGTCTTATTCGTTCCATGCGGGGTTCGTGTGCTAGGCGATTCTGCCCCACCTTGGTAAGCATCTGGTCAACAGCAGCAAGTGCATCTTGGAAGTTTCTTTCCGCTTGCAACTTTTGTTGCTCTGCGATGTTTCTTTCAGAAACAGCTTCTTCTTTTAGGCGTAAGTTTTCATCGGCTCTGATTTTTTCTCGGCCTGCAAGTATGTAACCACCAACTGAAACGCCCAAGGCCATAAAAAATGTCAGTAATATTAGCGCAGTTACTGCTGGTTTTCGCTTGGCCCATTTCCAAGCATATTCATAGAAGGGGGTAGGCCTTGCTAGAATCGGTTCACCTACGAGATATCTGCGTAGATCTTCTGCAAGCGCGCCTGCGGTGGCATACCTTTTCTTCGGGTCTTTTTCCAAGCATTTCAAACAAATGGTGCCGATGTCTGCATGAAGCTTGGTGTTTAGCCTTATCGGGTGCACAGGTTCTCTGTGGATAACCTGGGTGATGGTATCCATCACCGTCTCTCCTCGGAAAGGCGGAATGCCCGTAATAATATCGTAAAGAATAGCACCCAAGCCGTAGATATCTGCAGCGGGCCCGATTTCTGCGGTTTTCCCCATTGCCTGCTCGGGTGCCATGTAGCTAGGGGTGCCCATGATTGCCCCATCCCGGGTTTGAATGGAATCGCCTTCTAAAGTTTTAGCCAAACCAAAGTCAGTAATCTTGGGAACAAATAAATCCAACGGTATGTTTTCGAAATCCACATCTTCACCCGCTTGATCGGGGGGCGATAGCAGAATATTAGCGGGCTTTAAATCCCGGTGGACGATCCCCTTGCGATGCGCAAAATCCATCCCCTCTGCAATGCCTCGCATCATGATTGCCGCCTGCCTAGCGGTTGGGATATTGTTTTTAATGCGCGAAGATAGAACTCCCCCAGAAACAAACTCCAGCGAAAAGAATGGAAGATTATCTATTTCTCCAATTTCGTATATTTTTACGATATTGGGATGATCAAGCTTGGCGACAGCTTCTGCTTCGATGCGGAAGCGAGCGATTTCTATCTTGCTGGCGCGCCCTGCTGATAAAATCATTTTTAATGCAACAAGTCTTTTTAATCCTGTTTGCCTGGCTTTGTAAACAACGCCCATCGCCCCCCGGCCTAACTCTCCTACGATTTCATATCCTTCGGGAGCCTTTGCAACGATATTTCTAGTCTTGGATTTGATCTTCGTTACTGGATTGGTTTGTGATCCGCTTACGATTTTTATGTTTTGGTGAACCCCGGTTTGTTCTAATGCGGGATTACTAAAGGCATTCGTTGGAATGTCAAAATTTGGCTGTTTCTGAATGCGTGTATCAGGGCCTGGAACCATGTCCAATGTTGCTTGATGGCCTCCCGTGTCTGTACCGGGATTTTGATTCGTTGGGCTATTTAGATTTGGTTTTTTCTGAATACGTGTATCAGGGCCGGGTACCATTTCCAAAGTTGCATTTGGATTGTTTATCGCTTCAGTTTTTTGGACATCCACGGTTTTGGTTTCGTTTGCAGCATTAGGTTTTGATTGCGTGCGAGAAATTGATTCAGGTTTTAAAAGCTGTGAATCTAGAAAAGTGCCTTGCAAATCTTGAGTACCTGATTGGTTGGAGTTTGACTGATCATTAGGGGGTGCGGTTGGCACGAGCGTGCTATCAATTGATTCGGGTTTTAAAAGCTGTGAATCTAGA
>DBCB01000374.1:0-4992 GCA_002303765.1 Planctomycetaceae bacterium UBA969
TAGTTAAACTTCATGCCAGCCTTATTCGAGTTCCCGCCTTTTGGATTTATTTTTAATCTGGGGAGAGTGATCATGAAATCGTGCTGCCAATGGAAACAGATTCTAGCTGTTTGCGTGGTTGTGCTATTTGGCTTGCATGACACAGCCCGAGCCGAAGTTCAACTTCCTGATGGCACTGTGATTAAAACAGTGGATTTCGAAAGACACATCGTTGGGCTCTTTGGTCGATCTGGATGTAACCTTGGTTCCTGCCATGGTTCCTTTCAAGGTAAAAATGGTTTTAGGCTTTCACTTTTTGGCTATGAAGCAGAAAAAGATGGTATTTCCGTTAGTAGAGAAATGAATGGCAGGCGTATCGATTTAAATAACCCTGATAATAGTCTTTTGCTTTTGAAAGCTATGGGTTTGACCGAGCACGCAGGTGGCAGAAGGTTTTCTGCAGGTTCTTGGCAGCATAAATTGATTAAGGATTGGATCCTTCAAGGCGCGCCCCTAACAAAAGGTAGTGGCGAGATCAAATCCCTTGATGTCACCCCTAAAGAAATCCCCTTCAATAAACCTGGCGAAAAAATCAATCTTAAAGTTATGGTTTCCTTTGCAGATGGTACCAGTGAAAATATCACTGCCCTTAGCGAATTCCGAACCTTGGACGATGGCGTTGCTGAAGTTAGTTCCTCTGGTTTAGTTACCAGCAATCGCGCAGGAGATACTTCTATTATTGTGGCATACCGTGGCACGGTATTTCCAGTGCGCGCCATGGTTCCGCTGGATGTAAAGCCTGGTTATAAGTATCCGAGTGTGCCTGAAGTTAATTACATAGACAAGCTTGTTTTTTCGAAGCTAAAGAGGCTTAATATCGAGCCTAGTGGACTTTCAGGCGATGCAGAGTTTTTGCGCAGAATCACGATTGATGTGATAGGCACTTTGCCCAGCCCGAATGATATTCGTGCATTTGTTGCGGATAAAGATACCAACAAGCGAATCAAAAAAATCGATGAACTGTTGAAGCACCCGATGCATGCCGCTTTGTGGGCAACGAAACTTAGCGATATTACTGGTAATAATACCGATGCAATCGAAAACCCCCAAAACCTGAGGGTCAAAAAAAGCCAAATGTGGCATGATTGGTTGAGGAAGCGCGTTGCAGAAAACATGGCCTACGACAAAATCGTGGAAGGTGTACTTTGTGCAACCAGCAGGGATGGCGACACGCCAGAAGACTATGTAGTTAAAGTCAATAAACTTGATGAAGAATTGACCAAGGGTTTTGTGGAATCTTATGCAGGAAAACCCACATTGGATTTGTTCTGGCGCAAACAAGGCGCAATAACTTTAGACCAGTGGGGCGAAAAAACGGCTGCAGCATTCATGGGTGTCCGTTTGGAATGTGCCCAATGCCATAAACATCCCTTCGATCGCTGGACTCAGGCCGATTATCGTTCCTACGCAAACGTATTCACACAGTTAGCCTATGGCGCTTCCCCTGAAGCTAAAAAGGTGATTGATGCTGAAAATGCAGAACGCAAGAAAAACGCAACAGGAACAAACAACAATAATATTAGCATTGTTAAAGAGGTTTATCTAACTTCTGCGGCAGTTGGCAAAGGTGGTGCCAAGGGGCTAACCCATCCTGAAACGAATCTTCCGCTGGTGCCCAAGGCTTTGGGTGGCCCTGAAATTAAAATGGAAGCAGGCGTTGATGCGCGCAGGAAGTTGTTTGAATGGTTGAAAACTCCTGATAACCCTTACTTTGCAAGAAGCTTTGTTAATCGAGTTTGGGGACATTACTTTGGTGTTGGTATCGTTGATCCACTCGATGATTTTTCTATCGCCAACCCTCCTTCAAACCCAGCTTTGCTAGACGCTTTGGCCAAGGATTTCATCGAAAGTGGCTTTGATATCCGTAAGCTCGAAAAAACAATTCTTTTGTCCCGAGTTTACAATTTAACTTATGTGCCAAACGAAACCAACCAGTTTGATGATAACAACTATTCCCATTGCTTTATTCGACCAATGATGGCGGAAGTGGTAGTAGATGTACTTTGTGCAGCAACAGGGATGGTAGAAAACTTTGGTGCAGAAGCTCCTAAGAATGCCAGAGCTATTGAAGTTGGTGCTAGCAGGGTTAACTCTAGTATTAGCTATGCTTTCCGGATTTTTGGGCGCCCTCCTCGTACCGCAGCTTGCGATTGCGAAAGATCCATGGAACCAGCCCTACCCCAAAAATTATACCTGATGGCTGATACTAACCTGCAAATCAAGGTTGAATCGCAAGGCAATATGATCAAGAAAATACTTGCAGAAAACTCAGATGACCAAAAAGCACTCGAAGAAATGTTTCTTTCAACTTTAAGTAGGTTGCCGAACGATCGCGAAAAGAAACACTTTGAAGAATACCGTGCCAAAAGCATGGATAGAAAAACGGCATTTGTCGACACCCTCTGGGCGTTGCTGAATACCAAGGAGTTTATTTTTAATCATTAAGATTTTGTCGGCTTGTTAATCACAAGCAAAGTTCCAAGTTTGCCCTGGAACTTTAGACAAAATAGAACCTAAGGGCATCAAAGGATTTATCATGGGTACTAATTTTGCTTCGGATTGCGAAGGTTTTAACCGCCGTAACTTCTTAAGAATCGGCGCAGGTGCCGGACTTCTTGGCCTTAGCCTTCCCGAAATCTTAAAACTAGAAGCCCAATCCGCTGCTAAAAGAAATGGCGTTTCATCTTCCAAGAAAGCTGATTCCATTATCATGGTCTGGCTCGCTGGCGGACCTGCTACCATTGATATGTGGGATCTAAAGCCAGATGCCCCCGAAGGCATTCGTGGCGAATTCAAGCCCATCAATACCTCTGCCGCTGGTATTCAAATCAGCGAACATTTGCCCAAGATGGCGAAAATCGCAGATAAAACCACGATTGTCCGCTCCATCTATCACTCAATCCCTTCCCATGGCCCTGCAACGGTGTTCATGACGACTGGTAACAAACCAACTCCAGCTCTTCAGTACCCTGCAATGGGTTCGCTGGTTAGCAAGCTGGTAAAAGGTGAAGAAGGCGTACCCTCCTATGTTTCATTCTCGGATATCCGCGGTGGCACCGCTGGTTCTTCTGGCTACCTCGGCACCGCTTATAATCCTTTCCTTGTTGAAGGTAACGCAGGTGGTGAAGGCAAAAGTAAAGCAACGCTCAAGGTTCGTGGAATTCAACTTCCTACCGACTTCACCTTGGAAGAATTGAACAACCGCGACAAATTGCTTTCCGGCTTTGATTCAACCTTCCGCGAAGTGGATAAAAAAGCAGATCTTATCCAAGGCTTTGATGCTTTCCATCAACAAGCTCTCGATATCCTTCGTTCTGACAAAACCCGCAAGGCTTTTGATCTGACTCAGGAAAAACCTGAAACTAGGGCTCGCTATGGCGCTGATAACTTTGGCCAAAGCGCACTTGCTGCAAGGCGACTTGTAGAATCTGGCGTTCGTTTTGTAACCATTAGCATTGGCGGTTGGGATACCCACAACAAAACCTTCGAATCACATTCGAAGAAGTTGCAACCCACTTTGGATAACACGCTTTCAGCGCTTATTTCCGATCTTTCTGATCGCGGAATGCTGGACCGAACCATGGTTTATTGTGCGGGCGAATTCGGCCGTACCCCTAAGGTTAACAAAAATGTTGGCCGTGATCACTGGGCCAGATCTATGGCTGTGGTTCTTGCAGGTGGCGGATTCAAGCGTGGTTATGCTCATGGAACCACCGATGGCCAAGGCATGGCTGCTGCAACTGATCCTTGCCTTCCTGATGATGTTTCATCGACGATTTTTGCAAACCTTGGAATCGATCCCAAGACCGAGCTTAATTCTTCAACAGGCAGGCCAATCCAGTTGTTCCGCGAAGGAACCGTTGTCGATAAATTGCTTGCATAATTCGAATTTAAACCAAAGACCCCCAGCTAATCCCTGGGGGTTTTTTTATTGCCTTTACAAAGGGCATAGTAATCAAGATGCAAAATATGGACGCATGTTTGGTTTTATGCGATCATAATTAGCATGTTAATTTTCTGTTGCAGGGGTGATGCCATGTTTAAGCGATACATTGTTCTGGTGGTCCTGTTTTTTGTAGTTGTAAATAATCAAGCCAGTTCAATTCAGATCAGCCAGCCATCGATTTCCGAAATGATTAAAGCATTAGGGGATTCCTCGTTTGAAGTTCGGGAAAAAGCAGAAAAGGATTTGGGATTAGCGGGCGAACCAGCGTTAGATCAATTACGCAAGGAAAGAAAAAGCGAAGACCCTGAAATCAGGCGAAGGGTTGAGTCTCTGATCAAGAAAATTGAGTTGGAATCAGATAACAAAAAGCTGATTAATCCAAAGAAAATTACCATGAAGCATTCTGATGTCCCCGTTACCGAAGTGATAGCCGATTTGGTGAAGCAATCGGGGTATCGAATTATATTGGAAGATAAAAGCCGTGCGTTGGAATCAAAAAAGATCAGCGTTGAAATGAAGGACGTGGCATTTTGGGAGGCGCTTGAAACAATAGCGATGAAGGCAAACTTAGTGGAAGTAGCAGGTATTCAGGGGGCAGCGGGGAATCCAATTAGGGTTGAATTCCCGAAGCAGAATGTATTTCCAAGAGTCGCACCAAAACTGGTGCCTCCACCAGTGCCCCCTAAAGAAGTTGAAGAGCCAAAGAAGGGTGTAAAAAATGATGTGGGCCCACAAGCTATCAGGGTTTTATTTGTACCTCAGGAAAAAGCTCAGCCGGTTGCGCCTCCTGCAGTTTTGCCCCAACCTTTATTGCCTCCTGGAATTGGCCAGGTCTTTGGGCAGATTGCAATAGGGATGGACCAAGTACCTGCCGCACGGGGCAAAGAAAATGTGATCATTCTTAAAGAAGGAAAGTTTGATTTATTACCAACAGATAACCGATCCGCTTACAGAATTCGCTTGTTGAAAAATCCTGAAACCGTGTTTGGGAAACCTGACGATAAGCA
>DBCB01000374.1:5127-5249 GCA_002303765.1 Planctomycetaceae bacterium UBA969
ATGATATACCTGCCCCGCCTGTGCCAGGTAGGATTATCGCACGGCCTATTCAAGCAATAGGTCTAGAGGGGAAAGCAGGAGCGGTTGATTCTAAAGTGCCGATTCATTTTCTTAAGGCACAA
>DBCB01000133.1:0-2696 GCA_002303765.1 Planctomycetaceae bacterium UBA969
AAAAGTCTCTCAAGCCACATCTTTCTGATGTCGCCAAACAATATTGGGACAAGAACATTTCTTTATTTTATGGAAAAGGTTGGCGCAAATCGTTTTATTACCGGGGGACTTCGGGCCTTCTTGCAAAGCTAGTGCTTACACATGCGAATGTTTTTCAGAGATTAAAAAAACCAATCGAAGAATTGCTTGAAGCTAAAACCATTGAGCAACAGTGCCAAGTTTACGAAAGCAAAATCAAAGCAAAGATCTGGACTCCGTGGATGAAATGGTTTCTAAGTCGGAACATGACTCTTAACCTTATGGGGGTGCCTGGCCCACAAAAAGAGCAAATCACTCACCAATACCCAGGGGGCGTTGCAAAGTATATTCAAGACTCCATCGAAGCGGTGATCACCAAGCTCCCTTTTCAAAACAACTACTTTTACAGGGTTTACATTCAAGGAAAGTACACTAAAGAATGCTGTCCAGAATACCTGAAGGAATGTAATTTCGAAACCCTTCGCGAAAAGGTCAAAAATCTTTACATCAACACCAACACGTTGACCGGTTACATGCAATCAAGCGATAAGAAGTTTTCGAAATTCATTTTGCTGGATCATATGGATTGGATGAGTAGCCATAACCCTGAAGCACTTGCAGAAGAATGGAGCGCAATTCTTGCAAAATCTGCCCCCAACTCTAAAGCTATCTTCCGCAGTGCGGGCATCAAGGTAACCTACCTTGACCACCTGAAAGTTGATTACAAAGGTGGTAAAGTCGAACTTGGAACCCTGTTAAAATACGATGAAGAACTTGCAGCACGATTGCACCCCAATGATCGTGTGCATACTTATGCCAGTTTTTACATTGCAGCACTACCCAGCTAGGAAAGAGTCGCATGGGTTTTATTTCAGACTTAAAAATCATGTATCACATGGTCTGCGCCACGAACAAAGGTGCAAACCACGAACAAAGGTTGGAGAATTTTTATTCCAGCCAGATGGAACATTACGACGATTTTAGGCGCAGGCTGCTTCATGGCAGAGAACAAATGATGGGGCTATTGCCTCTTGAAACTGGAGCCAACGTAATCGATATGGGGGGTGGAACTGGCAACAACATTGAAGCACTTGCCCCTAGATTAAGTAACATCAATTCCGTCACGATTGTCGATCTTTGCGGATCACTTCTGAATGTTGCAAAGAAAAGAATTGAGCAGAAACGCTGGAAGAATGTTTTTACTGCTCACGCAGATGCAACGCAGTATAAGCCAGACTTTGGCCAAGCGGATGCAATCACTTTTTCTTATTCGCTTACCATGATTCCCAATTGGTTTGATGCAATCAACCATGCCTATAAACTTCTAAAGCCAGGCGGGATCATCGGGGTTGTAGATTTTTACGTTGCACGAAAATGGGCTGCCCAAAACAACATGAAGCACTCCGGCCTTACTAGGGCTTTCTGGCCTAACTGGTTCGCCTACGACAATGTGTTTTTATCTCAAGACCACCTGCCCTACCTACAAAGCAAATTCAATACCCTAAGCCTATTAGAGAAAAAGGGTTTCGTACCTTACATGCTTGGGCTTAAGGCGCCCTACTACATCTTCATCGGGCAGAAACCAAAAGAATCAGACTGATTCAAAAACCCATTTCCCTTCAACATTCCTCGCCCCTTCATGAATTGCAACGACTGCTTTCACAGGCAATCCGCAATGAAGGTGGGGAAACAACCCCAACCCGGCAGAGGGTTCTTCTTGAACAAAAGAACCAAGGGAATCTAGATTAATTTCCAAAGCCAACACTCCCGATGCTTTCGCATAGAACTTATTTGCAGCCCATTCTAGTTGATGTTTGTAAGAGAGATGAATAAAGCCTTCAGAATCGTAATTAGGTGGGTAATAAAGTTCTGCATTAAAAGATTTCCATGTACTGGGATCGACCAGTAAAAATGCATTGGCCATTATTGCATGCTCTTTCTTTAATCTGGATGAGGGAGTGAGGTACCGGAAGAACGCAATCGCTCGAGGTCCTTTTTCACCGCCAACTGATGTGGATTAATTTCCAATGCCCGTTGGTATAAAACCAAAGAGCGATCAGGCCTGTTTAATTTTTCATAAACAAAGGCAAGTTCTACAAGAGTTCTGGTATCGGAAGGGTCAAGAGAAAGTGCCTGCTGATAGCGGGATTGGGCTCTGGGCATATCACCCGCGGTTTTCCAAATCCAACCATCCTCCGCATAGGCAGCAGCGCAGTTAGGGTTTTTCGCCAACCAATCTTCGATTCCTTTGACCGCTTCATCCTGCCGATTTTGGTTCATCAACAATACAGTTAAGGCATGCCTTGCACCCGCATGATTTGGGCTACGAACTATGCATTCCTTGTAACATTTTTCAGCGTCGTAAGGCCGCTTAAGGTAATCGTAAGTCTGGCCAAGATTGTAATAAATCCCTGGGTCTGCGGGTTGCAATTGTTGTGCGGCTTGAAAACTTTCCTGCGCATCACTGTAACGACCCATCTTAAAAAGCTGCATACCATCATTGTGGTAGTCCTTGACCAATTCCTGATTGGTCTGGTTGCAACCTACCATGCCTACAATTATTATTAAGACCAGCCACCTAAACATACAGTCCTCCAGATGATGGCTACATAGATAAAAAGAAGATAAATGGGAAGTCGAGTTTGAATTGATTAAAATGATTCTGGCGGCCAAGATCA
>DBCB01000133.1:2766-4516 GCA_002303765.1 Planctomycetaceae bacterium UBA969
CTTAGCTGCATTATGAACATGGGCCAGATTACCCAGGCTAGCGAAAAAACCCCCGCACCAAAAGCAATTAGAGAAGTGACGAATATTGGGTACTATGAAGGAACAGGCAAAGATCCGGCCAAGCACAAGCTAGATCTCTTTCTGCCACCCAACCCAGAGAATGCCCCAGTCTTTTTCTTCGTCCATGGGGGTGCTTGGGTGCAAGGAGATAAAAATTTCTTTGGTATTTATTCCGCCATCGGCAGGCTCGCTGCCCAAAATGGCATGATCGGGGTCGTGATCAGCTACAGGCTTACGCCCAAGGTTAAACATCCATCCCATGCGGAAGATGTGGCTCGTGCCATTTCTTGGACTACAAAGAATATCAAGAAATATGGAGGCGACCCCGAAAGGATCATACTGTGCGGCCATTCTGCAGGAGGTCATTTGGTCAGCTTGGTTTCGTGTGACCCCACTTATTTTAAAACTGAAAATATAAATCCAAGCTCAATAAAAGGGGTTATTTCAATCAGCGGTGTTTATGAAATACCAAAAATCATACTTGGAAATGTCTTTGGGAATGATCCCGAAAACAAAGTAAAAGCCTCGCCTATAACCCATGTCCGAAAAGATTTGCCCCCATTCTTAATCTTGTGCGCAGACAAAGAATTACCATTGTGCACCTCTACCGATTGCAAGAAATTTCAAAAGGCACTCGAAGAAAATGGCAATCCGGTGAAGTTTGAGGAAATCTCACCAAGCAATCATATGAAAATAATTTTTGATGCAGGCAAGCCAGAGAAACAAGTTGCAAACCTCATTTTGCAATTCACAAAGCAAGTCCTCAAACAAACCCCCTCGCCATGAATTCGTTAAGACCTACTACCATTGGAAGACTTGCTCCATCCCCAACAGGCGCACAGCATGTGGGCAACGCAAGAACTTATATCTTAGCTTGGCTGGCATCCCGAACTAAAAACGGGCAAGTACTTTTACGCATGGAAGACATCGATTCGCCCCGGGTTAAAAAAGGGGCGGACATCGAAGCCGTTGCGGATTTACGCTGGCTTGGCCTCGATTGGGATGAAGAAATCCTGGTGCAATCCACAAGAATGAATGCCTACCAACTTGCACTCAATGAGCTAGCTACCAAAGAATTAATCTATCCCTGCACCTGCACTCGTACTGATGTCTTGCGTGCCGCTAGCGCACCACATGAAGATGGACAGGATGTTCTTTACCCAAGGACTTGCGCACACCGTTTTGCTTGCGATGCTTCTAGCCTTTTAGATAAAAACTATTGCTGGCGTTTTCGCTGCCCTGCAAAAGAACCAGATTTCATTGATCAATTTAAGGGCATAATAATCGGCCCTTCGAAACAGTTTGCAAATGATTTTGTAGTCTGGCGAATGGCAGCCGAACATTCATTATCCCAATCTTGGCCCGCATACCAACTTGCAGTCGTCGTTGATGATGCATTTCAAAAAGTCAATCAAGTAGTTCGTGGCGATGATTTAATCTCTTCAACGCCCAAACAAATTCTGCTTTATCAAAGCTTAAATCTTACCCCGCCAGCATTCATTCATCTGCCTCTTGTTGTAGGGGAAGATGGTAAGCGGCTTGCAAAAAGGCATGGAGATACAAGGCTTTCAGCCCTACGGCATCAAGGAGTGAAACCCGAAAGTTTACTGGGGCTTATTGCATATTCTTGTGGCTGGGGGGACAAACCAACGCCAGTCACCCTGCGTGATTTATTGCCGCTTTTTGATTT
>DBCB01000048.1 GCA_002303765.1 Planctomycetaceae bacterium UBA969
CACCACGATATCAGCCTTATCTAATTGCAAGAATTAAGGCAATTGCTTCAGTCGCACATTGCGGAAGTGTACTTCAGATTGTTCTGATTGAAATCCAATTGGGCCGCTCTTAAGCACGCTTTGGCACTCGCTGACTTGAACGCCATTGACTTTCACTTTCACTACGCCATCAGCTTGGCAAGTAACTTCGGTTTTGCTCCATTCGCCCATGGGTTTGAGTTGCTTAGTGAGTAGTTCTTGATCAAACTTGTTGTAGGTTATTTCTTCTTTTCCCAAGCCGATGGAAAAGATTTTTCCATGGTTCAAATACCTGCCCTGGGGTTCCAAACTGCGGGGGAAATTCTTATTGAAGGGTTCTTGCATGTGAACAAGGCAACCTGAGTTGCTTTCTGGCTTGCTGCCTGCAGGAAAACGCCATTCATATTCGAGTACATAATTTGTGTAAGATTTTTCGGTGTAGAAAAAACCAGTGGGCTTGCCCGAGCAAATGATTGCCCCATCCTTGACCGTACAGTTTTTGCTGGTGTCAATATCCTTGGGGGCTTTGGGATCGAAGAAAAACTTCCATCCTTCCATGTTTTTGCCATTAAAGATGGGTGTAAACCCATCTTTGTCTGCTGCTACGAGTGAGCCTGCAACAATAATTCCCAGAGAAAGAGCATAAAAACGCATTGCAAGAGACTTTAAAAGCATTAGGTGAGTCCTTTAACGGAGGGATGAAAATAGCCAAAATCGATTGTAACGGCTTTTATTTTTATTTCAATTACCAAGTTCTTCAAGCATTTAATTGACGCAAACTCATAACTCTAATAGACTTTAAGTGTAGGTTGGAGAGGTGGCAGAGCGGCCGATTGTGCAGCACTGGAAATGCTGTGTGGGGGCAACCTTACCGGGGGTTCGAATCCCCCCCTCTCCGTTTTTTTAATTTGCTTTCAAATCCCTTCATAATCTTTATAATTTTATTTTGTGCGTCTCACGCAGCGATGGATTGATGACTGAAAAGGATTTTATATGGATGGCCTGCCTTTCTGCCCCAAATGCAAATGCGAATATACCTATGAAAATGGCAGCCTTTTCGTCTGTACGGAATGCGATCATGAATGGAGCACCACCCCTGTAGTGCCCGTTGATGAAAAGCGAGTATGGAAGGATGCATACGGCAACGAATTGAAAGATGGCGATGCGATACAAGTGATAAAAGACTTAAAAGTCAAGGGCTCATCCTCTTCAGTTAAGGTTGGTACAAAGGTCAAGAACATTCGCTTGATCGATGGCGATCACGATATTAGCTGTAAAATTGATGGCTTTGGCCTAATGCAGATAAAGTCTGAGTTTGTAAAGAAAGCCTAAGTAGTTTTCACGAATGCCCATGCGCGTATTCCATTGCACGGAATTGGTCCGCAACTAAGTTAATACTTGGTCACTTAAGTTTTCTAGCGCACGACGATCTTCGATTGAGTAGTGTGTGGTGTTTAAACTGCCATGCTGAAAATTTAGGATCAGTAGGGCAAGTTTTGCAAGAAGCAAGGGTTTAGCCTAATCTCTTCAGAATCTTTTTATTGCTGCAAATGTATTTATTAGTTTGTACGAAAAAAGCTGCCTAGGATTACCCAAGCAGCTTTTCGTTAGATCGTTTTTAGCGTTAAACAAATAATATTAATCGCCAGAAGATCGATGGCCACCGCTATTACCGCCGCCACCGCCACTGCTTTTAAACTTGTTGTACTTGGTTTTCTGGGATTTATTTTTGCTGCCTCTGCGTGGGAAGTCGCCGGGTGCAGAGCCAGAAGACCTGGGAGCAGCAACCTGCCTGCTGGGTGTTACTTTTCTATAAGGTTCCGATCTAGGGGCCTCTGATTTTTCAGGAGCTGCTTCGGGTACAAATTCAAATTTAGGTTGAACAACAGGAAGCTTCTTGTTGACCATTTTTTCAATTGCCCTTAGCAAGCTGCGCTCTGAAGAATCACAAAAAGACACCGCTTTGCCTTTTGCCCCTGCGCGCGCAGTTCTGCCGATACGGTGAATATAAGTATCAGCTTCCCTTGGTAGATCGAAATTGACCACATGCGTTATATGATCCACATCTATGCCACGGGCTGCGATATCAGTAGCAACCAACACATTCACTTGGCGATTGCGGAACCCATCAAGAGTGCGCTGCCTGGCTGATTGGCTTTTATCACCATGAATTGCTTCAGCATAAATTTTCGCCCTGCGCAAGCGCATGACCACTTTATCTGCGCCATGCCTGGTGCGGGTGAAAACAATTGCACTGTTGAAAGATTCGCTACCCAAATAGCTAACAAGGAAACTACCCTTATCTTTTTGGGGCACCATGAAAATAGATTGTTCGATGCGATCTGCTGCAGCACCCTTGGGCTGTTCCACATTAATCCGGGCGGGATTATTTAGAAGGGTATCCGCAAGAATTTGCACATTTCTGGGCATGGTAGCAGAGAAGAAAAGGGTTTGGCGAGCTTTTGGAATGTAGCTCATGATCTTGCGAATGTCGGGAAGGAAACCCATGTCCAACATGCGATCTGCTTCATCAAGAACCAGAATTTCGATATGGCCAAGATCAACAATCCTTTGGTTGATAAGATCCATCAATCTACCGGGTGTAGCGATTACAACATCTGCACCGTTTCTGAGGGCTCTTTCTTGACCAGATTGAGGAACACCACCATAAATGGCGGCAAACTTGAGTGGAGTGTTCGCACCGTATGCATAAAAGCTATCCAAGATTTGGGAGGAAAGTTCGCGGGTTGGTGCAATCACCAATGCCCTGATGCGCCTGCCCTGGCCCTTGGCGGGATTTCCTTTTTCGGTGAGGTTATGAAGTACAGGAATTGCAAAGGCAGCTGTTTTTCCGCTACCGGTTTCTGCAGATCCAAGTAGGTCTTCGCCGCGCATTGCTACGGGAATTGCCTGACTTTGAATGGGAGTTGGTGTTACATAGCCTTTGGTTGCAATTGCTTGCATGATGGCAGTAGAAAGCCCGAAATCTTCGAATTTCATCGATTGAGTCCTATAAAAAAATTTATTAGGACCAAATCGAGGAACACAAAATGTGTCCGTAAAACCTATTGGACCTAAGCACGATCCAACAGCTTTAATTGCAATATGGATGAACTTACATCATATAAAATTAAAAGTAATAAACCAAGGGCAGATTATTATTTTGTTCTTCTGGCTTGCATTCGCAATACAAAATCCTCTTATTTCAGAAGTTTTATTCTTAAGCAACTAATTTAACAGCGCCTGTGGCGATTCCTCGATGCAGTAGATCATTTTCGTGAAGAAACTAAGAAGGGATTGCTTGATCATTGTTTCATTCATTCTTAATCAAAACTTAACACCCCCTTGGGCATGGATGGCTAGCATACCTATGTCGAAAGAAACTCTTTCTCTCCCGAAGTGTTTTGTTGAATCAAAAAATATCTTTCGCCCAAGTTTGATTGAGTCCCATTTTTTCCGAAGTATTAAAGGTGGCAAAATCATGGACAGTTTAAAAAGTAAAAAAGGTTTTACTCTGATTGAGTTGCTAGTAGTTATAGCAATAATTGCTATCCTTATAGGTCTTTTATTGCCTGCAGTGCAAAAGGTGCGCGAAGCAGCAGCGAAAATGCAGTGTCAGAACAATTTGAAACAAATTGGATTGGCGATGATGACATATCATGACACCAATATGGCATTTACCTATGCGGGTTCGGATGGGCCCAACCAAAATTGCTGCAATGCAACCACCCGAGTAGGCTGGACTTGGTGTTTTCATATTCTCCCGTTCCTTGAGCAAAATAATATTTACACATTGCCTAGCACAACTGCCGGGGATCTTCTTGTTCAAAACAGTATTGTTAAGACTTATTATTGCCCATCCCGAAGGCAGCCTGTGGTTTATTCTAATGGTGCTCGATGTGATTATGCAGGTAACGGTGGTACAAGTATGGGAACCCGTGGCGTTGATGGAATGTTGGTGGCGCAATGGTCTTCTCCAAGCACTGCCAATGCCCAAACTTTTCCTCCGAACCAAGCTGCACGAAAGATAACGGATGTTGTCGATGGCACTTCTAACACCATTATGATTGCTGAAAAACAGGTTCATGTGAGCACGATGGGAACTGGAAAGGCTGGGGGCGATAACGAACCGTGGCATAATTCTGGCTGGGATCAGGATCATGTTCGGTTTGGTAAAGACCCAGATGGTGGCAACATCGTTAATGGGGTGAATTATAATCCCAATGATTCATTACCCTTGCCTGATTCGAAGCACCCAAATTCATCCATGGCTGGTAATTTTTGGTCCACCCGTTTCGGGAGTTCCCATTCGGGAGTTTTTAATGCGGTTTTTGCGGATGGTTCTGTAAAGAGCTTGACTTACAACATCGATCCCGCGAATTGGCTGCGTATTTGCAAAATCAATGATGGCGAAGTAATAAACCCTTACTAATAAATCGTGTTTCCAAAGGAGAATTGAAGTGAATAATAAAGCAAGGGCTGCGTTTACCCTTATTGAGTTGCTGGTGGTTATAGCAATCATTGCCATATTAATTGGGTTGCTGCTGCCTGCGGTGCAGAAGGTTCGAGAAGCTGCTGCGCGCCTGAGTTGTCAGAACAATTTGAAACAGATAGGGCTTGCTTACCAAAACTTTCATGCGCAATTTGGTTTTTTCAGCCCGGGTGCTGTTCGTTCGCCTGCTACCGGCGTTTTAAATCCAGTTTATGGGAAGTTAGGTATCAGCGCCAATAATGTTAAACATAGCTGGGCGATTTTCCTACTACCTTATCTTGAACAGGGAAATCTTTACTCGCAGTATAAGATGAATTCTAATTGGGCCGACCCCGTAAATGCAACCGTGATTGGCACACCTGTGAAGGCTTTTTTGTGCCCTACAGTTCCTGATCCTACCAATCGGTTTTGTAGTCCAACCATCAATGGTGTTGTAGTCAAGGCGGCCTCATCTGATTATGCTCCTAATAATGCATATGATACGGGGCTTGAAACCGCAGGTTATGCTGATGTTTGTGTATTGAGGTATGGAGTTTCTAGGGTGCAATCAGGTACGACAAGCACCGTGGTAAGCATACCGGAAATTACCGATGGCACA
>DBCB01000151.1:0-4580 GCA_002303765.1 Planctomycetaceae bacterium UBA969
AGGGAAGATTTGCTTCCCGATCTTTTCCTCAAAATCCTCGAGAAGACTGCTGACCAATTTAATATCAGCTATTCAATCCTCACTTATTACCTAAATCGACATATTGAACTGGATGGTGATGAGCATGGCCCGATGGCAATTTCGATGCTCGACAAAGCCTGTGGCGGCAGCAAAGATAAAGAAGAAGAAGCATTACAAAGTGCTAGAAATTCTTTGCAGGCAAGGCTCGATCTTTGGAATGCTATATGCAAACAGATCGAAGAGCTTAAGCAGATTAGCTAGCATTTATTAGCAGCGAGATGGCGCTTTGCTTTAAGCACAATTGAAAGCATGATTCTACCGATTTCGTCTCTTCGTTCAGAATATTTTGCAGACTCAAGGTCGGAGCCATCGAATGATTTTGGATCTTGGAAAGGCATCGCAATTCGCTGGGAAGCGCCCGGAACATTTGGGCAAGAGCCATCAGCTTCATCGCAAACCAACAGAGCAATAAAAGCTTTATCAGGGTTATATGGGTCGCTATAAATCTTTGAGAACTCCTTGATTTCAAAGAGATTAACACCCATGCGGGGAAGATTGCCCCAACTCACCATGTAAACAGGATTAACTTCACCTGCATCACCCATGGTTGCATTTTCTTTTGTTGGTTGAATTACAACTCCAACTTCTTCCAAAGTTCGAATGGTTCTAGGATTAAATGCACTGGGATTTGTTCCACCTGAATAAAAGCGCAGTTCAGGAATACCATGGTAGGCTGCTGCAATATTTCCCATAGTTGCAGCAAGCATACTTCTTCTAGAATTGCCTGTACATATAACGATCACCCCAAGTTCAACCCCTGGGATATGTTGCGAAACAATGGCTTGAAATAAACGCTCGCTACTATCTAAGTGTATAGGTGAAATCAAAGAATTTTGCGCAGAAAGCAAATCACACTGAGCTCGCACCCTCGGAAATAAAAACTCCCGCTCAGAATTATTGCTTTGTGAACAAGACATTTTCATTTAGGTTCCATGCTAAGCAAGACCAATAAAACCGATACTAAGAATACTCCAACTTTCTTCTCTAAACAACCTCTTGCTGTACAAGTGCCATCACTATGATTTCCGCTTCCTCAGGAATATAGGTTTGGATTTTGATTTCACCATTAAGAACTGTCAGGTAAGTGGGTTTTGTTTCGGTCCAGCAACCACTGTTGTAATACATAACATCGTGGTTTGTTTTTTCGATGGCATGATGGGTATGGCCACAACAAACAGAATGGCAACCGAGTTTGCGTGCGAGGTTAATTGCACCTTGTTCAATTTTTTCCGCACAACGAAGGAAGGTTTTGCTACCCGTCTTGGCGAACTTGGCAAAGTTGTGCGAAGAATCTATTTTTTGTAGAAGACAATAAAAGAAATCTGCAACCATCGTCAGCCAAGGATGCTTTTCAATAAATTCATCAAAGATATGACCATGCAGAGCAAGAATTCTTTTTCCACCACTTTCAAACTCATATTGATGCTCAACATTGACACCTAAAAGATGGGAGATAAATTCCAGCGATCCATCATGATTACCATGAATCCAGGTGATATCAATGTGATCGGAAAGTTTCCTGATGAGTGAAAGCACTTTCCAATGATTTTTTTTAAGCCTTCGAAAATCGAAGGAGTCGAATACATCGCCATTTAGTATGATTCTGGAAGTTTGAATAACACCACAGCGAATTTGTTCAAGAAAGACAACCAGATCTTTGGCTTGGCAATTGTCACTGCCAAGATGAATATCAGAAATAATCAAGGCGTCCAAGCAAGTCTGCATTTATTCTCCATAATAAGCAGAAACGAATTTAAAAGAATTATAACTTTTAGGCAAGTATTTACAGAGAACGAGGTGAGAATAATCAGTGTTTTTATCATGAAGAGGTGATGAAGAAAAAACAAGCCGATACAAGCACTTGCTGTGATAGAAATGAAATACGCATCACGAATGAAAGAGCATTCATGATGCGCAATATAAGCAGATGGTTATTCTTTAAAGCGGTAACCCAAGCCACGAACGGTTTCAATCATATCCATTGAACCAAGTTTTTTACGCAGGGTTTTGATATGTACATCGATGGTTCTTTCGAGAACGATTGCGCCTTCGCCAATGGCACTATCCATCAAATGCTGGCGGGAAAAGGCCCTACCAGGGCTTCGCAGCAGACATTCCAACAATCGGAATTCCGTTGGAGTCAGATCAAGTTCTTCATCGAGAATAAATGCACGATGCTTGACCATATCGACTTTTACCTGTTTATGCTCGATCAATTCAACTGGTCCCTGTCCCTCTTTCGTAGGAACTTCTGCTCTGCGTTGCAAAGCATTGATTCGTTGCAATAAAATTTTAACACTGAAGGGTTTGGTTACATAATCATCCGCACCCATGGAGAACCCCACCACTTGGTCGGTTTCCTCGGATTTAGCAGAGACGACGATAACAGGAATAGACTTAGTTTTTTCGTTACCTCGCAACTCCCGAAGTATTTCAATACCGTTGATACCTGGAAGCATGATATCAAGCAAAATGATATCTGGAATTGCTTGGGCTTTACGAAGTCCATCCTGCCCATCGTGGGCCACGGTCACTTCATAACCTTCGCGATCAAGGTTATATACAAGAGCATCGACCAATGCTTTTTCATCTTCAATAATAAGCAATTTAATCCCGTTTTTAACCTTCGGAGCTGGTGCTGCTTTTAATGGAGCTTGTTTTTTTACATCTTTCATGGAAGTTACCTCAGAACTCATAATCATCCCTCTAATTCTTGAACACGGTGCCTGACAATCTCACCCTCGACAAGATAAATCACATCTTCTGCAATGTTGGTTGCATGATCTGCGATTCTTTCGATATGCCTGACTGCTGAAAACATGGACAAACCATGTTGAATATTCGATGTTGATTCGGTCATCAGTTTGATGATTTCTTGGATGATCTGATTGTTGTAACGATCAACTTCATCATCCATACGCACGACCATGAGTGCCTGCTTTACATCAAGATTAACGAACGCATCAAGGCTTTGTCGCACCATGATGGTGGTCATGTCCACCATTCGTTGCAAACCCTCAGGGATCGGAAAAAAAGGCGGGGCACAAAGTTGAATTGCGCGCTCACTGATTTCTTCTGCAAGATCGCCCATTCGCTCAAGGTCGGTAATAATCATCATGGCAGCGGTGCATCTGCGCAGGTCGCCCGCAACTGGCTGATGAAGAGCTAGGATTTTAAGACAATCTTCGTTGATCTGGTTTTCTTCCATATCAATTTGTACATCGCCTTGGATGACATCGCGTGCAATATCAGGGTTTCGATCGCGAAGTGCGATGATACTAAGAGAAAAAGCCTGCTCCACAAGGCTTGCAAGGCCCATAATATCTTTTTGAAGGTCGTCCAAATCGCGTTCAAGATGCTTTGACATATTCGTTGGAATCCCTGTGTTGATTAACCAAACCTACCTGTGATGTAATCTTCAGTTTGTTTGACTTGAGGCCTCGTGTAAAGATGATCTGTTGGCCCGACTTCGATTACTTTACCTTGAAAAAAGAAAGCTGTTTGATCAGATACACGGGCTGCTTGCTGCATATTATGCGTGACGATGACGATGGTGTAATCGCGTTTGAGTTCAAAAACAAGATCTTCGATGCGCGCAGTGGAAGCTGGGTCGAGAGCGCTTGCTGGCTCATCAAGGAGGATTACTTCTGGATCGGTAGCAAGGGCCCGAGCAATACAAAGCCTTTGGGCCTGACCGCCTGAAAGGTTTAATGCAGACTGATTCAATCTATCTTTGACTTCATCCCATAACGCTGCGTTTTTTAGACAACGCTCGCAAATCTCTTGTAGTACTGCACTGTTGTTAACCCCTGCAACCCTTGGCCCATACACTACATTTTCAAATATCGACTTAGGAAAGGGATTCGACTTTTGAAACACCATGCCTACTCTTCTACGAAGATCAACCATGTTAAGTGAACGGCGGTAAATATCTTCATTGTCGAGTAAAATTGAACCTGTGTGCCTGGTACCTTCTACCAGATCATTCATTCGATTCAAGCAGCGAAGAAATGTTGATTTTCCACAACCCGAGGGGCCAATAAGAGCAGTTACCGATCTTTCTGGAATCAAAAAATCAATATTGAACAATGCTTGATGAGCACCATACCAGAAGTTCAAATTTTTGATTTGATACTTGGGGGAGCTATTGTTTTGGGGCGTAAGCTCTCTACCGTTCAGATTTCTTTCAGTTAAAATCGCAGCGTAAGAGGTAGTTGCCATCGGTAACATATCCTTGCTTAAAAATACTCTTCATACTCAATCAAGTTACAGGCTTATACTAAGGATTGATTGTGAAGAAACGATGAAGGAATGATGATGTTATGATTCTGTTTTCTAGACTCAAATTTTCTTTGCCTACCACCCTAAAGCCCTTTATGATCGTTATTTGCATTAAAACTACTGTAGAAGGAGAATCTCTCAATGAACCGGTTTTTAACCTACGCCTGCTTTTTAGGTCTTTTCTGTAGCTTCACCTTTGCAGCAGATGATTATGTTCT
>DBCB01000151.1:4668-9800 GCA_002303765.1 Planctomycetaceae bacterium UBA969
TTCCCAGGTACTGTTCGCGAAATGTTGATTTATGTACCCGCACAATACGATGGCAAAACGCCCGCAGCCCTTATGATTTTTCAAGATGGCAGCAGCTATGCCAACGAGAAGGGACAGTTCCGTGCCACCGTTGTTTTTGACAACCTAATCCACAAAAAAGAAATGCCCGTAACCATTGGTGTGTTTTTAAATCCGGGCACTGTCCCCTCTTCCAACCCCAAAGAAAAAGGCCGCAGCAACCGCAGTTTCGAATACGATACACCCTCTGATCAATATGCAACCTTCCTTGAAAAAGAAATCCTGCCCGAAATCGAGAAGAAATATAATGTTCGTAAAGACCCTGCAGGTAGGGCCCTTTGCGGGATCAGCAGTGGTGGCATTTGTGCATTCACCGCAGCTTGGGAACGACCCGATTTATTTGGCAAAGTTTTAAGCCATGTTGGCAGCTTCACCAATATCCGCGGGGGCGATGTCTACCCAGGCATGATTCGCAAGACCGAAAAGAAACCTATCCGCATCTTCCTGCAAGATGGTAGCAACGATCTCGATAACCTTCATGGTCACTGGCCCCTCGCCAACCGATCCATGGCGGCTGCCCTCAAATTCGCAAAATACGATTTTGTCTATGTTGAAGGGGATGGCGGTCACAATGGCAAACATGGTGGCGTCATTCTTCCAGAGTCCCTACGCTGGCTTTGGCGCGAATAATCTTCCTTCTACCTTCCATAGGAATCACTCATGAACAGGTTTCTTTCTTGCTTTCTAATCCTTGTTTCTACAACTTGGGGATATCCTCAAGATATCCCTCTTAGCCAAATTCTAGTACCCGCCGAAAACTGGACTAAAACAACCAGCAATCTTGCTGGGGAATTTTCCGCTATCGCTTCTGATTCTCAAGGGGCTTTATTCCTTGCTAGCACCAAATCTAAATCAATCTTAAAGCTTGATTCCACAGGCAAAACCATTGAAGTAGTGACTGATGCACCAGCAAAGGCATTGGCCATTGACTATCAGGGGGGCATTTTTCTTGCCAGTGGTTCGAATATTCTTTACGCAGCTTCGGGCAATTCCAAAGCTGCTATGATTATCGAAGGGCTGGATTGTGTTGCCCTTTGTACTTTAAAACAAGGTAAGTGCTATGGAGCAGCACCTACTGAAAAAACGATTTACCTTTTTGATAAATCAGGTGCTAAAAAGAAAGTTAACACCGAGGATGCAGTCATATCCTTGGCGGTTTCCAATGACGAAACAACTCTGTTTGCGGGCAGTGCAGATGGCAGATCGATTTTCACTTTTCGCATAGAGCAAAACGGGGATATCACAGCCAAGGATCGATATGTTGCACCCAGAAAACCTCTCGCAGGAGTTACCGGATCTATACCGGGCATGACGCTCGATAAGGCAAATCGGATTTATGCTGCAACTTCCCTTGGGGTGCAGGTATTTGATCCAACTGGGCGGTTGTGCGGTGTTTTATTGCAACCCGATTTTCCTAGGTTTGCCAGTTCAATCGCATTTGCAGGAAATGATAAAAACACTCTTTATGCTTTGGTTGGGCAAAGCCTTTACACCAGAAAAATCTTATTTCCTGGCAAGTAAAGCAACTGCCTAATCTTTTGCATAAGGCAAACGCACGGTAAAAGTAGTACCTTTACCTACTTGGCTGTTTGCTGAAATGCTGCCTTTCATCGCCTGCACGAGATGTTTCACAATCGAAAGTCCAAGGCCTGTTCCGCCAACCTCACGGGAACGGGCTTTATCAACACGATAGAATCGTTCAAAAATCCGAGGCAGGTCGGATTCAGGAATCCCAATCCCATTATCTAAGACTTGGATAATCACATATTTATTCTCTAGGCCCCATTGCACATTGATCACGCCATGCTCTGGGGTATATTTCACTGCATTATCAACTAAGTTGTCTAGTATTTGCACAAAGGCTTCTTCGTCCACCAAACATTCCAAATCTTGATCTGGATGAAGGCTGCCTTCCATTGGAAAAGCATTTATGGAAATCGAGCGCTGCATTGCCCGATCTCGATGCCGATTGACACATTGCTCTACCACTTCCCGAACGGGGACCCAGATAAAGTCAAATAATTCGGTCTCTGCTTCAATTCTTGCGATACTGAGTAAATCCATGATTAGATTATTCAAGCGTTCGGATTGCTCGAGGATTTGTTCTAGAAAGCGCATCCGGTTTTCACAATCTTCCACCGCACCATCTAGAAGTGTTTCTGTACAAACTTTGATCACCGCAAGGGGAGTCTTCAACTCATGGGAAACATTTGCAACAAATTCCTGCCTAAGCCTTTCTAGCCTTCGTAATTCGGTTGTATCGTGCAGCACCAAAACTGCTCCGCGGGTAGGATTCCCGGGCAATCTGGCGGCATGCAAAGTTAGGCTGCGATTTCCAGAGGTTGCAAAAGTCAATTCTGTGCGTTTGGGCTCGGGCTGCCTTAATGCTTCTTCCACCAAATCCATCATCTCTCGATTTCTTACTAATTCCCAAAGCCTTTTACCTTCCAAAGCATGGGATTGTAAATCCAGTAAGATAAGGGCACGATCATTTACAAATAGAACCCGCTGATTGGCGTCGAGAGCAACCACACCTTCAACCATACCACTCAAAATGGTTCGCAACTGCTGCCTATCCTCTTCCAGTTTGCTAACTTTATCTTCAAGCCTTTCGGTCATTCGGTTAAAAGAGCGCATCAGGTTTCCCAAGGTTCCCTGATCATCTGAAAGGATTCGCTGGTTATCATCGCCTAAGCCGACCCTTTGAATTCCCATGGATAATTCTTCGAGGGGCAACGCAATAACCTTCGAAATTCGGTTACTTTCAAAGGCAATCAAACCGATTCCAATTATGCCAATAATCAGCACGATTTTGACAATATAGCTGCGTTCAAGATCTGTTTGGGTGAGGAAAATCCCAAGAATTATCAAAATTCCCAGAAACACCATAGCGAAAGGCACAAATACTTTTTGAAACATAAGATTGTACGATCTTAATCTGGAAGAACTATTGAACCGAATAGACTTATTAGGTTCACGTCTCCAGTATTATAAACATTTTCCACCAAGTTTTTAATCTTCTTTAACTTTAGATCTAAAATTAGCTGCTTTAAAGTAAATATTGGCTTGAGAATAAAAACTTCTTCAAACCTTAACTTGCCCCCACACATTTATTAAATTAACTATAGTATAGGTTATTCAACGAATTTCTTAGGAATGGAACAAGGACTATTATCATGTCGATGAAAAGAAGCTTTGCCCTGATGACATTACTTAGCATTTTGGCATTGGGTTGTGGTGGTGGTGAAAATACAGCAACTAAGAAAGATCAAAAGGCCGCCCCAGCACCGCAAGGCAAAAAAGCCGCCGAAAATTCCCCTGCTAAGGGTGATATGAAAGGCGAAATCAAAGCTGATGGCTCTAGCACCGTGCTTCTTATTTCGCAAGCAGTTGCAAGCGAATACAGCAAAACTAATCCTAATGTAAAAATATCCGTTGGCCGTTCAGGCACAGGCGGTGGATTTAAGAAATTTGCAGCAGGTGAAACCGATATCAGCAATGCCTCAAGGCCCATCAAGGCTGAAGAAAAAGAATCTTGCGCTAAGAACGGTATCGAATTTTTCGAGTTTCAAGTTGCTTGGGATGGCCTATCAATCGTTATCAACAAAGAAAACACATGGGCCAAAAACATGACCGTGGCACAACTTAAAACCATGTGGGATAAAGATTCCAAAGTAGAAAACTGGAGCGATGTTGACCCAACTTGGCCTAAAGAAAAAGTCAAACTCTTTGGCGCTGGGTCCGATTCAGGGACTTTTGACTTCTTCACCGAAGTCATCAATGGAAAATCTGGCCAAAGCAGAACCAGTTATCAACCGACCGAAGATGATAATGTGACTGTCAATGGCGTTGCCAAGGACAAGTTTGCATTGGGCTATTTCGGCCTAGCTTACTACGAAGAAAATAAAGAAAAGCTTGGGATTGTTTCCATTGCCAAAAAGGAAGGCGACAAGTTCATCAGCCCAAGCGAAGCAACTGTAATGGATAAAACTTATTCTCCTCTTTCGAGGCCATTGTTTATTTATGTCAAGAAATCATCACTTAAGCGCCCTGAAGTTCAAGACTTCATGACCTTTTTCCTTCGCAGGAACGATCTTATTGCCCAAGCCAAGTACATTAAAATGGATGCCTTGATGCAATCCGATGTACAAGAAAAGCTGGCTAATGCCATCAAAGAATCGGGAAAATAATTTTAATTCCCGTCATGCTAGGAAGGATTCCAGCTTATCATAGTGTTCATCAAAGTTTTAAGTTTGGAATTAAAGCAAGGCAAAAGTAAATGAGTGCAGAGGAAAAATCACCCGGGCTTCCTAAAACTAGGCGATTGCCCCCTGCACCAGCCTTCAGAATTTCTGAATGGCTGATTGAATGGGCGCTTTTTGCCTCTGCTTTTTTATCCATCGGAATTACCGTAGCAATTGCTTGGATTGTTTTTTCGGGTACCTACCAGTTTTTTAGTGACCCCACTGTTTCCATTAGGTATTTTTTCACAGGCACCGAATGGACCGCTGGGTTTGAAGATGCAAAATACAGCATCCTGCCTTTGCTTACCGGCACAATCATGGTGGCAGTTATCGCAGCTGTGCTTGCCCTACCTATGGGTTTAATTTCTGCTATCTACCTCAGCGAATACGCTAATAAACCTGTTAGGTTGTTATTAAAACCAACTCTTGAACTGCTTGCAGGCATCCCCACTGTGGTGTATGGCTACTTTGCAGTATTTGCAATCACCCCGATGCTTCAAATGTTTATTCCAGGTCTCGATCCTGTAACGAATCAGTTATCTGGTGGGATTGTGGTTGCGATCATGATTTTACCCATGGTGGCATCTTTGAGCGAAGATGCAATGCGCATGGTGCCCGGATCTTTGCGCGAAGCCTCCTACGCTTTGGGCGCAACCAAATTTGAAACCTCTACTAAAGTGGTTGTTCCTGCTGCTCTATCTGGCATTCTCGCATCTTTTCTTCTTGCCATTTCGCGAGCCATTGGCGAAACAATGGCTGTTACCTTAGCTTGCGGGGGGCAGCCCAAACTTACGCTCGACCCTAGAGAAG
>DBCB01000196.1:0-9472 GCA_002303765.1 Planctomycetaceae bacterium UBA969
CAATCTTCATGGCATTCTCAGCGGTTTTACTTCTAATCCCTAAAGACTGCTATCAGCAAGCAAAAGTTCATCCCGTTTTTTCAGCAAAAATATCAACCGTTATGCGCCTTGGCTATGTGACCACAACTTTCACTACGCTTGCGGTTTTGCATCTCACCGTTGATCCTTGGGCGCCCATTTATTACTTTGTGCTTTGGTTGGTCCCGATTTTTACTTCATTTTCTTTCTTTATGATCCTTAGGCAGGTAGTTCAGCACGGTAATGGCGACAGGGGGTGGATCACTAACACACGCGTATTTTTCGTCAATCAATTCATTAACTTTTGCGTGTTTCCCATCGGTCAGGATTATCATTTGCCCCACCATCTTTATTCAACTGTGCCCCACTATCGTCTAAAAAGGCTTCACGCAATATTGATGGAATATCCTGAATATCAAAAAGATGCGATTAATGTGCATGGGTATTTTCATTCTCCTGAAAACCCTCAAATTCACCCTACCGTTGTAGATGTACTAGGCGACAGTTACGCCAGTAAGAGTTTCCGAGGTGTGCATATCGATAATACCGTGCTTGATGATAACGAGGTAGAAGACAAAGAGGGCATCATCAATTCAGGAGAACGAGAAAAACAAAAGGCAGAAACATCAGCACGCGAAAAATCAATGCTTTAAGATAGGTTCAAACTCGGTACCCGAGACCATAGTTTTCAAAATAGGCGTAGTCATGAATGTGGTGATCAGGGCCGTCATCACGAGCATGCAAAAAACGCTGTCAGAAATAATCCCAAAATCTTTCCCCAAATTAATAACGATTAATTCCATCAAAGCCCGGGTATTCATTAATACTCCAATACATGATGCTTCTCTCACTGAAAACCCCGAGAAATACGCTGCCAATCCGCAACCAGCTATTTTTCCAATTATCGATGCCCCGATAATTCCCCCTGCTATCAGCCAAAGTTGTAGGGAATCAAGCGTTCCGATATTAGTTCTCAACCCGGTGTAAGCAAAAAAGATTGGAAGAAAAAATGCGGTCACAAAGTCTTTCAACTTCGACTGAATGGCTTTACGAAACGCAACTTGATCGCATAGTACAGCTCCAAAAACGAAAGCCCCAAAAATCCCAAATATTCCGATTAGATTGGTCCCTATCGCGGATAAAAACAACAGAGACAAAGTCACTGCAAGCCCTGTAACAGTAATCTCACCATCTACAATAAAATTATTGAGCAATCTTATTGCAATAGGTCGGACTGCAAAAATCATAAAGGCACCAAACATCACGGTATAAAAAATCATCAGAAGCGTGCTTGATATATGAAAACCCGAAGTCACAAATGCCGCCACGGCTGCTAACAAAATCCAACCTGCTGCATCATCAAAAGCTGCTGCAGTAATCGTAACAACCGCAAGCTTTGTGTGAGAAACCTTCCACTCCACCATCATCCGCCCAAGGATGGGTAAAGCTGTAATGGACATGGCTGTACCCAAGAAGAGGCTGAAGCTCCAGAAGTTTTCAGGGGTGTCAGGCTTATTGCTCACCAATTCAAACACAAGAAAAGACAAACCGATTCCCAGTCCAAAAGGAAGCAAAATGCCTGCAAGAGAAATTAAAGCCGTAGAACCGCCCAACGAAAGCAGATGGGAAAACTCAAACTCCATTCCCACAATAAAAAGAAGAAGAATAAGACCCACCTGGCTGATACCAACAAAAACCCAATGAAGTGTGCCATCGGGAAACCCCTCGAGAGTCGGCCTGAAAATCATTTGAAAAGTGTCAGGTGCTAGCCATCCAAATAAACTTGGCCCAAGCAAAAGCCCCGCAGTGATTTCACCAACAACCTCGGGTTGCCCAATCTTACGAAATAAAAGCCCAACAATTCTTGCAGCAAGTATGATCAAAACCAACTGCCAAAGCAGGGGCAATAAGAGCTTTTCAACTTGCATGGAAGCAAAAATCATAACAATCCCTTAATGGTATTAACGCCAAAAGCTGTCTGGCTCTTCGTGTGGCGCCCTTGCGAGCCTTAACAAACTTACAAGCTGAGTTAGTTGCTGTTCATCAAGATGGCCCAATTGTTTTTTACTGCACTCAAGCACTTCGTGATCAAGTTTTTGAAGCAACTTCATGCCTTGCGAAGTTATGCCTACTTTGACCACCCGGCGGTTATCATCAGGGCGTTCGCGTGAGATAAGTTTGCGTTCCTCGAGGCGATCAAGAAGGCGGGTAATGTCAGGAGCCTTTGAAACAAGCCTTTTAGCAAGTAAAAGAGTATGTAGTTTTTGGGGGTGCTCCCCTCGCAAAAGGCGGAGTGTGTTGTACTGCTGGGCGGTGATGTCGACCTGCAAAAATACAGAATCCTCTATCGAGCGAAGCCTATCATAGGTACGCCAAAGGTTTAAATACGCTTCTTGATGGGTAGAATCGAAGCGAGATGCCCGGGGCAAGTCAGCGGGGGGCGCGGTAATTTTTTCTTGAGCCATTGTTTTGAACCAAGTTTTAGAAATCAACCCTAATACTTGTTCTAACAACTATTGTTACGGTAGGAAAGAAGAATCGCGCCTAATTCTACAACAAATTTGCTCCTAGGTAGCACAGGATCATAACCCAACGATCGGGCTTTCTTTAGCAAATCAACATCCACATGCGATCCATAACCCAAGCAAGAAAACTTCGCATTCTGGCTCGCCCTTAATTCCATGATTAATTTTTCAAGCTCAGATGATGCTATTCCCAAATCTATCAGCGCACCTGCAAACTTTTCTTTACTGGCAATTTCGATCAATTTGTCCACGGTTTTTATCACTTTGGTCTGTAAACCAAGGGCACGCGCTTCCCCCGATATCCTGCTGCTAAAGATTAAATCATCGCACAAAACCAGTACTGTTTTATTATCCTCAGGCATTATTCGATTTTTCCCAAGCGCTGAAACATATGAAGTGTCGCCCACATTTTTGCATCTATCGGAAGATCATGGTTGTCGCACATTTCGCAAACCGCCTTAAAATCAAGCAACAATACCTCAATATCTTCGCCCGGTTCAGGCTTGGCACCTTGGCTTGCCCGCACATCTACATAAGCCATCGTGATTGCTTCGTCTGTCAAACCCATGGAAGAATGCAGAGGTTTAGTCACCTTGTTTATTTTGGAAACTTCGTAGCCGGTTTCCTCGATCATTTCACGCAAGATTGTAGATTCAACCGTTTCGCCTGGATCGACCAACCCTGCGGGAAAGCCATAGGTATAACACCCTAGTGGTACACGGAATTCCTTGATTGCTATCAACCTATTTGGTTTCCCTTTTTGTTTTAAAACAGGAACAATGATCACTGCCTCTGAAGCATCATTTTTAGAATATTGCTTGAGTTTACGGGATGCATAAATCCATTTTCCCTGATGCTGGTCATGGGTGTATTCTGCAACGAACAAATTAAGCCATTTCTGTTTGGTCAGCTTGCGAATCTTATTTATTTTCATGATTGCTGATCCTTAAATAGCATATCCTTAAATAGCTTCGGGGCCTCGCTCGCCCGTGCGAATTCTCAGGCAATCTTCTAGAGGTAGGATAAAAATTTTACCATCCCCGATGCGCCCTTCTGGGCCTGTTCTTCCAGCCTCCATAATGGCATTCACGGTCGGTTCGACAAAATCTTCATTAACTGCGATTTGCAATTGTACCTTGCGCAGAAGTTGAACCGTAAGTTCGTGGCCTCGATAAACTTCGGTATGGCCTTTTTGTCTGCCAAACCCCTGAACATCTACAATAGTAAGGCGAAATACCTCAACTTTATTAAGCGCTTCTTTAACAGCTTCAAGCCTTGAGGGCTGAATAATTGCAAGTATAAGTTTCATGGTAATCCCAAGTTGAACATTATTTTTTGCTGCAAGGAATCATGGTACCACCACCTGAAAGATATTCATCGGTGACGGGATAATTCTCAAACTGGATGGTGTAATAAGATTCAAACCATTTCCTAATTCCACCTACCAGACCAGGGTCAAAAGAAGGGGAAACATGAAGTGTATTGCCCGGAACTTGAAGTCTGATTTCGCTCTTCTCGACAACGACCTTACCATATTTTATAACCATGTAAGGAAGTTCAAACATGGCAAGAATATTTGAGCTTTCATTGTATATCGTAACATCGCCATCCGCACCTATGCCAAGATGGCCCTTGTTTTTAAGGCCCAGCATGCGTGCAGGCCCAGCACGAGTAATAATCGCGATTTCATTAAGCGTGTACTCTCGATCCAAATCTTTTAAGCAACTTCGCTCCAAAACCCTAGGGTGAACCCTCTTTAAAATTTCTTGCCTGTAAGTTCGATCCATCAACAATTGAATAATTTCCGGATATGCTAAAAACGACCCGCCATTCGGATGATCCGTACTCATTGCAATCTGCCATGGATCTTTAACCAATAGGTACCATTCCAAACCGATGGCCCATTGCAATGCATTGACAAAGCTTTTTTCCTTATAGACCATGGGGACGATGCCGCACCCTGCTTCCATTTCGGTATCAGCACTCGTCCATTTTTTCCCTGTTACTTTGTGAAGGTAATACCCCAATGGGCCATCGCCAGTCATGGAGGTGGTTTCGCCAAATAATACTTGACCAACATCAACAGTAACTTCTGGGTGAGAATTTACAAACTCCGCAAGCTCTTGAACCTTGGAACAGAACTTACCCTGATCATCTGGTTCACCACCATAGCTATGAAATTGGATATGGGTGAGGTGGGCCCTACGGCCTTCCAAAGCATCCATAGTGGCTTGCGTGGTGCGCCAATTCCCAGGAATACCAAGATTATTGCAATGAATATGAACGGCATGCGGAAGACCGATATCCATCGCTGTCTGAGATAAACCCTGAATGATTTGCCTCGGGGTACAGTTAAAGTGGCCAATATCCTGATCAATTTCGCTAATGTTGGCACCACCACTTTTCCAAACTTCAACCCCACCCGGGTTCACCAATTTAATCGCATAACCTTTCGCAGACTCGAGTAACCACGCAGTGAAACTATTAAGTTTTTCGTAATCTTTTTTGGCAATCTGCTCTAAGGCATAATGATTATTACCCATCAGCAGGTAAAACCCTTTGTCAATAATCGGAGTATCTTGAAGCTCTTCATGGGCATGCCTAGCACTTAGGGGGGGAACCGCTGCATCAAAAGCGGTAGTGTATCCCAGGCCCGCATAAAGGTACCCGGTAGCAAAGGTGCTGGGCACGCTGCCAATGGTTCCGGATCTAGTTAAAGCGGTTCTTGAAACATGAGGTGCGTAGCGTTTATCTTCAGGGCGCATTTTTCTGGCAAGATTAACTTTAGGCCCAGCGATATGACAATGCATATCAACGCCGCCCGGCATAATGATCCTACCGGTGGCGTCGATAACTTTTTCAGGCAGAATATCAGCTTCAATGGGGGGGGCAATAATTTTACCATCTTTGATCCAGATATCTCGGACTTCGCCGTTGATACCATTGGTTGGGTCGTAAATTTTCCCGCCCTTAATTCTTGTGATCGCCATCGAGATGCACCTGCTTGATAAGTCATTATTAAAAATCAAATTTAGTTGGAAGCTTGGAGTTTCGCCTGCAACAAGTGAAGAACCTTCTTTTCCAAGGCACGCAATATTTTCTCATCGCTTGGATAGGGAGATTCAAACGCAGGACGCAACGGAATAGGAACATCATCCATGCGATAAACTGTTCCGGGAACATTAATCCCATAAGTTGCAGTAGTGAATGCAACAGCAGCAGCACGGGTGGTAGAAGTTTCTTTGGTATCAAGAGCGATATAAGGAATAGACGCCAAATGCTCACGCGCAGCCTGCGAGAAATTCCCCATGGGATCCGATGCGATAATCATTGCAGCATCGGCTTCTTTCCTAGCTAAGGTATCAGTAGTGGTAAACTCGCCCGGATTAAAACGGGGGTAGCCCCTACCAAGGTTAACACCAAAGGGATAGCCAGTTTGCCAGCTAACTACATTATCCGCACCAGTAACATTGCCATGCCCGCGCATAGGGTTGGCATAAAATCTGGTAAAAGCATTTAGGTCTCTTGCAAGCGCTAAGGCAGCTTCAACATTAAGATGCTTCCCTCGAGTCATGGAAAGCCCCATGCCAAAGAAAAGAACACCAAACTTACATGCCTTCATTCTGTCTACAAGGTTTTGCAACTGCTCAAGAGTCACCCCTGTATCAATCAAATCGGCTTCATTAATAGTTAAACCTTTAACCAACGCCCTCAACATCCAGAGTACTTCAAAATCTTTTCGAGGCTTGATTTGAAGAAAGATATCCGCTGCTGGCGCACTTTTTGTCCTGCGCACATCAACCAAAACCACAGTGCGATCTTTTCGACCATTGGGAACAAATAGCCCCTTAGGCATGGTAGAATACCTGCCCCAATGCCTAGGATGCGACTCAGCAGGGTTGGACCCCCAAAAAATCACGAGGTCTGCACGATTGCGAACTTCCCCTAACGAACAGGTAATTTCGCCCACGCCTTGAAATGCCATTCCAGAGGGACCATGGCAAACCGAGGTAGTTGTATCAATGGAAGCCCCGACCCAATCAGCGATGGCAACAGTAACTCGTTGAGCCTCGCAGGTGGTATCAGAGAGCCCGTAAATAATAGGGAATTTTGCATCGACTAAAATGCGGGCCGCTTCCTCAACCGCTTCTTCAACCGTAGCCTCTTTACCCCGAATGCGGGCAATTGGCCCCTCCCCAGCTTCATGATTCAAAAACCACGCCTTCCCCAAAACACACGCATTCTTCGCTTTGGTAATGTGGTTTCCTTCGACCGTTAATTCGATATCATCGCAAACGCAGCCACAAAAAGTGCAGGTCGCATTCGATACTACTTTTAATTCATTTTGCATATTAAAACCCCCTCAGGGTCTTCAATCTTTTTTAATGGCACAAACCTTGGAAAGATAAACATCCGTACCCTTACTATTGGGCATACCTGTACCATGTGTGTCGGAACCCATCAAGCGACTCGACCAATCACCATAAGCCATGAACAACAAACCGGAAGGAAGCTCTTTTTCCTTGGCAGCAACACAGGGGATTTCAATAGATCGTTGTTCCGATCGGATACATACGAGATCACCAGCCGTCAAACCAAGCCTTGTCATATCTTCGGGGCAAATTTGAACCACGCCCGTTTCTTCAAGATACTCCTTACTGAATTTACTTTCATTCATGGAAGTACCCTGTCTGGTGCTTCGACCAGAAATCAGAATAAACAGTTCTTCTTGGTTTTTATTCATTTGGGTATTATAGAGTATTATTCTTGGTTGCGATAATACGCAATCAAACAATTCTTCGACTTCTTAACCTTTTAATAATACCCGAAAGTAGTTTAATTCTTAACTAAGAGTGCGCTTAAATGCTCTTTAAGCCCCTGGCTTAAGCCTTCCAAGCTATAACCGCCCTCTAGGCAGGAAACAATCTTTCCTTTGCAGCAAGAGTTTGCAAGCGACTGCAACACCTTGGTCATGGCACCAAAATCTTCTGGTTCCAACCCCAAATCCCCTACAGGGTCTCTTCTATCTGCATCAAACCCTGCACTTAAAATCACCAACTCGGGTTTAAATTCAAAAGCCTTTTGAAGCCCTTTTTCCCATGCTGCAAGATAATCTTTTCGTGAAATCCCATAAGAAAGTGGAACATTTAGATTTGTACCCAACCCCTTTAATGCCCCTGTTTCCGAAGCAGCACCAGTGCCAGGGTAAAAACCATTCCCATAACGGTGAATACTCAAAAAGAAAACTTGCGGATCTTCATAGAAGATATCTTGGGTGCCATTCCCATGATGCACATCCCAATCAAGAATCAAAACTTTGTTTAATTTATGAACAGAAATTGCTCGCTTAGCAGCCAAAGCCACATTATTAAACAAACAAAACCCCATACTCTTGATGGCATTGGCATGATGGCCAGGTGGGCGGACCAAGCACAAAGCATTTTGCTGTTTACCTGCCAACACTTGATCAACAGCTTTAGTACAGGCCCCCGCAGCAAACAAAGAAACATTGAAGGACTCTGGACACACCACGGTATCGGGGTCGGCTTTGCCGCCACCATGCGCTGCTATCTGCCTTATTTGCTCAACCTGCTTGGGTGCATGAAGCTGCATTAATTCTTTTTCAGTTAATGCATCCCAAGCAACCGAATCACACTTCAATCCAAGGCCTGATTTTTCAAGCATGGATTCAATAGCAGCCAAGCGTTCGGGGCTCTCTGGATGCTTGCCAGTTTTATGTTTCAGAAATTCAGCAGATCGTAGCAGGAGTGTCATGATGGTTTACTGATCGTTATTCTTTTCCTCCACCTTGGCAGGTGGTTTGGGTTTTTCTTCATTCATGGGTTTGGGCATAGGGGGAGCAAATCCAGGAACAGGGCCGGGAAAATCCAACAGCCTTTTCCCAGTGGTTACAGGGCCAGGTTTCAACGCTCCTACAAGGCTTGAAAAAAAGAATACCAACTCGGGCTCGCCTGCTGGCTGCAAACAAGATCGCTCTAAAACCGTAACTTCTTCAAGCGACATAAGAGTCCCGTTACGCTGAATATGTTTAATCAAAGCTTGAGCCGCTGCAATTCTAACGGGTGGAATTCTTTTCGCATCCATTAAAATAGCTGCTAGTTCTGGTTGAACTCTTCCGAGTGCTAGATTACCAAGAGCTTCCGCCAAAAAAATCATACCTTGATCGCTAAGGCGCCCTGGGGTAAGTGCAGAAAGCAATGCAACAGTTGCGGGCCGGGCATCATAGCCAGGCAATTCGCCCTTAGCGATTTTCGCAAGCCAGAACACAGCAGCTTCAGCATAGTTTTTTCGTTCTTCTTCTGAAAGTGCGGGCGCACCTATCTCTGCAAAAACCAGTTGAATATCACGCTGGATTGCCTTGCTATCAGAAAAATGCCCTGTCGAAACAACCCGTATATTATCCTGCTTCTTAAAATGTTTTTTAAGTGCTTCTACTCTTTTACCTACTTCAACTTCATACTCATCCCCAACTGCCACCAAAATCTTCCGAAGGTCTTTTTCATCGATCAATGTTTTTTGAATACCTTTGTACTTGAAATTCAAATCATTGATTTCCTGCAAAAAGCCATCATTAACAACTGAAAGTGTCTCTCCCAACTGTTTTTCAGTGGCTTCAAAATCTGCTTCTTTCCCCTTCTTTCGAACGTCCTTCAATTCCCTTTCAAATCTTTCATTGATCTTTTTAACCGTATCGCGGTTATTGATTTCGATGGCTTCGCGATCTTTCTTATACGCTGCAACGATCTCATCAATTTGTTTAAGCCTGCCACTCGCCTTGCGATATCGATCAACCAAATCCTTTGCCAGATTGCCTTCAGGCACAGCAGCAAGAAAAATAGGAACCCGGGCAGCGTAAGACTCCGCTTTGATACTTGCTAACAAATAGTGGATCCCAGGATCAGGTAAAG
>DBCB01000196.1:9485-11506 GCA_002303765.1 Planctomycetaceae bacterium UBA969
AAAGTGGATTCAATAAAAACAGCATCAATATCAGCGGCCTTCTCCAGCCTTCTTATTGTTTCCATTCCACTCGCCGTAAGAATTGGATCAGCACCTGCATCGCGCATAACTCCCACCACCTTATGGCGCCAATCCTCATTACCAACCGCAACTAATACCCTGGGTTTGTTCATAGCCATGGGTTCAGCACGAAGCGCCCTAGCCAATACTTCAACCACCTCTGCACTGGCCTTCGAAATTTGCGAATTGGGAATATTAAGTAGAGCCAAAGCAGCAGCCATTTCGACCCTGCGGTCACCATAATTTAAAGCCTGAGTAAGAGGTGCAACCCTATTACCTTTGGGCATAGCGGCTCTTAATTCAGCCATTTCGCCTAATGCGCGGGTAACTGCAAGCACTACCCCGGTTTGTTTTTCCCTTAAAGCCCGATCCAAAACAGCAAGGAGCAAATCTGCGTCAACAGTGTTAAGCAAAATATGTAAATCGGGATTAGAACGAATTAAAGGAAGCCTGACATCCGTTTTTTCGAGATGCCCATGGAGGGTATTAAGAAGCTGAAGAATTTGAATATTTTTATCAGTGGGATCCAAGACCAAAGCCATCGAGCTATAGCGTGCAGCATAATAGGAATTTGCTTTTTTAACATCAACGGTTGGAAGTTCTGGCCATCCTGAAGCGACCATCATGCCATCCCAGCGCCAGATTTGAACCCGCGCAGGATCGGGAAAATGAACTTTACCTTTGTAGTAATTCTCTGCTATTGCAAACAGCTCTTTTTTCGCTTCAGGCAAAGCACCAAGCTCCAAATTGTTCAATTTAGAAATAGCGAGCTTTGCTTTTTTCTTAAGCCCTTCAGGCCTTCGAGGATCACTAGAAACAAACCACAATTCCGGAACAGCCTGAATAGCACCCCGGGCCACCAACACATCAATCAAATCCACTTGGGCGGATACGGGCATTCCTTCAAGAGCTGCTATGATCGGAGCTTCAACTTCAGATCCA
Organism: Planctomycetaceae bacterium UBA969; assembly: GCA_002303765.1. GTDB lineage: Bacteria > Planctomycetota > Planctomycetia > Gemmatales > Gemmataceae > UBA969. The sequence goes on from DBCB01000196.1 coordinate 10,488, forward strand.
AGCCTTTTTAATGCATCAAGAATATATGCTTTTTCAATGATGGTCTGTTTGGCCAAATCTGCAATTAGAAATGGAACAGAATAAGACCCACTTCGATAAAGTTCTTTGAAAGCAAAAGCTCTCTCTTCAGGATTCCCCTGCAATTGCTGAATAAGCTTAGCAATTCGTTCAGGGTCTTGAAGTTTTTTGAGGGACGCTGCTCCCGCCATTTGAATCAAGTCATCAGCTTCTTTCTTAGCCTGTTGATTAATAATTTTATCTTTCGACCAAGTACCAACAAGCCTGAGTTTGAAAATTGCGTTCAAAGTAACTTTGTCAACCAAGCTGGCAAGTTCAGCGTCAGAGTATTTTTTCTCGGTAAGGTCGTGAAGGTATCGTGCAGCAAAATCGTACTTGCCCACCTCTATTTCAAAGGTGATTGCTTCCCAATAATCAAAGATGTTTTGAGGCTGTTTGAAAAACTGCCTATACCCATCCCTCCGGTTATCAGGTGGCTTGGGAGCTTCATCTTGAGCAGATACATGCAAGCCTTCCATGCTAATGCAGGCTATCATCATTCCTAAAGCAATCCTGCGTAATCCCTTAACCATAACTAGCTCCCTCTTTTCAAAAAGCTTGCAAAGCACTTCGATTTTTAGTTGGGCAATGCCATCGCTTCGAGTTCAGGACCAACCAAATCCTGATAAGTTTCACGACGGCGTATCAACTTACTGGTTTCACCATCCACCAATACTTCCGCTGCCCTAACACGACTGTTGTAATTCGAGCTCATCGACATGCCATAAGCGCCTGCGCTAAAAGTTGCAAGCAAATCGCCTCGTTTCATTGGCGGCAATGATCTGCCCTTGGCAAGAAAATCTCCGGATTCGCAAACAGGACCAACCACATCAACTTTCAACCCACCCGGCACATCCATTTCGTAATCTTCCGGAAGGTTTGGAAACTCGGCAGAAGGCTCTGCGGGCCAGACACGATGAAACGAATCGTAAAGAGTCGGCCTAATTAAATCATTCATTGCA
>DBCB01000196.1:11564-12461 GCA_002303765.1 Planctomycetaceae bacterium UBA969
ACTCGGCTTAGTAATAGCCCTGCATTCCCAACAATGAATCGACCGGGTTCTAACACTAACTTGCATTTGGCTTCTTTTACTGCGGGAACAATCACCTCTGCAAATGCCTTTGCAAGCTGGGCTTCCTGCTTGCGGTAATGAATCCCAAAACCGCCACCCATATTCATCACACTTATCGGATGCCCCTGCTCGCGCAATTTGGCAATCAAATCTAAAGCCTTGGCTACACCCAAACGATAGGGTTCAGCCGAAAGAATCGGCGATCCCAAATGCATATGCAGGCCAATCACCTTTACCCCTGGGTTCCCAAGAATCCCCTTGGCAACATCTAATACTGTTTCAATATCCAGACCAAATTTAACACCCTTCACACTGGTATCAGTTTTGGCATGGGTCTTTGGCGGCAGATCGGGGTTCACCCTTAATGCTACAGATGCGACCTTCCCCATCGATTTTGCAACATGACCCAAGGCATGCAATTCCTGCTCACTTTCAACATTAAAAAGCGAGACATTATTATCAAGGGCGTAGCGGAATTCCGCATCGGTCTTACCCACACCTGCAAAAACGATTTTTTCTCCCTTGCCACCCGCAAGCAATGCACGATGCAATTCCCCACCACTGGTGACATCAAAACCAGAACCGTGTTCCGCCATCACTTTACAAAGCGCAACATTGCCATTGGTTTTTACGGAATAACAAATCAGAGGCTCAACTTCTTTGAAAGCTTCTTGGATTTGACGAAGGTGATGAACAAGAGTTGCTTTACTGTAGATATAAAGTGGAGTTCCATAGCGCTCAGCAAGTTGAGCAACTGGAATATTTTCGCAATAAAGGGAACGACTTCGATAAGCAAAATGATCCATGTAATATCTACCCCGGTAAAAAAAGCCTTGG
>DBCB01000215.1:0-1427 GCA_002303765.1 Planctomycetaceae bacterium UBA969
TTGAACTGGTCTTCCCAGCGGAATTCGAACCGTGCCTTGCTCAAAGCGTTGTCGCGATATTGCGCACCAGGATGCCCCTTGGCAAGGTCCGCAGCGTGCGCAGCGATCTTGTAGGTGATCACCCCGTCCTTGACATCTTTCTTGTTGGGCAATCCCAAGTGTTCTTTTGGGGTCACATAACAAAGCATCGCGCAGCCATACCAACCAATCATCGCAGCACCAATGCCGCTGGTGATATGGTCGTAGCCTGGGGCGATATCGGTGGTTAGGGGTCCGAGCGTGTAGAACGGAGCTTCGTGGCACCACTCAAGTTGCTTCGCCATGTTTTCCTCGATCATGTGCATCGGCACATGGCCAGGGCCTTCGTTCATAACTTGCACGCCTTTTGCCCATGCGCGCTTTGTCAACTCGCCCTGTACTTCGAGTTCGCCAAATTGTGCCTGATCGTTCGCATCTGCAATCGAACCGGGGCGCAAACCATCGCCGATGGAAAACGAAACATCGTAGGCTGCCATGATGTCGCAAATATCGTCCCAGTGAGTGTAGAGGAAGCTTTCTTTGTGATGCGCAAGGCACCACTTCGCCATGATGCTTCCACCACGCGAAACAATGCCCGTCATTCGATTGGCGGTAAGCGGAATGAAGCGCAGCAGCACGCCTGCGTGAACCGTGAAATAATCCACGCCTTGCTCGGCCTGCTCGATGAGGGTGTCGCGGTAAATTTCCCAAGTGAGATCCTCGGCTTTGCCGCCGACTTTTTCAAGCGCTTGATAAATTGGCACGGTTCCGATGGGCACTGGTGAGTTGCGGAGAATCCATTCGCGAGTTGCGTGGATGTTCTTGCCGGTGGAAAGATCCATCACGGTGTCTGCACCCCATTTGGTCGCCCAACGCATCTTCTCGACTTCTTCCTCGATGCTCGAAGCGACGGCGCTGTTCCCGATGTTGGCATTGATCTTCACAAGAAAATTGCGCCCGATAATCATCGGTTCACACTCGGGGTGATTGATGTTGACTGGAATGATGGCGCGGCCAGAGGCGACTTCTGCACGGACGAACTCGGGCGTGATTTCTTTCGGAATGCGCTGTGGGAAGCGACGAAAGACCGAAGGAGAATACTCGCTGCTCGCAAGTTGGCTCGAACCAGAATGCTGCTTGTCGAGTACGTTACGGACATTATCATTAGCTAACTCGGCCATCTTTGTGCGGCCCATGTTCTCACGGATGGCGATGAACTCCATCTCGGGCGTTATGATTCCTTGCTTCGCATACCACAACTGCGTTACTGGTTGGCCTTTGCTCGCACGGATCGGGCGGCGGCGTTGACCAAGCAAACCTGGAAATTCCACAAGCCGATTCTTCTCCGCCTTGCTCGCAAACTCTGCGTGCTTGCCAGAGAGATAACCATTATCCATCGGTTTTACTTC
>DBCB01000215.1:1493-2186 GCA_002303765.1 Planctomycetaceae bacterium UBA969
AATGCGGGCAGGCCTTCGTCTGATTTGCCTGCAAATGTCGGATCACCCCAAGGCCCGGAGCAGTCGTACACGCGCACTGGCTCATTCGCCGTCACCACACCGGTGTAAGATTTCGTCTCGCTGACGGTGATTTCGCGCACAGGTACTAGTACATCGGGGTGGATTTGGCCGGGCAGATAGACACGCTTGCTATTTGGAAGTTGTTCACTGCTGTGTGGTTCGTTGGCATCTTTGGTTGAAATCGGTTCGACATGTGGGAGTACTGGAGCTGCATTCTCAAGTTTGGCCCCTGAATGCATTTCAAGAGTAACGATACCCTTCCGTGCGGATTCCTTTTGCGTCATATCTTAAGCTCCATAAAAGTTTGAGTATCAGTGTAGCTGTATTGAAGGAGAGCTTGGACAAATGAAAAGTGGTCGACATTGGCCGCTTTCTCACGCCGGCATTATCCGGGTCGAGTCCAAGGGTCTTTTCTCAGCTTTGCTTCTTGCAATGCACCCCTAGCGATTCATAAATAGTATACCTGTTGAGTCAAGGTATGGCTACTTTCATTTAAAGGAATCCGATGTTTCCTTTTTATTCTTCGTGGATAAGGGTACAATACTGGCTGTTCATTGCTTATTTGGAGTTTGATAAATGAATGCCCGGATAATGTTTGTAATAGCGATTTTGATCGGCTTTGCTGCTGCAATG
>DBCB01000215.1:2210-6287 GCA_002303765.1 Planctomycetaceae bacterium UBA969
AAAGCCTATCAAGCCCCCGAAAAATTGGTCGATAAGGTTCGTGTATCAATTGATAAGGGTATTCAATATCTGCGCGACATGGAAAAGGGTAAGGGAAATTGGGAATTAGACGCAGAAAGTAATATACGCAAAGGTGGGTGGACCTCTCTTGCAATGTTATCTTTATTAAACTGTGGCGTACCCCCAGAAGACGAAATGATGAAACGCGGGCTTGAGTACCTGAGAGGCGTACCACCTTCCCAGACTTATACTGTTGGGCTTCAAACCATGGTTTATTGTCTGGCCAAACAACCACAAGATCGCGATCGCATCCAGCGCAATGTTGATTGGCTTAAATCCGCAAAATTAAAAGATGGTTGGAGCTACGGCGAACGGGCTTTCGGCTCTGCTGATAATTCAAACACCCAATACGCATTGCTAGGGTTGCATGAAGCATTTCTTGCAGGCGCCAATGTTGATCGTAAAATATTAGAAGAAGTTCGTAGTCATTTTATTAAAACCCAAGTCCCCAAAGATGGTGGATGGACTTACCGTGGGGGTGGCCTTACCACCATGACCATGACCACCGCTGGCCTTTCTAACTTGTTAATCACCGGTGCTGATCTGGAAGTCGGCAAACAAAAACTCCGTGACGATGGCGTTGCTGAACTCTGTGGGATTTACGAAGAGAATAAAGCCGTTGCTGATGCACTGCGCTGGGTTGGGAATAATTTTCCTGCGAAGCTTACAGTCGAGCGGGCCCGTGCTGCTTTTCAACATCCCTATTATGGCCTCTATGGTATCGAAAGAGTTGGCAGGCTTACAGGCAACCGCTTTATAGGCGGGCATGACTGGTACAGGCTAGGTTGCGAATTTTTTGTCGATACGCAAAAAGCGGATGGCCGTTGGGATGGCGAAGGCAGGCAGTTCGATCACTGGCCCGTGGTTGCAACCAGCTTCTCATTGCTTTTTCTTTCTAAGGGTAGAACTCCGGTTCTTATGACCAAGCTTGCTTACAACCGAGGCGATGATTGGAATAATAAACGCAGCGATTGTAAGAACCTCGTGGCTTTTGTCTCGAAGGAATTGTTCAAAGGCCAGCCGATGGCATGGCAGATATTTGATTCTCGGACCAAACCTGCGGAACAGGAAGATCAAGTTAAAGAACTCGCTGCTGAATTGCTGCAATCGCCAGTTACTTATTTTAATGGGCATAATCGTGCCCCAACGGGCAAAGAGCGCGATATCCTTAGAGAATACCTAAATAACGGTGGCTTTGTTTTTGCAGAGGCTTGCTGTGGTAGGCCCGAGTTTGATGCAGATTTCAGGGCCATGTGCAAAGAAATGTTTCCCGATAACCCTTTGGTTTTACTTCCAGATTCGCATGCGGTTTGGCTTGCGAGTGGTAAGTTTGCAGTACCACCCGGAGAGTTCCCACTCTGGGGCATTCAGCAGGGTTGCAAGACTATTTTAATGTATAGCCCAAAGGCAATAAGTGGATATTGGGAGGGTAATGCGACTAGTATTGGCAGGGCAGCTACTGCTTTTCAACTAGGGGCAAATATCATTGCTTATGCTACTGGCCTTGAAGCACCTAAGCCAAGGCTTACTGAAGTCGAAATTTTTAAGGGTGATTTGAAATCAACCGTTCGTAGAGGCTTCCTAAGGGTTGGCCAAATCAAGCATGAAGGCGATTGGCAACCAGCGCCCCTTGCCATGCGAAATCTGATGGCGGATGTGCGCAAGTCTGGGCTTGATGTTTCGCTTGAAACCATCCCTTTGCCTCTTGCTTCTGATAACATCGTCGATTTCCGTTTCCTTTATATGCATGGTAGAAGTGCATTTAACTTCCAAAAGCAGCAGATGAATCAGTTGCGCTTCAACCTTGAAACTGGGGGTGTACTTCTTGCAGATGCTTGCTGTGGTGCAAAGTCTTTTGATACTTCTTTCCGAACCTTCATGGATCAACTTTGGGAAGACAAGAAATTGAAATTGCAACCCATACCCTTGACAGATGAGCTTTACAGTCATCAATTAAACGGAGAAGCTTTGCGTGAATTACGCTGTAGAAGAGAGGGTGCTGATGGTAAGCCTGAACCTGGGTTCAAAAATGTCACACCCTTGTTGGAAGGTATCAAACTGAACAATAGATGGGTTGTGATTTATAGCAAATATGATCTCGGTTGCGCCTTGGAAAAACACAAGTCAACCGATTGCCTTGGTTACGATTACGATAGTGCCTTAAAGCTTGGTAAGGCGGCTGTCTTTTATTCACTCAAGCGATAGTGCGAATAATTCTTTCGTCAGGGAGTTTTCAGAAATGGATAGTTGGTTCTTGCCTGTTGGATTTAGGTTTTGCGGGCTACATAGCGGCATTCGCCCAGATCCTTTAAGAAAAGATCTCGCATTGTTCTTTTCCGATTTTCCCGCCTCTGCTGCCGGGGTTTTTACCACCAATAAAGTTAAGGCTGCACCTGTTCACCTGTGCAAAGAAAGGCTTCCTTCCGATCTCATCCGCGGGATTATTGTCTGCTCGGGCAATGCCAATGCCTGCACAGGAAAGAAAGGCATGGAAGATGCCCGAAAGATGGCAAGTGTTACAGCAGAGGCAAATAAGTGCGAAGATAAAGAGATTCTTGTTTGCTCCACTGGCGTCATAGGCAGGCACCTGCCCATGGATGTAATCGAGGTTGGTATCCGAAAGACTGCTGAACTGCTCAGTGATTCCGCAATGTCGCTTAGCGACGCGGCTCATGCGATTCTTACTACCGATACAAAAATCAAAGTTGTGACCAAAGAAATCAGCATTAACGGAAAACAAGTGGTGGTTGCTGGCGTCGCCAAGGGCGCAGCCATGATTGGCCCAAACATGGCGACAATGCTAGCCTTTGTGTTTACCGATGCGGAAGCTTCTGATGGTGAGCTGGCTTCCCTTATTACCGATGCATCGGATAAGTCGTTTAATTGCGTAAGTGTTGAAGGCCATACCAGTACGAATGATAGCCTTATTATTCTTGCCAATGGTGCTTCGGGTGCGGGAAAAATGCTGGGTGGTGATTGGGATGCTTTTGTTGCGGTGGTAACTGAGGTTTGCTGTGAACTGGCAAAAGAAATTGCAATTGATGCAGAGGGTGCCAACCATCTTGTAACTATTACGGTGGAAGGTTTACGTGATGACAAAGAGGCAAAAAAAATTGCCAAGACTGTTGCTGAAAGTGTGTTGGTGAAGACTGCGATTTTTGGAGCAGATCCAAACTGGGGCAGGGTGGTTTCTGCTGCGGGGTACGCAGGTGTTAACTTCGAAGAAAAAAATCTTTCTCTTTGGATGGGTGAAATGCTTCTTTATAAAGATGGCACCCCCATGGACTTTGATCCCAAGGTTGCTTCCGATTATCTTAGAAACAATCGCAATGTAACTCTAAGGCTGCTTTTCAATCTCGGGAAGGGAAAATGCACTTATCAGACTTGTGACCTAACACAGGAATATGTGCGCTTGAACGCCGACTATACAACCTAATATTCAGGGTTTGGTTCTTCGCCATTGCGGGTGACCAACGCTGCAACAACTTTAATGTTGGTGCCGGATTTCAACATCGAAACATGAGCATCGCAAAATAGGGCAGCAGCAGCACTATTGTGAAATCCATAAAGCTCATGCTTGTTATAACAGTTGACTGCGCAAGGGCCGTATTGATCAGAGCCATCTTCTTTTGCACCATCAAGATTGATGAAGCAGTTGGGTATGGCCCACCCAGCAGGGCCGGTTTCTAGGCCAGTATATCCCGACGTATTCCAGAATTGCGGTCTTCCTGCGACTTCACCCAATAATATTGTTTGCGATAATCCGTCTTTGATATCTGAAAATGTACAAGGGCGGTCTTCCCCAATCGGGCCCAGCGGATCACCTTTCCACGGTGCTAATACCCCCAGTGCAATCAATCCGGCATCTACATCATAAATGATGGTGTAATCGCAAACACCAAAACTCAAATTGAAATACTTACTAACTCTGCCTCCTGGGGCGTTTTGGCAAACAAACATATTCAGCGTTTTTGATACATAAGGTTGGACTGCCGGATCATCCCAAGCAGTGGTTCG
>DBCB01000073.1:0-4411 GCA_002303765.1 Planctomycetaceae bacterium UBA969
AAACTTAAAAACAAAGAGGAGACGATCGCAGATAGATTTGATTGCGCCAGTGTTTTTTTCGCTGACATCATGGGGTTTACATCCTTGTCCGAAAAACTATCTCCCGTTGAACTGGTCAATCTATTAGACAAGTTGTTTTCTTTATTTGACGGCTTAGTAATCAAACACAAGGTTGAAAAGATAAAAACGATAGGCGATGCCTACATGGTAGCCGCGGGAGTACCAACGCCGATTAAAAATCATGCAGAAAAGCTTGCAAATTTCGCATTAGAATTCAAGCTCTGTTTGGCAGAGTTCAATTTAAAAAATAATCAATCACTGAGAATGCGAGTGGGCATAAACTCCGGGCCAATTGTTGCTGGAGTGATTGGGAAATCAAGATTCATCTACGATCTTTGGGGCGATTGCGTCAATACCGCAGCCCGAATGGAAAGCCATGGCATGCCGGAAGAGATACATATAAGTGAACACACTTATAACCTTTTAGCGGACAAATTTGAATTTGAAAGCCGTGGTATCATTGAAGTAAAAGGGAAAGGGCCTATGCCTACATATTTTCTTCGCGGCCCAATCACCTCTAAGAAATAACGTTTCTCTTGAACTTATTTTAATAAGCTTAGATTTCCTTCTCTGTGGGCACAACAAAGGGCTTGCGATATTCACGGGTCAAAAACTTATTAGCCGATGCATTGCCCACGAATTCTTCGCTTTTTGGTGATACCTCAAGCTTCACACCCAAAGTCATTTTGCTCTTTTCCAAATCTACCTTGTTATCGCCCAGATGCTTCAGGGTGCGATCCAATGTTTCTGAAACATTGTCGTGAACTTTCATTTTCGCAACTTGTTCGCGCACTTCTGCAACAGAACTTTCCTTGCCCAATCTCCAAGAGATATTACCAATATGGCACAATGCTGTTGAAAGATGCCCTTCAAGAATCTCTGCATTAAGGCTCTCTCTTTTTCTACTACGCACTGCATTGATGAAGTTTGCAAAGTGGTTTTCGCTCTTACGCTTAGCGGTAAAAGTACTGACCATTTTACCTTCTTTATCGAACAAGGAATTTCCCGCAATGGAACCTTCTGCACCATGAAACAACCAGCCGCCCGTAAACCCTGTACGGAATTGTTCGCTCTTTAAACCACGCGTTTCTGCAACAATCGTTTTGCTACCATAATCAAAAATACAAACCTGCGTGTTAGGAGTCTGGCCTGCATCAACATAACCAAAGCGGCCACCATAACTGATTGCAGAATTACAAAGGCCATCAAGGCCCAAACCCCAGCGGCAAATATCAATGGAATGAATATTGTTATTCCCTAGTTCGCCATTGCCTGTGTTCCAATCCCAATGCCAATCGTAATGAAGGTTTTTACGGGTAAGTGGTTCAAGACTAGCAGGCCCCATGAAGAGATTATAATCAACATTTTTTGGTGCTTCGTAGGTACCCTTGGGCCCTATGGAACCTCTACCACCATAAATGATACTCCGGGCAAGTTTGACTTCTCCAAGTTTCCCCGCCTTCATGTATTCAACAGCTTCGGCAAGGGCCATATTGGAACGATTCTGGGTGCCGCCCTGGCATATGCGATTAGTCTTGCGTGAAACCTGCACAATACGGCTGCCCTCGCTGATATTATGGCTTACAGGTTTTTCGACATAAGCATCTTTGCCTGCCTGCATGGCCCAGATTGCAGCAAGAGCATGCCAATGATTTGGGGTTGCGATAAACACTGCATCAATGGATTTATCATCGAAAACCTTGCGCATATCTTGGGTTGTTTTAGGCGCGCTTCCCTGCTGTTTTTCAACAATAGCAGCAAGCTCTGCTGATAGTAAAGTATCAGGGTCACACAAATAAGCTATTTCAACATCTGGAACTTTAGCCAACTCTGCAGCGTGCTGTTTACCTCGGATGCGATTGCCCAGAATAGCAACCCGAACTTTATTGGAAGGCTTGCCAGTGGATTTCTCTTGGGCATGAATTGCAAGGGGAGTCGCTGCTGCAGCAAGTGCAGCAGAAGCTAGCATGGTATCTTCAAGAAAAATTCTGCGGGTAATCGAGTTCATGTCTGCTCCTGATAATTCTAAAACAACAATGAAGTACTATTCTATTTTCGACGGAGGCTTATACAAAAGTTTTTTACTTTTTGCCTGCAGCTTGTGCTTTGGCCTTGGCCATCACATCTTTGATTGCAACAGGTTTGCCATCATTGCGTTTGCTTTCATCTGCGGCTTCCATGAAGGCAAAAATCTCAATGGTTTCTTCCGGGCTGACAGGGGCGACCTTAGTTTTAAAGAACTTTGCAATCTCGCGGCACATAGGTTCATAACCATCCCCTTTAAGCATGGGGGCGATTCCCTTAGTACCAAAAGCCACTGCGCCAAAATCAGCTTTGTTCTTTCGTAATCCGCGGTAAGTTCCTACTCTGCCATTCTTCCAAACTCCTGTAACAACATCAGCATCGGTAGCCTGGGTTCGCGCAACCGTTTCGCATCCGGTACCCATAAGAGTGTACAAAGCTTCCACGCCATGGATTCCGTAAAAGAACAAATCAGGTGTACCTTCTTGATAAGAGCAAGGCCCCCAAGTATCTGCACCTGCAATTTCACCAAGCGACTCATTCTTTTTCAGCTCTTGCAGGCCTGCACCAAAGCGAACCGAAGAACTTGAAAAACAAGGAACCTTGTTCTGCTTTGCTAAATCAAAGATGGCAATTACATCTGCAAGGGAACCTGCAGCAGGCTTATCAATGAACAATGGTTTGCCTGCCTTGATAACAGGTATAGCTTCCTGTAAATGAATGCGCCCATCCACGCTTTCCAGAAATACCACATCAACTTTTTCAAGCAACTTGGGAATGGTATCAACAATTTCAATTCCCATTCCACGGATATCCTCGGTGAATTTTGCAACCCGAGTCTTACTTGGGCCGAAGTCTGTACCACCGGGGTAGGCTGCAACGATTTTGATTCCCGCAAGATCCCCCACAGCCTTTGGCCCGTTGAATAATTTCGCAAACGCTGGAACATGCGAGGTATCAAGCCCAATCATACCAGCACGGATAGGCGTTGTATCTTGCGCCCTAGCTTCATTAGACGAAATACAAAGCAATCCAAGGATTGCGATCAAAGTTGCGGGAATAAATCTCATGGTGCACTACTCCAATAAACGAATTAATAGCGGGAAAAATAATATTTAAAACATAGGCAGGGTTGATACATATTTCTTAAGCTAGCACATGCAACAAACGATTGCAAACAGTATAACAATCTCGCCAAATGAAAGAAGGAGCCTGAAGTTAAACTTCAAAGCCCCATCTAATTATTTACATCTTTATCACAGCTTTACTTCACTGCAACAACTTCCCATTTATGACTCTTTGGTTTTACCAATTCGTTGACGGCTTTCTGTGCTTCAACAATTAGAACCATACGTTTTTCCAACTCCATAGGCTTTCGTTCCTTGGCAACATCAGCCAGCCATTCAGGAACATTAGCAAGAATAACGCCCCGGAACCGACCTGCTACAATTCGGTTCTTGGCTTCAATAGCCTTGTAAACCTTGTCTGCATGATCCCAAATCGGACCAGCAGTAAGGTTCCCAAGGTTAACACCCTTGGCAAGTTCTTCACCAGAAAACTTGGCAACTTCCACGCCATCAATCTTAACTGCATAACTGCCTTCCTTAAGGCCAGTTACTTGCAAACCATACCAATTCAAATCTTTAAGCTCATTGGTATAGGGAAGCATGGGCAGCCAATCTTTTTGCACAGCCCAAGGCAAAGCTTCGTCCTTGCGTTCAAAACTAATGGCATCGCCGCTGACTAATGTTACGGTGCAATTCTTGCCAGTAACTTTTTTGCTAGCAGCATCAAACGAAACATCGCTCACCAATGCAGGGGACTTTAGGCCAGTAAGGATTGCATGAGCCATGAGCATCCCACCTGGGGCTGCAGTATGAAAACCATCTGGATAAGGCTTTGCTTTTTCAGCCTTGGGATCATCAACAAGCATTTTATCCTGTGCTGCCCGGGTAATCGCATACTGATCCACAAAGGGGAATTCAAACTTGGCAGCAATGTCTTTCAACGGAGCATAAAACTGTTTCTGGGTTTCAACATATTCAACCCCATTGGATTTGTTGCGTGGGTCAACAGCATTGGGTGAAAGCAATGCAACTTTTACGCCAGCCTTGGTTGCCATATCTAGCATAAGTGCAGTTTTTTCAACAAACACTTTATTCGACTGGGGATTGAACTTGCCGTACCCGCCATCGTTCATGCCAAAATTAATGGTCACCTTCGTAGGCTTTTCATCCAACACATGATTTTTAAAACGGTTAGATCCCCCATTGGCAGTGTCACCACCGATACCAGCATTTAAAAAGAAAAAGTTTGCATCAGGAAAACG
>DBCB01000073.1:4479-14420 GCA_002303765.1 Planctomycetaceae bacterium UBA969
TCGCCAAGAAATACGATACGATCCTTTGGTTGAAAGAAATAGTCTTTTGCGGGTTCTGCAGCAATGGCAGAGGAAATCGCAAAAGCGGAAAAAAGAATAGAGAGACTAATTCGAATCATTGAAACCTCCATAGTAAAAAATGTCTATGTCGTAAAGCTAAGCCATGAAGGAGCAAGAGTCCAAGAAAAACAACCTGCACAATTACTTTGCCTTACCAAGCGAACTGATTAATTCCCCTACCGGAAGATCTATCGCCTGCACCTTAAACCCTTGTTTTTCAAGTATTTCAGCGGCTTTCATGCACCTAACCCCCGCCTTGCAATGCAAGTAAATAACTTTATCCTTACCCACAACAGCTTCAATTTCTTCCTTGGTTGCACCCTTCGAAATCTTACTTAAAGAAAGAAGCTTCGCTCCTAAAACATGCCCCTCGTCCCATTCGTTTTTCTCGCGCACATCAATCAAAACCACTTCACCTTTTTGAACTTTTGCCTTAATCACTTCGACATTATCCTTGGTGTAATCGGCTGCCAATGCAATTGTTCCCACCAGCAACAAAACTAAAACACTTATCTTTTTCATGATTCATCTTCCTTAAGTATGTGTTGTTACAACTCATTAAAAAACATCAAACAATAATCATGGCGTCGCCATAACTAAAAAAACGATAATCATATTTGATGGCTTCTTCATAGGCTTTGCGGATTAAATCGCAACCTGCAAATGCGCCAACAAGCAAAAGCAAAGTAGAGCAAGGCAAATGAAAGTTGGTAATTAACACATCAATCACTTTAAAGTTATAAGTGGGATCAATAGTTAAATCCGCCCAGCCCTGCCATGGGTTCAGCCCCTTTTGAGAAACCGCACTTTCCAATAATCTTGTGGAAGTGGTACCCACTGCAACCACCCTTCCCCCAATACTTTTAGATTTATTCAAAGCATCCACGGTGACTTGAGGCAGCTCACCAAACTCCGGGTCAACCTGATAGTTTTCCGGAAGCGTCTCGGGCAATGGTTTGAAAGTACCAGGCCCGACATGCAAGGTAACAAAAGATTTATCAACTCCCATGGCCTTTAGGGTTGCGAAAAGTTCTTCGGTAAAATGCAAGCCTGCGGTGGGTGCAGCTACCGCGCCCGGATGTTTTGCATAAATCGTCTGATACCTTTGCGTATCTTCCTCCAAAGCTTTGCCCTTCCGAATATATGGAGGCAATGGAACCTTTCCATGTGCTTCAAGAATCGCAGGCGCATTCCCCTCTATACTTGGTTTGGCGTGCCAAATCCCCCCTGCATTTTTCTGCACCAATAACAATTCTAATGGCCCGGGTTCAACCGTAATAGTTTCGCCAGGCAATGGCCAACCCCGCGTATAACTCATCATCTCCCATAAGCCATTTTCCAAAGTCTTTAGATACAACCCTTCCCATTTCCCGCCCGTGGCTTTGCGTTTGCCATACAATCTGGCTTTCACCACCTGAGTATCATTCAATACCAGCAAATCATCTTTTCTTAAAAAATTGGGAAGATCAGAAAAAGAGTGATGGGTGATGCTAGATGTTTTTCGATCCACGAGCATCAACTTGGATTGTTCACGCTTTTGCGGCGGGTGTTGCGCAATTAATTCTGGGGGTAGTTCGTACTTAAAGAATATATCCTGCAATGTTGCAACCTTTAAAAGAATAGAGCGGCAGGTATAACCCGTGCCGCTCTGGTAATCATCTGATTATAGAAAAGAAGCTTACTTGAAGTTTGCAAGCCATTTTTCAAAACCATCGCGGTACTTTTCGACGGTCTTTGCTGGCCCGGTCAATTTAATGTGATAAATATCGTTGGCATCAACATGGGCTGCCAACATCCGGGAGTTTTCCATCAGCACAGTTTTAGAATTAGGATCAAACGGTGCAGCCTTATACTTGTAAGCACCCTTCACATCTAAATACATGGTTGGCTTTCCAGCAACTTTGATTTCAGTAATCTTGAAATCCTTTTCGCCTAGTTTGCCACCATCGTTAGTAGAAAACTGTTCTTTCCATCGATCGATATTTGCTTTTCCTGAACCACCAAGGCCCTTGAAAATTACTATTTCGCCATCTTTGGCATCGCCTTCAACCTTGGGCAGAACAAATTGTGCATAGCGCATTTTGTTGCTTGGGGCCTCTTCTTTCCATTCTGCTGGGGTAACCGATTTTAATCCATCAATCGTAATTACAGTTCCTTTGCCATCTTGTGCAATTGCAACAACAGCAAATGCCAACGCAAGAAAAGATGCAGCTAATGTTCTAAAAATCAAAATCTTCATTTCAATGCTCCTTTATGTTTCAAGACTCCACAAAATCTGACTCCAAGATTTTAACAGAAACTCAATCGAGAAGAGATAGGAAATTTTCCATTTCTCCGGCAGCATGGCCATCCCCCACTTTTCGAGCGGTTTGGATGCCTTTTTCATACACACTTCTGGCTTGCGCCTCTTTGCCCATCCTGGCAAGCAACTGCCCCGCCTGCAAATACCCAGGGGGGTAATCAGGGTTCGATTCCATTAAATCACCAAACACTTTCAGCGCCTGCTCTTCCTCGCCAGCACTCTGGTGCTCCATGGCTAGGCCATAAAGCAGGAATGAATCGTTTGGCTCATCCTTTAGCATTTCTATAATCTGTTCTTTTCTTGATTTCGCACTCATTACTCTATCCTCATTACTTATTGCCATTCAAAGCATTGATAGACAACTTACTTAATTCCCAAAAGACGGTCGAGGGAATCTGCGGTCTGATAGAT
The DNA here is from genome assembly GCA_002303765.1 of Planctomycetaceae bacterium UBA969. Classification (GTDB taxonomy): domain Bacteria; phylum Planctomycetota; class Planctomycetia; order Gemmatales; family Gemmataceae; genus UBA969. The sequence goes on from DBCB01000073.1 coordinate 7,253, forward strand.
CAAAGCTTCGGGAAAATGGCTGTACGGATGAAAATATTCAAAGGTGAGATAACCCCGATAGCCCGTTTGCTCAAAGGATTCCATCACTGCGGGCCAATTAGTAGTGCCATCAAGCAAGGGCCTAAAAGTTTCCAAAGAATAATCAGTTCCCTTCTTAGTGTACTCCTTGAGATGAACATTTTGAATGCGCTTGCCCAGCATCTTGATCCAATGCTCGGGGAATTGAAACATCATAATGTTACCTGTATCGAAATGAACCTTCACATACTCGGATTTGTAGGAATCCACGAAGTCGATCATTTCGCCTGGTGTCATCAAATAACCATTGAAAAAGATGTTTTCAATATTAAGCTTCACCTTCAACTTTTCAGCATTGGGTAAAAGCTTGGCGATAGCCTCGCGTGCCCGCTTGTCGCAGACATCATTAGGAACAGGTTCATAATCAGTGCGCCAAGGGATGTTAACTGCTCCGGGAACAACTAACAGATTTTCCACACCAAGGTCATGCGCAGCCTGGGTCATTTTTGCAGCAAGTTCAAACCCTCTGGCTCTTTTTGCATTGTCATTCGCAGTAAGAGGGTAGGGCCAGAAAAGAAAAGAACAAAGCCCGCTGATCTGAATTCCAATCTTGTCTGCAAGCGCACGAATCGCAGCATATTCCTTGGCGCCAGATTTAGGCGAAAGATCATTATCGAGATCATAGTTCAACTCAATCGCATCGAATCCCGCACTCTTAGCCAAGCGAAGGCACTGCTCCAGATTCATTTTCTCGGGGTAGGGAAACGCCCAAAGGTTGATCGATTTTTTCATCGCATAGCGCCTGGGCTTCGCAACCGCAGCTTCTTCTTTTCCTGCGCCGGTAAGCAAAGCTGTTGCAGCCATCGCTGATCCCGCTAGAACTTTCCTTCGATCAATAGGCATATAGGGTCCAGACATGGCTTCTCTCCTTGTTAAACAAATTTCTTATGCATGCACAATAAAGTAATTTCACACCAAGGCAATAGGCCGCACAGGCGAACCTGTAGCCCCGATCAATTTCAATGGCAGACAAATAAACAAAAACTGCCTAACCTTATCTTTCGCAAGTTCATCCAGTTTCAAATTCTCGATGATGTAAATGCCTCTGCGTGCCAAAAGCTCGAGATGGCAAGGCAGCGAACCTAATTCCGGATCAATTGCGCCATTGGGTTCCCACGACATATTATCCGCGCCCACCGCCAATACTTTTCTTTCTGCAGCCCAAAGCGCAGCGTCTCGAGCCATCCCTGCAGATTCCATGTAGCGAATTTCATCATGCCAGCTTAGATCAGTACCCACTCGAATTAAAACCACATCACCAGGCTTGGGCGCTAGGTTCAACTCTTTCTCCATGCGCTCTAACTCTGCCCGAAAGATATATTCCTCTCTGCCTAATTCTTCCACGCCCCTATACCCAGGGACATCAAATAGCCATCCTTGACGGGCGATCATCGGGATATCTTCCACCGCGCCATACGAAAACCCTTGGTTTGATTGCACCGAAGTATCAACCTTTTTACCCCCACACAAATGCATGTGATCGGCCTGATGACACCAAGCATCGATATGCGTGCCTGTATGTTCCTTCATGTAAATCGCCCCCGAAGCACTGGAACGAGGCCCTTTTAGATCAGGCTTATAAGTATCTTCATGGCGGTTATGAAGCATGTATTGATAGCCGGGCTTATGGGAAGGATGCACAGGCATGGTAGATCGTCGGGGTTGTTCGAGATCGTAAATCTTGCGGCCCAAGCCAGTAGTCCACCAATGCTCCATGATAATTCTCCCTACCAAGGTTTGACAAAAATAGCTTGTTTAAACATAAGGTAGTAATGCTAGAATAGAAATGATAAAACTTACATGGACTTACCTGCCTAGTGCAACATCGGAAACACCTGCCATGAAAATAATAATCTCCCTGCCCACCCTGATTGCATTATTTCTATGCAACAATTTTGGTAAAGGTGCGGAAGTCGACTTCAAGCGCGATATAGCCCCGCTGTTGAAGGCTAAATGCATCGAATGCCATGGGCTCGAAAAACAAAAAGCTGGCCTCAGGTTCGATCGCAAAGACCTTGCATTTCAAGGAGGCGATTCAGGCGAAAAAACAATCAACCCAGGCAAACCCGAAGATAGCCTGCTTATTAAAATGATCACCGTAGGCAGGGAAGGCAAAGTCATGCCCCCTAAAGGTGCAAAGTTAACCGAAAAAGAAATCGCCCTGCTTAAAAGCTGGATAGCCAGCGGAGCAACTTGGCCCGATGAAAAAGTTGAAACTGCCAAGCACACCCACTGGGCCTTCAACAAACCAACCCGACCATCCCTACCTATCATCAAGAATCAATCCAACATCAATAACGCAATCGATCTCTTCATCCAATCCAAACTTGAATCGCAAGGCATGGAGATATCTTCTGAAGCACAGAAGGTCGCACTACTACGCAGGCTAAGTTTAGATCTCATAGGCTTGCCACCCACCCCCGAAGAAATGGATCGCTTTCTGGAAGACAAAAGCCCCGCTGCTTACGATACCCAGTTGAATCGACTTCTTGCCTCACCAAGGTTTGGGGAAAAATGGGCCCGCCATTGGCTCGATCTCGCGCGCTACGCAGATTCCCGAGGCTATGGCTCCGACCCATTGCGCCTTAACGCATGGCCCTTCCGCGATTGGGTCATCAATGCCTTCAACCGCAATCTTTCCTATGATCAATTCACCATCGATCAACTCGCAGGCGATCTTCTGCCCAACGCTACCGATGATCAATTGCTAGCTACTTCCTTCCATCGCAACACCATGACCAATACCGAAGGTGGAACTGATGACGAAGAATTCCGCGTCGCAGCGGTGAAGGATCGTGCAGATACCACCAGCCAAGTTTGGATGGGCCTGACCCTTGGTTGTGCCAAATGCCATAGCCATAAATACGACCCCATCAGCCAACGCGAATATTACAGCTTCTACGGAATCTTGAACCAGACTGCGGATAGCGACAAGGGCGATGAATTTCCTACTAAGATGATCCCCACCCTTTTCCAACGCGCTGAAGTCGAAGTGATTCAAGCACGCATCGCAGAGTTAAAAAAACGCATCAGCGATGCCAACGTCCATGCAGAAGAAACCCAATGGCGTAACTCCTTCAACCTTACCGACCCAGGCACTATTGCAACTTTAAAGGCCACCAACACCGATGGCATTTCAGAAGCCTCCATTGAATCCAAATCCAACATCACTGGGTTTAAAATTTCGGGCATGAAGGGAAATACACTTCCCCCAAGTGCAAAGCTCGCTCTTAGCAATGGCCCAGAGCCCTTCAAAAACCAAGCCCCCAAAGCACGATTCGTTCGCATCGAATTGCCAGGCAAGGCTAAGATGCTTTCCCTTGCTGAAGTTCAAGTTTTCTCCAACGGCACCAACATCGCTCTCAAAGGAACTGCAACACAATCCAGTACCGATTATGAAGGCCCCCCGAAGCTTGCAATCGATGGTAATACCAATGGCGACTACAATGTTGCGAAGTCCACCACTCATACCAAAACCGAAAACAACCCTTGGTGGGAGGTCCAACTTCCTCAAGTATCCCCAGTCGATAAGGTTGTAGTTTGGAACCGCACCGATGGCGGAACCAGCGTTAGAATTTCCGGCTATCGAGTATTGATTCTTGATGAATCCCGTAACCCTGTTTGGAAAATCGAACAGCCCGCTGTTCCCAACCCCAGCACCGAACTTAAACCCGCAGGTCAGGCAGAATTAATGATCGCAGATCGCTTTGATCTCGCATCGCAATCGATATTCACACTTGAAAAACCCGCACCCTCAGGAACATTCTTCTTCAAACTCGTAGATGCCAAAGGCCAGAAACTCAACCTAGTCGATTTCAAAATCGAAACTCTTACCGATGCTGCCCTAACCCGAAGATTAGCATTGCCCAAAGAACTTCGACCTTTGCTCAACAGCTTAACCAAGAATCCGGATGAACAAAAAAAACTCGCAGACTACTTCCGCAGTATTGCTCCCTCACTCGCCCCGCTTCAAACTGAACTCGCTAAGCTTGAAAAGGTTCAGCCAAAACTTACCGCTGTTCCCATCCTGCAAGAGTTGGACAACACCAAGAAACGCAAAACCACCATCCTCGTCAAAGGTAACTTCCTTACTCCAGGAACCCCGGTAAACGCCGGCGTGCCCGCGGCTTTTCATCCTCTTAAAACCAACGGCGAACCCAACCGACTCGACCTCGCAAAGTGGATTGTCGATCCCGATAACCCCCTCACTGCTAGAGTCGAAGCCAACCGCCTTTGGGGCCTTATCTTCGGCAGAGGCATCGTTGAATCCGAAGAAGACTTCGGCACCCAAGGCTCGCTTCCAACCCACCCCGAACTCCTTGATTTCCTCGCACTCGAATTCATCGATTCAGGCTGGGATATCAAAGCAATGCTCAAACTCATCATGGGCAGTGCAACCTACAAACAATCCGCAGCATCCACACCCATGATGATTCAGAAAGACCCTCGTAATCTTCTTCTAGGCAGATCACCCCGCCATCGACTCGATGCGGAAATCTTACGCGATCAGGCCCTTATGATAGGTGGGCTGCTCAGCCCCAAAATCTATGGCCCTTCGGTCTACCCTCCTCAACCAGCAAACCTTTGGCAAGCCGCGTTCAATGGCGAACGAAACTGGGCCACCAGCATGGGTGAAGATAAATATCGCAGAGGCCTTTACACCTTCTGGCGCCGTTCCGTTCCGTACCCTTCCATGCAAACTTTCGATGCACCCAGCAGAGAATTTTGCACCGTCCGAAGAATCAACACCTCTACACCCCTACAAGCTTTTGTTACCTTAAACGACCCAGTATTCGTTGAAGCAGCTCAAGGCATGGCGCGTAAAGTCCTCACCGAAGGTGGAACAACCTTCAACGAAAAACTTAACTTCGCCTGGAAACTTGCCCAAGGCTCTACCCCCTCTGCCAAGCAAACGGAAAGCCTTGCAAAACTTTACAACGATTCTCTTGCTCAATTTAAAACAGACCTGCCCAGCGCTAAGTTACTTGCAGAAATGCCCCTAGGCGCTGCTTCAACAAATATGAAAATTGATGAACTCGCAGCATGGACAACCCTCTGCAATGTTCTCCTCAATCTCGATGGCCTCCTTACCCGGAGTTAATTATGGATCCCCGACTCGAAAACATTCGTACTAGCACCCGAAGGCACTTCCTCAAGAAATGCCCACTCAGCCTTGGTGCTATCGCAATGGCAGATTTTGCCTCGAATAAAGCCACCGCTGCGCCTTCAGGTGCGCCACTCGCTGTCAAGAAACCCATGCACACCGCCAAGGCCAAGGCGGTTATATACCTACACATGTCGGGCTCGCCACCACAGCAAGATTTGTTCGACTTCAAACCCAAACTTCTCGAATACCATCTCAAACCCTGCCCCGAAGAACTCATCAAGGGCGAACGATTTGCCTTCATCAAGGGCCGCCCCGTTCTTTTAGGCTCGCCACATAAATTCACCCAGCATGGCAAAAACGGAACCTGGATCAGTGAACTCCTCCCCAACTTCCAAAACGCTGCTGACCTCGTTACCGTAATCCGTTCCATGTACACCAAAGAATTCAACCACGCCCCCGCGGAACTTTTTGTGCACACTGGCGAGAACCGACCAGGCTACCCCGCAATCGGCTCTTGGGTAACCTACGGCTTGGGCAGCCCCAATCAAAACCTTCCAGGCTTTGTCGTTCTCGTCTCTGGCGGCACCGATCCCACTGCTGGAAAAAGCGTCTGGGGCAGCGGCTTCCTACCCTCCGTGTATCAAGGCGTGCAATGCAGATCGGGTGCAGAGCCTATCTTCTTTGTCAACAACCCCGCAGGTATGAATTCCATCCTTAGGCGCAAAAGCCTTGATAGCCTTAAGGAACTAAACGAGATCGAACTTCAAAAACTTGGCGACCCCGAAACCATCACTCGCATCGAACAGTACGAACTTGCATTCCGAATGCAAACCGCTGTTCCCGATGTCATGGATATCTCGCGCGAACCAAAAAAAATCATCGAAGAATATGGCGCAACGCCAGGCACCAACTCCTTCGCCAACAATTGCCTTCTCGCCCGCCGTATGATCGAACGAGGCACCCGTTATGTCCAACTCTTCGACTGGGGCTGGGATACCCATGGCACCAGCGCAGGCGATGACATCGTTAACGCCCTACCCCGCAAATGCAAAGAAACCGACCGCCCAATGACCGCGCTTCTTCTCGATCTCGAACGCAGAGGAATGCTTGATGAAACCCTCGTCGTATGGGGTGGCGAATTTGGTAGAACTTCAATGAACGAAGCCCGAGGCGGTAGCAAATTCCTAGGCCGTGATCATCATCCACACTGCTTCACCACATGGATGGCGGGCGCTGGTATCAAACGTGGCTTCAACTACGGCAGCACTGATGAACTCGGGTGGAACATCGCAGAAAACAAAGTCGGCGTTCACGATCTTCAAGCTACCATCCTACATCTGATGGGGCTTGATCCAGAAACTTTCAGCTATCCTTATCAAGGTTTGAACGCACGGCTTATCGGCCCCGCAGAAGGCCCCAAAATTCTCGACAAAATTCTAGTATGACGCTATTGGTGTAGATTCCTTCGTCACCCTCTGCTGTATTTTTGCCTTCAAGCCCATCCCACTGCGGTGGGTGGGGTGTATTTCTACTCTTTTACTTTTACTTTTACTTTCTCCCTACTCCCAACCCTCTTCCCTCCGGGAAAAGGGCCCTTCCGCTTCGCTCGCCCGGGTTCCAACCTCCCCCACACTGATTTCTCCTAATCCATGGAGTGTTTTGATTCCGTGAAATTCCGTGTCCTTCTGTGGCTAATTCTTCCTCTTTATTTTTTACCTCCCGTTTATTGTTACACCACTATTTAAAGACAGAGCGGTTGCGATGGGGAAGCCCCACTGCAACCGCTCCATTTGAACCTTTTTTAATTATGCGGGCCCTGAACTTATAACATCCAGTTCGACAAGCTCACTGACCAAACAAAAAAGAAAATGCAGGCCCTGAAATTATAACAGCCAGTTCGGCAAGCTCACTGACCGAACCCGGACCCTGAGCTTGCCGAAGGGTCTCTACCCACGCGCCTTCGTCAACTTCGCGTATGCGGAG
>DBCB01000345.1:0-4715 GCA_002303765.1 Planctomycetaceae bacterium UBA969
GCACCATCTTCACCATCGCCCACTCACCTTCGTCACCCTCGCTGCAAAGCGGGGGTCCATGCTTGACTAATTGTCTTTCTGGATTCCCGCCTTCGCGAAAATGACTGAATGGGGCGCTTACCCTGCACCTTCGTCAACCTCGCGGGTCCTTTTTTAACTTTTACTCTTATTTTTCAGGAATGGCTAGGCAGAGAAGCGCAGGAGGTTTTGTCTGGTTCAACCATGTGAAGGCCGGCAAGCATGCCACACCCTGCGTTAATATCTTGGCCGCCACTATAACGCCTGACCACAGGCTGACGAAGCTCTTCATTAAGAGCATCACGGAAGGTATTCAGCTCTTCAGCACTTGGTTTTAAAAACACCCCTGTGGGATCGTTGACATCAATCAAATCAATTTTCACTGGCATTCCCGCAGTCAACCGGGCGATTTCCTTGGCATCTTCAGGCGAAGTGTTGATTCCAGACATCATAGTCCAAGCAAGCATCATTCGAACTCCGGAATATTCTTGATATTCCCTAACCGCACTCATAAGTTCTTCAAGCGAGTGCGTGTTTTCAACAGGGAGAAGCGACTTCCGTTTTTCAGAATTAGCAGAGGTAAGGGAAACAACAAGCCTGTAAGGTTGTTTCTCGCGGGTGAATCTTCGTATGCCAGGAACCACCCCAACGGTTGAAATAGTGATATTGCGAGCATCTATGGCCAAGCCACATGGTTCACGCAAAATCGTTGCAGCTTGAATCACTTTATCGTAATTCAACATGGGTTCGCCCATACCCATGAAAACCACGCCCCTTACAGGATACGAGGAATCTTTACGGATTTGAATTACTTGATCGACAATTTCCCAAGGCTGCAAGTTTCTGCGAAAGCCCATCTTAGCGGTGGCGCAAAAAGCACAACCCATGGCGCAACCAACTTGGGAACTGACGCAAACAACATATTTTTCCTGCCCCTTCACATGCAAAAGAGGTATGCGCACGGTTTCAAAAGGCTCATCCCCTTCACCTTTGAAAAGGTACTTGGTAAACCCGTCGCGCGGGGAAACTTGTTTATCGATCAGCTGAAGTGTGGGAATCCGGGTGGCATTTTCAACTTTTTTCAGAACCCGCCAAGAAGTCTGCTCCATTACTTTGGGAACTTCATCAAGGGCGTTTCTAAGAACCGTAGACTGCAGTTTACCTGCCAACTTAGGGTTAACCCCAAAAGGCGCAAGCAAAACTGCAAGCTCTTCGCCTGTATGGTTCTTAAACAAAATGGTTGGAGTTGGTTCCATGTTTCTATGCTAGTGGTTAAAATCTAGGTGTCATTACCTTTAACACCATTCTTTTCGAAAATACGACCAACAAAACTTGTGCAGTTCATATTATAACATCTAGTAATATAACGGAGGGCATACTAAAAGCCCCATTTATCAATCAACATCACTGGAGGATTATCCATGTCCGCAAAAGTAACAATGCCTGCCCCTGATTTCGCAGCCACCGCTCTGGTTGGTGAAGAATTCAAGAACATCAAACTTTCCGATTACAAGGGAAAGTATGTACTTCTTTACTTCTACCCACTCGACTTTACTTTTGTATGCCCCACGGAAATCATCGCATTCGATGAAAAACTCGCAGAATTCAAAAAACGCAACACCGAAGTTCTGGGCGTCAGCGTTGACAGCCAGTTCTCACATCTTGCATGGAACAAATTAGAACGCACCAAAGGTGGCCTTGGTGGCGTGCGCTATCCCCTTATCGCAGACCTTAACAAAAACATCTCAAGATCCTATGGCGTGCTTTTGGAAGATGCAGGAATTGCTTTACGCGGTTTGTTCATCATCGACAAGGAAGGCATTATTCGCCATCTTTTGGTCAACGATCTGCCTTTGGGCCGTAGCGTTGATGAAGCCATTCGCGTTCTTGATGCCTTGCAATTCGTAGAAAAGCATGGCGAAGTCTGCCCTGCCAACTGGCAACCAGGCGAAGCTACCATGAAGCCCGATCCAAAGGGTTCCCAGGATTATTTCCAAAAGGTCAAGTAAGCGCTTAATAGTTTTACCATGGGCATGAAGTTTACCCTTCGTGCCCATGTTTTTTACTTTTTAGGGTGATAGAATCATGGCAGCTCAAATCATCGATGGCAAAGCACTTAGCCTTATCATTCAAGCTGAACTCGCACTTGATGCCTCTGCTATGCTCAAGAAAACAGGCACGAAACCCGGCTTAGCTGCAGTACTCGTAGGCGATAACCCTGCTAGTCAGGTTTATGTGAGAAACAAACAAAAGGCCTGCGAAAAAGCTGGCTTCGAAAGCTGGCTCTACAAACTCGATGCCAATTCAACTCAAGAAGATCTTCTTAACTTAATATCAAAACTTAATCACGATCCCAAAGTTCATGGCATATTGGTGCAACTCCCCCTGCCTAAACATTTAAACACCGACCTTATACTTGATGCAGTAACCGCACTCAAAGATGTAGATGGCTTTGGCCCAGAAAACCTTGGGCTTCTCACTTCAGGCAGACCACGACTTCTTCCATGCACTCCGCATGGCGTTCTTGTCATGTTGCAGCGTTATAATATCCCCGTTGCAGGCAAGCATGTTGTTGTTCTTGGCAGAAGTACCATCGTGGGTAAACCCATGGGCCTGATTCTTTTGCAAAATGGCATCGATGCAACGGTTACCATCTGCCATAGTAAAACTGCAAACCTTAAAGAGATAACCATGCAGGCAGATATCCTTGTGGCGGCAATTGGCAGACCTTGCTTTGTTACCGCCGACATGGTGAAACCTGGTGCTGTGGTTATCGATGTCGGAATCAACAGGCTGGACGATGGCAAACTGGTAGGCGATGTTGATTACGAACAGGTTTTGCCTTTATGTGACGCAATTACCCCCGTACCAGGTGGCGTTGGCCCCATGACTATCACCATGCTTCTCCATAACACATTACTAGCAGCCAAGTTACAGTCAAACTCTTAATTGACTGGGGAACTTATAATCTGCCGAAGAGCGCTAGCGCTTTTCCTACCTTTTTGTTTACAATCCCTCATTGCTAAACCAACGGATCAAACCTTAATAGTTGATCCAACAGCAAGGGAAATAAAAGCATGATGATTCTATCTCCTTACATTCTGACACTAATGCAATTGTTAATGACAACTTCGATGCAGCTTCAGTTGGAAGATGCGCCCAAGAAAGTCGGGCCTCTTCCCAAACTTACCAGTGATAGCAAACGCGAAGAAGCCATCAAGCTTTATGGCTCTGGGTTGCTTTATGAAAAAGAAAATCGCCTGCTCGATGCTTTAAGGTCTTTCGAAAAAGCAATGGAATTAGACCCAGGCGCCCTTTCGCCCAGAAAAGCTCTCATCCCCATTTACATGTCTTTGGATCGAATTGAAGAGGCTTTGGTTCAGTGTAGATATGTTTTAGAGCGGGATGACTCAAGCTTAGAAACCTTCGCACTCTATGCCAAGCAACTTGCAGCACTCGGAAAAATCGAAGAAGTCACCGAGATTCTTGAAAAGCTTATGAAGAACCCAGCATCGAAAGATAAACCTGAATTGCGACTTCAAGTGCTAAGAGAACTTTCGCTGCGCTACGAGCAAGCTAGCAATTGGGAAAAATCCGAAGAGAAAAGCAAAGGTGTCGCAGACATTCTTGAAATGCCCTCTGCGGAAGAAGTGCTCGAACTTACTGAAGATTCGTTTCGAAAACTGAAAGCAGAAAATTACGAGATGCTCGGCAGATTGGCCCTTAAGCGAAAAGACACCAAAACAGCCATCGAATATTATTTAAAAGCTCAGAAGCTCGACATTGTACGATCAGGAAGGTTAGGGTTAAACCTCGCCCAAGTTTATGCAAGTGAAGGAAAAAACGAAGAAGCTCTGCTTCGTGTTGATGAGTTTTTACAAACCCAGCCCTTAGGCACAGAGGCCTACGAATTAAAAATCTCTCTTCAAAAGAAGATGGGGAAAAATAAAGATGTCGTTCCGGAAATCGAACTCGCATCCAGCAGAGATAATCACAACAATTCCTTGAAACTTATCCTCGCACGGGAACTACGAATCAATGGCCAGATACCGCGCGCAGAAGCTATTTACGAAGAAATCGCCAATCAAGCCCCCTCGACCGAAGTGTATCATGCCTTGTTTGATCTCTACCGCGAAAACAAAGAGTCTGGCGCATCCCGCGCTTTAGCAAGGCTTGAATCTTCCATCCAAGCCGTTTCGCGTAAAGGTGGTATTCCACCCGATCCTTCCCAAGCCATGCAAGTCAAAGCCATGCTACTTGCACTAAAAAAAGACCCCGAGATGCTTCGAAAAATTTTGGATCAAGCCTACAATCAACTTGTCAAAGGTGGCAAAATTGGATTGGAAACCAAAGTTGCATTAGGCACACTCGCTTCCCGAGCATCTGAACTAAAAGCAGGGGAAAAACTTCTGCTCGTTTCCCTTTCCGAATCAACACCCAACTCCGCTACAGAATCCGAAGTCTATTCCGGATTACTAAGAATCTACCGCATGGCTCACAAGTATCAGGAAATCATCAGCATTTGCAAAGAGGGCCTCGATAAAGCCAAAAATACCAGCAGAGTGCTTTTTCATGTAGAAATGGCGGGTGCCTACACCCACCTCGAAAAAGATATCGAAGCCCTAGCTGCAATCGATCTCGCAATCAATGAATCTCAAGATCGGGAAAAACTATTTTCCAAGCGCTACCGTGCCAGC
>DBCB01000345.1:4834-6695 GCA_002303765.1 Planctomycetaceae bacterium UBA969
CTCAGCTCCATTTATTCAGGTATGAAGAACCATGAAAAGTCTGAGGCGCTGTTGAAACAAATACTAGAGGCGGATCCTGCAGATGCCACTGCTAACAACGATCTTGGCTACCAATGGGCGGATCGTTCGCATAATTTGGCAGAAGCAGAAAAATTAATTCTCAAGGCTCTCGACCTCGACCAGAAATTACGAGACACCAGCAACAGGCTGACCTTTGAAGCAGAGAATGCCGCCTATATTGATAGCCTTGGTTGGGTCATGTTTCGCCAAGGGAAATTGAAAGAAGCACGCCAAGAGCTTGAAAAAGCGTCTAATCTTCCTGAAGGGTCGGATGACCCTGTGGTCTGGGATCATTTGGGCGATGTATATTTCAGCCTCAAAGAAAAACAAAAGAGTCTGGAATCCTACCTAAAAGCGATAAACCTTTATCAGGTTGTTCGCACCCGCAGAGATGCAGAGCGGGTTAAAGATATAAAACAAAAGATTGAATTACTGGAACTCGAGCCTTCTAAGAAGTAGAATAATAACTTGTTGTTTTACTTAAGGTTGCGCTTGAAATAGCGCATGTAAGGAGGTCGAGGCAATGTCAGGCCACTCCCATTGGGCAAATATTAAGCACTATAAAGGTGCAGCAGATGCCAAACGAGGCAAAGTATGGAGCAAGCTTAGTCGACTAATTATCATTGCATCTAAAGCAGGCGGTGGCGACCCCATAACGAATCTCAAATTACGCTACGCAATCGATAAAGCCCGTGCAATAAGCATGCCCAAAGATAATATCGAAAGGGCTATCCGCAGAGGTACGGGCGAAGCAGAGGGCATCACCTTTGAAGAATTGGTTTATGAAGGATTTGGCTCGGGTGGCACCGCCATCGTGGTTGATCTTCTCACTGACAATCGCAACCGTAGCAATGGCGAAATCAGAAAGATTTTTGAAAAAGGCGGAGGCAACATGGGTGCGCCAGGGTGTGCTGCCCATTTCTTCGATCGCAAAGGGGTATTTGTCATCCTTGCAAAAGGGATTGATGAAGACAGCCTGATGTCGCTTGTGCTCGATGCGGGCGCAGATGACATGCAAAGCGAACGAGGCAGATTCACGGTTACCTGCGACCCAGCTTCATTTCAAAAAGTGCAGGAAGCACTTGCAAAAAACAATATCACCACCGAAACTGCGGAAATCACCATGGTCGCTAAAATGAATGTCGATGTGGACGCAGAAACCGCCAGAAAAATAACCAAACTTCTTGTGAACCTAGACGATCATGATGATGTGCAGAATGTTCACTGCAATGTGCACATGTCACCAGAAGTTTTGGCGGAAATCGAAAACGAGTAATACCTTATTACCCAATAAAAAAGGATCGGGCCTACTTTCGGCTCGATCCTTTTTCTTTTAAACTAATCTCTAGCTGATGATTTCGTGAACCACATTCCCATGAACATCGGTCAGGCGGAAATCACGCCCATCCAGTTTAAAGGTTAGTTTCTGATGATCCAAACCAAGTAAATGCAGCATCGTTGCATGAAGATCATGCATGTGAACACAGCCATCAATTGCATTGAAACCAAAGTCATCGGTTTTGCCATGCGTGTATCCGGCCTTCACACCACCGCCCGCTAGCCATACCGTAAATCCATTAGGATTGTGATCACGGCCTGTACCATTGCGTTCGGAATAAGGGGTTCTACCAAACTCGCCACCAAACCAAACCAAAGTATCTTCGAGCAACCCTCGTTTTTTAAGATCGCCCAAAAGAGCAGCAATCGGCTTATCAACTGCTTTGGCATGATCAGCATGCTTGGGAAGATTGGAGTGCTGGTCCCAAGCTGGGTTGTTGGTATTATCACCGTAATTAACTTG
>DBCB01000262.1:0-5802 GCA_002303765.1 Planctomycetaceae bacterium UBA969
CAGTCCGCATTGGAAGGTATAGCCAAGGATGATGCCAAAGATTTGAGTATCCGCAAAGCTGCGTTTGAAAGCATAGCAGACCTTGATAGTAAATCCTCCATCGCATTGCTTAAGGGAATGATTTCAGCATCAAGTGATAATCCCTTGCCAATCAAGCGCTGGGCCTTGGTCTCACTTGCATCGTTAGATGTAAACTCTGCAGCAGAATTATCTGTAAAGATTCTGGAACTGCCTCAAAGCAGTGCAGAACTTGCAGAAGTGTTTGATGCTTTTTTGAGCAAAAAAGAAGGCTTGGCTCCAATTCTTAAGGTGCTTGCGAATTCTACAATCTCTGCTGATGCAGCGAAAGTTGGCATTCGTCAGGCTAAAGGTTCTGGTAGGGATGTAACTGAACTGGTGAAGAACCTCGAAAAAGCCGGAAAGATTGGCGCTGTTTCAAGAGACATCAGCAAGGAAAAACTTGCTGAAATGACCAAGGCTGTTCTTGCCCAAGGCGATCCTGCAAGGGGCGAACTTGTATTTAGAAGAAAAGAACTTGCCTGCATGAAGTGCCATGCGATTTCAGGTTCGGGCGGCTTGGTGGGCCCAGATATGACCAGCATTGGCGCCAGTGCTCAAATCGATTACCTGATCGAATCCATGATCAATCCTAACAAAGCCATCAAGGAAAATTATCATTCCATCGTGGTCACCACCGATGATGGTAAGGTTTTCAATGGTATCAAGGTTAGGCAGGATAATAATGAATTGGTGTTGCGTGATGCGGAAGACCGACTCATTAACATCTCGCTTAAGAAAATCGAAGAACAGAAAAACGGTAAATCCCTGATGCCTGAAGGCATGGTGGATTCTTTGACCCAAGGCGAGCTTATTGATCTCGTACGGTTTCTTTCCGAGTTGGGGAAAGTCGGGCCCTATGGTCCGGGCAAAGCTTCTATTGTGCGAAGATACGAAGCGATGGAACCCGATGCAAATGCCTACACTGTGTTAGGACGCAAGGGGCAGGATGCCTTTGCAAATCCCGCAGAGAATCTTAAATGGTCGAATGCTTATGCCATGGTGGTTGGCACCTTGCCACTGCGCGATCTGCCCTTGTTGCAACAAAAGCGAAACCTTGAAAATGTCACGCATTCAATGGCATTTGTTCGCTTTGGTTTTGAAACAAGTAGCATGGGAAGTGTAAACATCATGCTGGATAAAGCTACCGGGATATCGGCTTGGGTGGATGGAAAACCAATTGCAATTGCGCCAACGGGTTTGATTAACCTCAAGGTCACTCCTGGAGTGCACACGGTGGTTCTTAAACTAGATGGAAAAGTTGCAGGCGTGAAAGTTGAAATCGAAGATGATAAGGAAAGCCCTGCAAAGGTTAAAATTGTGCAGGGCAAGTAAGCCATTATTACATCGCAACTAGGTCCCAATTGATGCTGGGTGCGGGAAACTTTGGGTGCTTGTGCACTAGCGCAGGCAGATTCTCATCCTTGAAGTATTGCCCCACCCTTTCTTCAATTTGCTGGAATCTATCTTCGCAAGCTTGATGAAAAAAGTTCGATACATCACCCGCAATCCAGCGATTTCTTACCTGTGCAATCTCGCATAACAGAGATGCATAAATCTTCTGGTTCAAACGATGATAGCAACGCGGATGGTTCCCGTGTTCAGTGCTCCAAAAGCTTTCTGCATACGCATCAGGATTACCAACTTCAATCCAATGAAATTGAGCATCTACAAAAAGGTTGCAGGCATTTGGGTTTTTCTTTCGCTTGAGAGGCGCCTTTTTTATCGCGGGAAGACTCTGTATATCTTCCGAAACTGAAGTGTTGATAGCTAGCATGACCAATCCTTCCTGAATTCAGGTGGCTGGCGCATCCTTGCGCACGATATCAATTTCTATATTCATCTTACGCAGCGAACTACCTATTTGTTCGTAAGAATTCATGAATTATTCGTGTAATTATCATTAATCAAATAAAAAAGCTCTCTCCCACAACTATTGCGGGAAAGAGCTTTTGCTGAATTTTAGCCGAAATCTATTACTTTACTTCGATTGCGTAAAGAGTTTCAAACCCCCGAATATAAATTTTACCATTCGATATCGCAGGTGATGAAGTGATTTGATCAGGAAGCTTATTGGTCGCTATAATTTCAAACTTCGGCCCCGCCTTCACTACCGTTACCGTGCCATCTCTTGCTGCTAGGTAGATTTTACCATCAGCTAAAACAGGGGAAGCTCTATGGCGGGCGTTATGAGTTCGCTCGTTATAAAGTTCTTTTCCAGTCTTGGCTTCCATGCAGATAAGAAATCCGTTTTCCCTGCAAAGATAAACTAGGCCATCATGAACAAGTGGCGAAGGTACATCTGGGGTGCTGGTGGGCCTACGCCATACTTCACTGCTATTGCCCATGGTTACCAAGCCAGAAGCGCCTGGTTTCAAGCCAACCACTGGTCCATTCTTGGCGCTAGGTATCACAATAAGGTCACTAACCGCGACGGGTGAAGCAACAAACCTTAGGGTTTTGTTGTACTTATCTTTGGGGTTTAAGCCGCCTACACGCCAGAGTTCCTTACCATCTTTGAGCGAATGGCCAGTTGCGTAATCATTTCCATGCACAATCAATTGGGTTTCCTTGCCATTAGTCCAGATGGTTGGTGAGGCGTAGGAATGCTTGCATTCTTCAACGCCATCGCTGGGTCGATCAATTTTCCAGACTTCTTTGCCTGTGTTTTTATCAATGCAAATCACCTTGGCTCCGCCATCGTGAATCAAGGCTTGGTAAAGTTTGTCTTCATGCAAAACGGGTGTAGAGTGAATTCCGAATTGGATTTTGAATGCGCCATACTCTTTCTGCATATCCATCTTCCAGACTTCTTTGCCTGAAAAATCATAACAGCCAAGGATACCAGCACCGACAAAAGCCCAGACATTTTTACCATCGGTGGAACACGATGCGGAAGCGCCATTGCCTTCATCCACTCTTACCTTGGTACTACCTTTTGCCAATACATTTTTCCAAAGCTGTTTGCCTTCGGTGCTAATGCAAAGCAATACTTGGTCTTCGCCATCCACACTGGTAAGAAACATCTTGTCGTTCCAGATCACAGGTGTGGAACTGCCCATTCCAGGCATGGGCAATTTCCAAGCGATATTCTGCTTGTCGCTCCAGGTTGAAGGGAGTTTGGTTTCTTTAGAGATTCCATCAAAGGATTGTCCGCGCCAGTTAGGCCAGTTCTCTGCATTAGCAATCGAGGCGGAAACAATCAGGGAAACGCCTAATGCCCCAATTCGAATGGACTGTGATAACTTTTTGGAAATCCCTAACATTTGCAATACTCCTAGATTTTGAAAAACAAGGCAGGTTTCAATACGCAGATATCCCAACATGATAGCATTCTTTAGGCATCAAAGAAGACAAATTTTGCAGGAGAATAAATAGAAGTGGGGGCCCTAAGATCACGAACGAAATACAATCCTGAAACTGCAAAGAGTTCAGGCAAAACTTCCCAATTCTTGCGAGAAAAATCTGTAAAGCCAACCGGGGATGATATAATTTGAAATAGTTGAAATAGAATAGTGGTCTATGGTAATTTGCCTGCCTTTGGTTTGAAAGCAACCATATTTTTTCTCTTGGTTCGTTTTAGGGTGTGAAACATGATTGCAGTTCTTGCAAGTTTTTTTCTCTTGGCAATTCCCGGGCAGCCTACGAATCCAGTTCAAGTGGCAAGTCCCCTCGACACTTTCTTTCAAAAGGAAGTTTGGGCCAAGGTAGGAGAACGGACTTGCCTGCAGTGCCATAAACCCGGGGGCGAAGCCGAGGATAGCAAGTTTTTGCTGCGGGATCTGAAACGCAGCCAAGACCAGGCCGGGGATCTAAAGTACAATCGCGAGGCTTTTTCCCGCATGGCGAAGTTGGAGGTGGAAGTGCACCAATCCCGACTATTGCTGAAAGTGGTAGGGAAACTAAATCACGGAGGCAAAGAGCAACTGAAACCGGATTCCGTGGAATACCGTGTCCTCGCCGATTTTGTGGCCCGGTTGAATACCCCCGCCAACACGAAACCTGACTTTGTTCTAGACAAGAACCTGCCCCCTTTTTTTCATTCAGTCAAAATGCTAGACGACCGGCAATTGACACGGCGTATCACCCTTTCACTTGCAGGCCGCCTTCCTAGTGATTCCGAGTTAGACACCATCGCCCGCCAGGGGCTTAAGGCATTGCCCACAATCCTAGACACTGTTTTGAAGGAGGAGGCTTTTTACAACCGCCTGCGCGAGGGCTTCAATGATATCTTTCTCACCGTCGGTTATGATGATGTACCGGAAAACGCCCTTTCCTATGAGCACTTCAGTACCACCCGGGGCTGGACCCAGAAATTTGATCTAAGCCACATCAAAGATGAAAAAGACCGGCGTCAGGCCGGATACAAACTTGCCAATGATTACCGCAAGGCAATGCTTGGTGAGCCGATGAAACTCATTGAATACATTGTTCGCAATGACAAACCTTTTACGGAAATCGTGACCGCAGATTACATCATGGTCACGCCTTTTACTTCCCGGGGTTACGGGATTTATGAGGAACTGAAGCCGAAATTCAAAGACCCTGAAGACCCGTTTGAATACATCCCAGTGAAGCTCAAGGCTCTTGTCGGCCGCAATCGAGTTGAGGATCAAGACTCGGCGACAGGTTTTTATCCTCATGCCGGCCTGCTGGGGAATTTTCAATATCTGAAGCGTTATCCAACTACCGAGACCAATCGCAATCGCCAGCGCGCGCGGGTTTATTATCAGCATTTTCTGGGTATAGATGTGTTGGAACTTGCAGCCCGGGTTTCAGATGCCGCCGCCGCCTCTGCAAAATACCAGATCCCCACCATGCAGGCCTCAGAGTGTGTCGTATGCCACAAAACCTTAGATCCGGTGGCAGGTCTTTTTCAGGACTACTGGAAATTCGAAGGGGTTTACGGGCGGCGCAAGGAAGGCTGGTTTAAGGACATGTTTGGCGCAGGTTTCGAGGGGGAAGACTTGCCCGCCGGGGAACGCTGGCGCTCTCTGCAATGGCTTGGAGAACGGACTGCGAAAGACCCGCGCTTTGCTGTCGCCATGGTCGAGCATGCCTGGTATATCCTGACGGGTCGCAAAATGCTACTACCACCTAAAGAACTTGCCGACCCACTTTATGCCGCTAAGTATCGAGCCTATCATGAGCAGCGCAAGCAGACAGAGGCAATTGCCGAGCGCTTTACCAAGTCAGATTTTAATTTCAAAAGCGTGTTAAAAGAATGGGTTGTGTCCGACTTTTATCGTGCAGATGGCCTAGCCACGGTGGCAGCCGACCCGAAAAGACTTGCAGAACTTGACGACCTAGGGTTAGTGCGCATGCTTGCCCCCGAACAAGTGGAGCGCAAGGTTGCGGCTGTATTTGGCAAACCCTGGGGCCGTTTGACAGAACAGATGGCCATGCTCTACGGGGGCATTGACTCTAAAGAAGTTACGGAGAGGGCCACCGATCCGAGTGGCGCCATGGGTGCGATTCAACGGATTCTTGCCAATGATGTTGCCTGCAGGGAAACTGCCCTGGATTTTAGTCGCAAGCCTGCCGACCGAGTGCTTTTCCCCGGGATCGATACGGATGTGGTGCCAAGCAGTTCACCCGAGGCGGATGCGAAAATCAGGCGTGCGATTGTACATTTGCACCAGCGGGTACTGGGGCGTTTTGATAAGATTGATTCGCCCGAAGTCACCCGAAGTTTCCAACTTTTCGCAAGTATTGTCAGTGATGCTGCTGAGCGCAAGAGCTTCG
>DBCB01000262.1:5839-6001 GCA_002303765.1 Planctomycetaceae bacterium UBA969
CTCCTGCCGCCAAAACCTCATCGAACCAGTTCCCGATCCGAAATATACGGTGCGTGCGTGGCGTAGCGTGGTCACCTATCTGTTGCGCCAGTCTGAGTTTCTTTATGAATAAGCGAGACCAATTATGAGAAGAGATTTCCTGAAGCTGTGTGGATTGGCGGG
>DBCB01000262.1:6034-7439 GCA_002303765.1 Planctomycetaceae bacterium UBA969
ATCGGTATTGCCTGCCCTGGCGGACTTTCTTCTGGGCTGCAAGCTGCCGCTAAGGACGACTCCCCCTACGAGGGACCGTATTACATCGTGATCAATGCCTCGGGCGGTTGGGATACCACCTATCTTATGGACCCCAAAGGCATTGGTGGTATCAATCGTCTTTATAAAGAGGGCGACATTCTCACAAAGGGCGCCCATAAGTTTGCCCCGACTGAAAAACATAAGAACGGCGGCATGGGCAACGAGGAGTTCTACGCCGAATTTGCCAACGAACTTCTCGTGTTTAATGGCCTCGATTATTCGGTGAACAATCATTCGCCTGGGGCCCGGTACATGGCTACGGGCAAACTCGATAGCATGGCCTATCCTACTTTTGCAGCTTTAGTGGCCGCATGTAAAGGGCCCACTTGCCCGCTTTCTTTCCTTACCTTTGGCAACTATTCTGCTACAGGAAACATCGTGGCAATGTCCCGCGTTCCCTACCTACCATCTCTGCAGCGCATCGCCAATGCGGATGCCATTGAAGGCAATCCCAAATCCCCATATCACGAAGACTTTGCCCTTGCTCGTATCGAGCAGGCGCTCCGTGAACAGAGAGAATCCCGCGCCGCAATGCCTCTTCTTCCTAGGCAGGAGCGTGCTGAGAGCATGCTTTATGCCGCTCAGGTAAATGCCAAATCGATGCAGCGCATCACCCCGCACATTCCAAAAAACATTCCCAAGGAGCGTATCGCCCAACAGGCTGAGATTGCCCTTGCATCCTTCAAGGCTGGAGTCTGCGTCTCTGCGAATCTTTCCATCGGCCAGTTCGACAGTCATGCGAATAATGACACCGACCAGATGAAACTCCTTCCCGAGTTCCTGGCAGGCATTGCTTATATTCTGCGCCGTGCCGGGGAATTGAAGATTCGAGAAAAGCTTGTGGTGGTGGTGCAAAGTGAAATGGGCCGCACCCCTGATTACAACAAGGGAAATGGTAAAGACCACTGGTCCATAGGTTCCATCATGTTCATCGGGCCAGGTATTAAAGGCAACCGTGTACTAGGCGCGACAGACGAAAAGCAATTTGCAGTCCCCATGAATCCCAAAACGCTTGTACTTGACAAAGAGAAGGGCAGCCGTGTGCGCCCCGAGCACATTCATGAGGCACTGCGTCAATTTGCCGGGATCGCCAACCACCCTCATGCTAAAAAATTTCCTTTGGGCCTGACCGAAAAGGAACAGCTTCAAGGGCTCTGGAGCTAAGCCCGGCTTGCTTGAAAACCCATCCGGGCAAATCGCTCCTCTCAATGGGTGAGGCAGGAATTAGGATCGTTAATCATTTCTTAGATGCAGATAGGAATTTATCTAAGAACGCACAATCTAGCCTTACGATGTATCCCACTGAAAAGTATAAGAGTAAAAT
>DBCB01000206.1 GCA_002303765.1 Planctomycetaceae bacterium UBA969
AATGCGAAGTTTGTGTATTCCAGGAATGCGGGTTCCCGGCGCACCTTGAAGTTTGCCCTCTTTGTTTTTCAATCGTAATGGGCCAGATGTTGTGTCGGTGTTAAAGGAAACCATGGTACCATCTTCGAGTTCGAGAATATGGCCTGCGGATTGCTCGCTTGGTCCCGCCCACAGTCGATATTTGTTTTCAACTGATTTTGGATAGGGTCTCATTACTCGGTCAAGAGTATCTTCTGTGATTTTGACGAAACCTGCTGCACTTGCAGAAGAAAAAGGTAGTGCAGCACTTATTTTATCGTAACCATCTACTCTCCCATCTATGGGAAGATTTCGAATTATCGCTGGTCGAAAGCCAAATAAATCATGAATGGTGTTTGCGTATTCGTTTCGATTGAAACGCCTGAATTTGCTTCGCCCTTCTTTTTGTTCCACGCTTGTAAGCCAGTCAGTTAATTCGCCATTTGCCCATGATGCCAGAACTTTTTTCTCGGCAGGCGCAAGAGGCTTTTCGCCATTTGGTGGCATTGTTCCTGACTCGATCTGTTCCAAAACCCTAAACCATAATTTTGAATCTGCACTAAATTGTTCAAGTGTACGAACACCAGAAAGGTTAACTTTCCCCTTCTGCTTTTCTTCCCCATGGCATTTGGTGCAATGCGCAGAAAGCACAGGCATAACCTTGGATTTAAATGCAGTTGCAGCATCATCAGCATGTGTAAATGCTGGAAGCATAAAATGGAATCCTAATACAATGATAAAGCAAAAAGTTTTCATGTTCATGATCTGTTTAGGGTAGTGAGCACTGTTGTTATAAAAAACCATCTAGCGGGATTAAAGTTTTAAACTAAGCCTGTGATTGTTCCTGTTCCAGACCCAAAGGTGTTTGTTTCCATGCCGAATCGTTGAAGCATACTGACAAAAAGTTTACCCAATGGTGTGTTGTTTTTCGTGTCACCTGCAATGTGCTGGCCGTGCTTGAATCCCCCACCCGCCAAAAAGATTGGAAGATTGGTGGTTCCATGGCCGCTGGCATCTCCTAAATTGCTTCCTATTAGGACTTGGGTGTTATCTAAAAGAGTTCCTGATGCTTCTTTTGTATCACGCAAAGAAGCAAGGAAGTCGTGAAACACTTGTATTTCCAATCGCTCTACAATTTTGAGTTGCTCAATCTTTGCGGGATTACGGCCGTGATGAGAAAGTCCATGATGCCCCTCTGTTACGCCTGGTATCGGAGGTTTTTCGTCCATGCCACGAATAAATAAAGAAATAACCCGGGTTGAATCACTCTTAAGTGCGAGGCGGATTAAATTAAGCATGACACGAGCCCGGCCTATGCTGTCACTGCGATCCGCAAATGGGCTAGGGTATTGTTCTGATGGTTGTGGTTCATCCATTTTTGGTTTTGGTCGATTCACCCAAGCTTCATCCGCTTTAAGTTGTTTTTCCATATCACGAACAGCTTCGGTGTAGTCCGCAATTTGTTGTTGATCATTTGAACTAAGTGATTTTTTAAGTTCGGTAAACCTATCCCCCATGCGATCGAGCACACTCTGTCCGCGTTTGAGCCGGTCTAACTCTTTTTGAACTTCATTTTTGTTACCTGCCAAGAACATTCGGGCGAAAATATCAGAAGGCTTGCTTAGAGCGGGAACGCCTGCACCACTGGGCGTGTGGGTAAGAGGGCTTGCTTCTAAAGTGGAAAGAGAAAGTAGGGGGAAGCGTGTTGCGCCTGCAACATGCTTGGCTGCAACATAATCCAGCGAGACAGTATTGCGAAACCCACCTTTGGTCGGGTGTTTTGCACTGGTTAGAAAGCAGGATTCTGAAGCATGATCGCCACCGATTTCGGGGTGCGAGATGCCTGAAAATACAGTGAAATGCTGGCGCAGATCCTCGAAGGATTTAAGGTACTCACTGGGTTCATAATCTTTTCCTGATTTCTCTGGAAAGAACGATGGGCCATAGAGTCCGAAACTGGTGCAAATATTGACCATTCTTTTGGGAGGCGCTGTTTCATTTGCAAGTGCGAGGCTTTCCAGCCAGGGAAGAGCGAGTACCACGGAACTGGATTCAAGAAATCGACGCCTGTTAATAACTTTGTTTTGCATTATTTGACTCACTTCTGTTAGTTTAGCCGTTAGGATTTTATCGAACTTTGTTAATTGCCAATCGGCCAGCTTTGATCACGCCGCCTTGAATGACTGCAACAAATTTGCTTTTGTTTTCTAGAATCGAAATGTCTTTAAGTACATCCCCATCCACAATAAGAATGTCTGCAAGTTTGCCTACTTCAACGGTGCCAATTTCATTTTCAAGGCCCATGATTTCTGCCCCGGTTCGGGTGGCACATTGCAATACCGTGTGCGAGTTGAGGCCAACATAGTTCACAAAGAAGGTTAATTCTCGGGCGTAATCACCGTGTGGATTCCAAGCAAACCCATAATCCCCACCCATGCCTAATCTTCCACCCGCTAGGAGAATCATTCTTGCACTTTCTGCACCGGCTTCCAAAGTTTCTTTATGGCCATCAATTACACTTTTTGGCATGCCATATTTTGGCCCATGCTCAATACTTGCGTACTCGAAGTAGAGTGCTGGAACGCACGGCACATCGCGCTTAAGCAGAAGATCCAGCGCTTCATTATCCATGAAGGTTCCGTGTTCGATTGCATCATACCCAGCACGAAGAGCGTTTTTGATTCCTGCATTTGCTCTGCAGTGGCCGGTGACTTTTAGCCCATGGTTGTGGGCGGTTGCAACTACTGCGTTCATTTCCTCGAAGGTCATGCAAAGTGTATGATGATCGTTGAGATCAGGTGAGGCTGCATCGCCGGTGGGATAGGTTTTTACCCATTCGACCCCGTCTTTTACAAGTTTGCGAACTGCGGCACGGGCTTCATCAGCACCGTTGATCAAAAGAACCAATCCATCCATGCCGATCTTGCGAAAGTCCGGATTCCAGTCCATGAGTCCGCCTACACCACAAATTTCTCTGCCACTTGCAACAAGTCTTGGTCCGCTGGAAATTCCGCATTCAATAGCTTTTTTTAACCATACATCGATATTGAAAAGGCTTCCCCCGCTGCGTGCCGCAGTGTAACCACATTCTAAGGCTAACTTTGCATTGGCAGCAGCAAGAAGTGTTACATACTCAACTGGATACTTGATATCCAAATCTTCAAGTGCAGCTACATCAAAATAAGTTGGGTGAAAATGTGCTTCAACAAGTCCTGGAAGAATGGTTCCGCCTAGGGCATCAATTTTTTCAGCATCTGGTTCAAATGTTGGTGCGCTTTTCTCTGGGCCTGCATAAACTATTTTTCCATCCTTGATCACTACCGCAGCGTTTGGAATAGGTGGTGAATCGGTTCCAACGAAAAGGGTACCGTTGGAAATTACCGTGGTGCCAGTGGCAAGTTTCATTGAATAAATCTCAATCTAGCAGGTATGATTCTAATTGTATTACTTATCTACCATGTAATATTAACCTTTGAAATAGTTGTGTGATAGGTAAAAAATTTGATCTTGATTGATTACCCAAAAAACAATTTGTTTTGTCTGTATCATTTGTTGAGGCACTACAGTACCTATAAACTTTGGTGCAAGTTTATTTGGAGCCCATCTTTCCTTTTCCTTTTTGCATTCCAGAGTCGGGGCCGCCTTTATTACCACCTTTTTTAAGAAGCATTGGCTTTTGATTCGGATCATATTTTGGGTTTGATGTGGGCAATTGTGCTTTAATTTCAGCAAGGTATTCATTGAGAGCTTTGTGCAGATTGTTTGTTTCCTCAGGCATTTTTGTTGCTAGATTATTGCTTTCCCTAAGATCCTTTGAGAGATCGAAAAGTAGGAGTTTGTTGTCTTCGTAGAATTTGATAAGTTTCATGTCTCCCTTGATGATCGCAGAGTGCGGGGAATCACCCTGATAATGCGGGAAATGGAAAACCAATGAATCTCTAGCCCTTGCAACCTTGCCCTGCCCATCATTAGATAATAAAGAGGCAATGCTAACACCCTCGATTTCTTTGGGTAGTTTGCTTGCAGTGATACCCGCCCATTCGCAAAAGGTTGGAAATAGATCGTATCCAACAACTCGTGTGTGACACCAGGAGTTTGCTTTTACATCAGGGCCCTTGATGATAAGTGGAACACGAATCCCACCCTCATAAACATCACCCTTGCCGCCAGATAATGCTCCACGGCCACCTCCGCTTCCATTGTCGGACATATAAATAATGAATGTATTTTCGGAGAGCCCAAGGTCATTCATGGATTTCAAAACCATACCAACTCCGGTGTCGAGATCTTCAGTAATGGCTGCTCGTTGGGCAATTCTTCTGTTGCCAAGTTTCTCATATTTGGCAAGCGTTGCCTTGAGTGCATTTTCTTCGCCATGCAAGGCATTCCAAGAAAGTTGAATGAAGAAAGGCTTTTTGGATTGTTTGCTTTTCTCCATGAAGTTAGTTGCTTTCTTTGCCATGCCAAAAATGTCAACAGGATTAGGATCGAGGAACTTTAAAGCCTGCTCGTTGCCTGTGTCTCCATCGTGTTCGTCATAACCATGCTGGCCTGGGCCACCACCGCGAATATGCCATTTCCCAAAATGTGCAGTTGCATAGCCCGCACCACGCAGCATTTCGCCAATGGTTTTTTCGTTTGCAGAAATATCCTTAATGATTCTCGGTTCGATGAGTCTTTGGCCTTCCACTGCAGGCGCAGCTTTTGTCCAGTGCAATTGTGCTGGGCTTTTTCCTGTTTGTAAGCTGATTCTGGTTGGCGAGCAAACTGGTGCAGGTGCATAGGCCGCACTAAACCTCATGCCTTGGCCTGCAAATTTTTCGAGGTTAGGGGTGTGGAAGATATCGCTTTTTGATCCTGCTACAGTCGGGTGCATTGCTACGGATAAGCCATTCCATCCTTGATCATCTGCAAGCATGAAAATGATGTTGGGGCGATCTGCTGAAAAAGCAATGCTTGGTAGCAGCAAAAAAAGGATGGAAATTAATATTCGCATGGTTATTCTTTGTAAAAGCAGCACAGTCATAACTTACTACAGTTAACACTATATACTAATATTTATGTCAAACGGTTTTTGATATTAACTGAGTTTTCAAACTAACTAAAGGATGTAGAATTATGATTCATGTAATTGCAATAATTGATTTAAACCCAGGTACACGAGATGCTTTTGTTGGGGAAATGAAAAAGATCGTTTCATTAGTAAAAGCTGAGAACGGCTGTTTGGAATATGGCCCCGCAGTTGATCTTGCTAGCGGCGCCGCAGATCAACTCCACTTGGGTGAAAACACTGTTGTTGTTGTGGAAAAGTGGGCGGATCTTGATGCGCTGAATGTTCATCGCAATGCCCAGCATATGATCGATTTTCGCCCTAAAGTAAAAGATTATGTCAAATCCATCAAGTTGCAGATTCTTAAACCTTGCTAGTGAGGTGGCATGGGGGCGATTTGCCAAAGATTGCCCCCGACTACTTTAGAGCTTTATTCTTGATGCAATAAATTTTTGATGAAGTTCGGATAAGTAGCCTGTCGCCAACCATTGCGGGTGAGGCCATACCCATATCCTCTGGTGTAAGAGTATTGGTGTGAAGGATTTGAAAATCTTTCCCTGCTTTAAGAACAAAAGTGGAGCCATCTTCATTCAAGAAGAAGATTTTATCATCATAGGCCCAAGGGGAAGAAGTGAAGGATCCACCGTTTGGAATGCGTTGGGCTGGGTAGATTTCTTTGCCATCCAATGGGTTGAAACAGGCAACCAAACCCCGATCGTAAAGCACATATAAAAAGTTTTTGTAGATGATGGAAGTGGGGTTGTAAGGGCCTGCATTAGGTTGGCTCCATGCAATAAACTCATTGGATGTTTCACCTTGTTTAAGTGAGATGTTCCCTTCAGCACCTGGTTTAATTGCATAAATGGGTTTTGATCGATCCAGCACATAGCCAGAACTAATGTAAAGCAAACCGTTGTGTTCGTAAGGTGTTGCAATGGTGATACTCGACATTTTTTCGAGAGACCAAAGAAGCTTGCCTTCCAAGCTATAGGAACGAACTTTTCCGGTACCTGCAGTCACAATTTCTGTGCGGAAGCTGTTTTGCCATATGTAAGGCGTAGCCCAATTGCTTTTTTCATCGCGAGGTATTCTCAACGATTCTTTGCCTGTCTTGCAGTCCAATGCTAGAAGATACGAATCACTTTCATTATCGTTGACAATGTAGAGGTTGTTTTTGTGAAGCACCGGGGAAGCAGCAGTGCCCCAACCAAAGCGGGTCTTTTCTGGTTTGAGTTTCTGGCTCCAAATTGGTGTACCTTGAAGATCGTAGCAAAAAACGCCCAAGTTGCCAAAGTAGCAATAAAGTCTTTCGCCATCAGTTACAGGTGTTTCGGAAGCGTAACTGCTTTTAATGTGGATGGGTGTTTCGGGGATGCCTTCGTGGGCCAGTCGTTCCCAGATGATTTTGCCAGTATATAAATCGACGCAATAAACTTTGTATTGGTGAACAGTGGTGGGTGGTTTTGGGCGTTCGCCCCCAAAGTATAAACCTTTCTTGGCTTCTTCAGTCGTACCTGAATTGATGACGGTAGTAACGAAAATCTGATTGCCCCAAACGATGGGTGATGACCAACCTCTACCAGGGATATCCGATTTCCAGGCAATGTTTTCAGTAGCAGACCATTTGCTGGGCAGATTGATTTCTGTACTAATTCCCCTAGAGTCGGTACCTCGAAACTGAGGCCAGTTGGTTTGGGCATCTAGGTTTCCATAACAAACCAAAATACCCAAAGTTGAAAGGCATAAAATCATCCGATTTCGAAGCTTGCTGATAACTTTCATGGTCGTCACCTTTTTATTTTGTTCATTTGAATAAAGAGCTTACTTCTTTTTTCACTACTTTACCCATGGCATTTTTAGGCAACGCCGCTACTGTAACAAGATGTTTCGGGATCTTGTAAACTGATAACCTAGCACGGCACCACTCGCGGAATTCTTCTAGTTGCAAGGTGGTGCCCTCTCTTAAAATTACAGCAACAGCAACAGCCTCGCCCCATGTTTCATCTTCGATTCCAACAACTGCACACTCGCTGATGTGCGGGTGTTGTAGAAGTGTGGATTCGATTTCCAAGGCTGAAAGTTTATATCCTCCGCTTTTAATGATGTCTGTTGAGAGCCTACCCATGATTCGGTAATAACCTTCTTCAATAACAGCCATATCTCCGGTACGAAACCAAATTTCTTCATCGAAAGATTCTGAGGTGATTTGAGGTCTATTCCAATACTCTTTAAAAACCCCAGGGCCCGAGATCTGTATTTCACCCGGTTCGTTTTCAACTTCGATAAATTTCCCCGAGTCAGACTTCAAGCGGATGTTAACTCCCGGCAAAGGTTTACCCACAGAACCCGGCCTGCGTTCACCATCATATGGGTTGGAAAGTGCCATGCCAATTTCGGTCATCCCATATCGTTCCAAAAGTTTTTGCCCTGTTAGGTTAAACCAGGTGTCATGTACGGTTGCAGGAAGTGCAGCAGATCCCGAAACCATCAGCCGCATATTTTTAAATCCTGCAATGATGGGATCTCTAAGATCTTTTTCAGTACTTTCAAGCATTTGAATCAGCTTCACATAAATGGTGGGGACTGCCATGAATACGGTGTAAGCATCTTGCCTAACTCTATTTGTAATAGCATGGATGTCGAAACGAGCAAATGGTTCGACCAAGGCCCCGGACCACATCGCACAGCAAATTACATTGATGATTCCGTGGATGTGATGGAGTGGCAGAAACAAGGGGATTCTGTCAGAAGCTTTCCATTTCCATGCCTCTATCAGGCTTTCGATCTGAGCTTCAATATTGGCATGCGTTGTAAGAACACCCTTGGGCTTATTAGTCGTGCCACTGGTATACAAAATCATTGCAGGGCGTGAACTTTCTATGGTCGGAAGAACTATTTCTTTTTTTGCGTGATGTGTTTCGATGATCAACAAACGCACATTTAATTTGTTGCATAAATCACTGATCTCATGTTTCAACTCTTGAGTAGTAATAACTATGCTTGTGTTTGAATCGCTAAGAGCGTACTCCCATTCAGGCTGGGTGGCAGAAAGGCAGAGCGGCAACATGATACCACCTGCTCGCCAAATAGCCCATTGAACACATACAAAATTTGAATCTGCGGGTATCAACATCGCAACGGTGGCACTGTTTAAGTCACTTTCGTTTTCTAGTAGTTGTACTGCTAATTGCTCGGATCGATCCAGCAGATGTTGGTAGGTTTGTTCGCTGGATTCGTTTTTAAAAGCTATGGAATTGCGATGCAGCATTGCGCGTTTTATAATCAATAGTTCGCTCATGTTCATCCAAAAATAGTGCGTATGAAAATAAAAATAACTGAAGGGCCAAGCAGGCACCCAAGCCCGGTATAGAAAGTTGCAGTCATCGCGCCATAAGGCACCAGCTTTGGATCCGTCGCCGCTAATCCCGCCATCACTCCGCTGTTAGTTCCCATTATTCCCCCAAAGATCATCGCTGCCCGGGGGTTATCTAATCCAATGTATTTGGCCAGGAATGGTGTAAGTATCATCACCAAAATTGCTTTGACCAAACCTGCCGCAACACTTAAAGCGATTACTTCAGAAGTTGCCCCGATGGCACTGCCCGTCACTGGGCCGACAATATAAGTTGCAGAACCCGCGCCAATCGTTGTTATGCTGATTGCATCGCGGTAACCAAAGGCATATGCAACAGTTCCTCCAACTAAGAACGATAATGTAATTCCTGTTAACAAAGAAATTACCCCCATAAGACCGCTTTTTCCAAACTCTTCAGCTTTTACCCCAAATGCAGTTGCAACGATTGCTAAATCTCGAAGCATTGCGCCGCCCATTAATCCAATCCCAGAAAGGGCGGCAATATCTGCGATGCCTTGTTTTCCGTTCGTAATAATGCCCCCAATGCATGCCATGACTAACCCGATAAATATTGCAATTGCAGAGCCATGCAGACGGCCTCTTGTAAGTCGATCTGATAGAAAGTAAGAAATCCAGACCGTTGATCCCATGATGGCAAATGCGACTAACAAAGAATTCTTAATTAATACGATTTCCAATGATTGAAGCGCACTTGGCATGAATCAACCCTTTGCAGGCGAATTAGAGCTTCCCGCTTTTACAAAAAAACCAACAACTGCAAAGCTTGCCCCCACGGTTAAAGTGCCTGCAAGTAGTGCAACAGCCCCGCCTTGTAACGCTGCTAGTACATTTTGGCTTGCAGCCATTGCTACAACGATTGGAATATAAATGGATCCCCAGAATGCAATGCCCGCTTCGGTGGGTGGCTTCATTCGCCCGCTGCGTTGCAGATAATCGCAGCTTATTATTAATAAAAGCATGGAGATGCCGACTCCACCAATATCCGCGTCAATTCCTGCAAGGTTGCCCAGAATTCTGCCCATGGTCAATCCCAAGAGTAGGCATATTGAAAGTAATGCGGTTCCGTAAATGATCATGAATGCTCCAGATATTTTTGCAGATGCAATGATACCATTTTTGTGCCCTACGGGAAGCTATTTAGTGTTTTAGTAGGAAATGGATGGCATGCCAAAAGCTCAGAGATAAGCTAGTTTAGCGTCTTGGAAATAAAATAGTTGATTGTGCGGAAATTTATTTTAGTTCAATTATCTAATTAGGTTGTCTTTGCTAGAAAGCTTTGTACTTCTGACTCTTGGAGGATTTTATGATTCGCACTTTTGTATCAATGCTTTCGCTCAGCGTAGCGTTTTTCTTTGTCACCCCAGACTGTTCTGCGCAAAATCAAACTAAGGCCAAGAATAACCAGATGGTTGCGGGGACGATTAAATCTATCGACATTGGCAAAGGCATTTTGGTCATTAATCAAAAAGTGGGTAACGAAAAGGTCGACCGCGAGTTGAGCATCAGCGAAGATGTGGGATTTGATGTTGCGGGAAAGTTGTCTTCGGGTGTTGCTGGAATGGAACTTCTTAAAGTTGGAGCAAATGTAAAAGTTAAGTGCGATAAAGATGTTAAAGTTCTCAAGGTTACCTCGAAGTAACATTCGAATTAATAAACTCAAGCGAAGCTGAATTCTATCAGCTTCGCTTTTTTGTTTTTTAGAAAGCAATAGCGATCGAAAATCAACATTTTAAAGGAACTTGTATTTCTGCAAGTTCAAGGAATTTATGATGAGCCGGAGTAACGGGCCCTTCTAGTCGGCCGGCGCTTTGCATTGGGGCCAGTCCGGTTGAACTGGGCGTCCTGAACCAGCTTGTTGTACGCAGCCGGGGCCTTATCGCAGACGGTTTGCCATCGCTTCTGAGAGGCCGCCTAACCTTTCCCCCATTCGATCGAATCGGCGTCCTTCTTCCACCCCGGTACACCCTTCCCGAGTTCTTTCATGGCCAGCCAATTAAGG
>DBCB01000244.1:0-2285 GCA_002303765.1 Planctomycetaceae bacterium UBA969
TCAAAAAGATTATTTTGGAAACAAAGTCTATTATTTCACAATAGAAAAGCCTCACAAAAAATTAACAATCATTGCTGAATATGAAACAGAAGTAACACCAAAAAATTACAATAATTTTCAAAACCAACCATGGGAAAAAGTAATTGAATTATTGCATATAGATTCATCCATTGAAACAATTCAAGCGCTTGAATACTTATATGATTCTTATTATGTTCAGAAACATGATGATTGGAAAGAATATGCAAGTAAATCATTCCAGCCTGGACATATGTTTTTAGATTCGGTGATGGATTTAACTTCACGAATTTTCACTGACTTCAAGTATCAACCAAATGCAACAACCATAGCAACCCCACTGCATGAAGTTTTCCTGCAAAAATCTGGGGTGTGCCAAGATTTTTCACATTTCCAAATCGCATGTTTACGAAGCTTGGGAATTCCAACTCGGTATGTTAGCGGATACCTTCTGACTACCCCCAATCCAGACAAACCAAACTTAATAGGTTCTGATGCTTCTCATGCTTGGATTCAAGTTTATTATCCAGGAATCGGCTGGTTTGATTTTGACCCAACTAATAATCTTCGCCCTTCGGACCAACACATCATTATTGGTTGGGGCAGAGATTACGATGACGTTAGCCCAGTAAAAGGCGTTATTTTGGGTGGTGAAAACCACACTATAACTGTAGGGGTAAGTGTAATTGGAGCAGAGTGACCAATCATCCTGTATTTTTTAAACCAGAAGCTATGCCACTTATACTTTCCATTACTCCGATTTTTATTTCTTCAGAACAAGTTGCTTCGCATCTTGATTTACCAAGCAATACAATTTGCAGATAACTTAATGGATCAACATAAGGATTTCTTTTCTCAATTGATTTTTGAAGAACTGGCATTTGTTCTAGTAGATATTTCTGTTGTGTTATCAAGCAAATGCTTTTCACCGATTTATCATATTCTTCAAAAATAATATTATAAATACTTTCGGCTATTTTTTTATCTTCAACAAGATCTGCATAAAGCCTTGCAATGGTCATATCAGCTTTAGCAAGAATCATTTGGCAATTATCTACCAAACTTTTCCAATAAGGCCAAGATTCATACATTTTTTGAAGTAATAAAAGGTTATCAGGGTTTGCTTTTATTTTAAAATCTAGCGCACTACCAATACCAAACCACCCTGGCACCGTATGCCTACTTTGCATCCAACTAAATACCCAAGGAATAGCACGAAGATCATCAATTTTTCTGTTTGAATCTCTTCTTGCGGGTCGAGAACCAATTCTTAATTCACCGATTTCATTAATTGGTGTAGATTGCTCAAAATATTCACGTAAACCAGGATTTTCATAAATTAATCCCCTATATGATTTACAAGACAATATCGCCAAATCATCAAGTAAAAATTTCCAAGAAGAATCTAGAACAGTATCAACTTTAGAAAAACTTGAAAGTAATACCGCATTGACAACCTGATCAAGATGCCTTCGCGCAATTCCTGAATGGTGGTAACGATCAGCAATCATCTCGCCTTGCTCTGTTATTCGTAATCTACCATTAACAGTGCCACGAGGTTGAGCAAGAATTGCTTTATTAGCTGGGCCACCACCTCTTCCAACAGCGCCACCCCGACCATGGAATATTTGAATTCGAATACCACGATCAATTGCTAGTTTAGCCAATCTTATCTGAGCATTATGTAATGCCCAAGAAGATGCTAGCATACCACTTTCTTTACTGCTGTCAGAATAACCGATCATAACTTCTTGAAGGTTATTTCTATATTTCAATTGCGAAACATAGGCAGGAACAGACAACAATTTTTCAATGATTGCATCTGCAGATTGGAGTGGCAGCAGGGCTTCAAATAAGGGCACAATATCGATTAAACTGTAATTATCTTTTACCGAAAAAAGCCCAGCTTCTCGAGCAAAAACCAAAACTTCTAAAATATGGTAAGCATCGGTAGTCGAGCTAATGATATAAGTAGACAAAACTTCAGGGTTCTGTTGTTCTGCTATTGAAGCCATTGTTCGGAATGTTTTAACAACTTCGCAAGTATCTTCGGAATATTTAATTCGTGCTGGAATCAAAGGGCGATTTTTGTTCAATTCTTCAGACAAAAACTCCATTTTTTTAGTTGGATCTAATTGTGAATAGTTCTCTAGTACACCTTCACTTTTAAATATTTCAGCGAGTGCACGACCATGCTTATTACTATTTTGCCTGATATCTACGCTAAACAAATGAAATTTAAACACTTTAACCAAACAAATCAAATC
>DBCB01000244.1:2325-3421 GCA_002303765.1 Planctomycetaceae bacterium UBA969
ACCCTTCGATAATAAATCATCTGCGATAACTTTTAAATCATCGAGTAATTGCTGGGAATGAAAATAAATATTATTGGGTAATTCAACAGGTGAACCCCAACTTAACTTTAATGCTTTTAGGTATACAAGAGTATTTTTAAGCTTCTTACCAATTAACAAACACTTTAAACGATAAGGCTCATTCATATTCCCAAGCTCATCTATTGGGAGCAACAATTTATCATCCGATATTGAATCAATTAATTTTTGGCCAGGAGTTATAAAGAGATCAGCATGACTAAGAATCCCACCAAGAAAATGAACCTGTTTGATGTAATATTTCAGAATTGTTTCTTGATTTAACTTAATTGCACTTTCAGTGACATCGTGTGTAACAAACGGATTTCCATCACGATCTCCCCCAATCCAAGAACCAAAACTAAGAAATGCAGGAACATCTATTACTTCACCAGGGTAAACTTTAGTTAAAGCATAATCAATATCCCGATAAAATCTTGGTACAATTTTCACCAAACTATCCATTACTGTTTCGATGACCTGACGAACCTCATCTATTACCTTAGGTTTGTCGTCACGCACGGATTTGGTTACCCAGAAAGTTTCAATTTGCTCGGCAATAGAATTTAATATTTCAGTTTTTTCACTGGGTAAAAGGATTTCATATTCCAAACGATCAAGGCATAAAGCTAAACAATCTAATTTGTCCAAAACTGTACGTCGGCGAGCTTCACTTGGGTGAGCAGTAAATACAGGAACAATATTAGCAGATTGTAAAAGGGTATGAATTTCACAACCCTTAACCCCAGATTTACGAAGTTCTATTAAGGCAGCTTCAACACTTTCCCGCAATGGTTCACCATTATTCAGCATTTCTTTTTTACGAAGTGACCTTACTCTAGCTTGTTGCTCTGCCAGGTTTAACAAATCAAAATAAACGCCAAAGGCTCTAATAAGCAACCTTAGATCTTTAATTTCAATTCCATCAAGCTTAGAAATTAATTTTCGGGCTTCTACAAGACTGTTAGTTTCTCGAATTACCAATGACTTTGATTTGATTTCCTCAATTAAAGCAAAAGCCGTTTTACCGGCTTTCTTT
>DBCB01000244.1:3437-11965 GCA_002303765.1 Planctomycetaceae bacterium UBA969
AGTCTTGCTTTAATATGGCATCCCCATGGATCTCACCTAACAAATGTATGTCAGAATCCAATGTCCGGGGTGTGATGTTCATGTTGACCTTTTCTTTTTGAAATAAAAAAGTAATTAAACCTATAAGTTAAATAAGTTAGATTGCTAAAACTATCGATCTATAACCTTAAAGAATCAAAAAAAACTATTTCGTGAATTTATTAATAAATAAACTAAGCCCCAAAACTTTACCTATAAAACCTTCATCACTTATTTTATAAAATCTCTTTTTGATGTCATCTTAAACAAACAAGCGTTTTCGAATTATTTTTACACGGTTACGACAAAATATCTTTTATTATTTTTGCAGGTTCGACACCAGTCAACTTGGCATTAAGGCCTTGAAATTTAAATGTTAATGAATCGTGGTTAATCCCTAGCTGATTTAAAATAGTAGCATTCAAATCGTATACGCTCACAGGATTTTCAGTGATGTTATAACAAAAATCATCAGTTGAACCATACGCAAAACCTTTTTTGATACCGGCTCCTGCCAGAAAAACAGAATAGCACCGGGGATGATGATCTCGGCCATAATTATTCTCTGTAATACCGCCCTGCGAATAAATCGTTCTCCCAAATTCTCCTCCCCAAACTATCAGGGTATCTTCCAATAGCCCTCGCTGCTTAAGATCAGTAATCAAAGCTGCAGTAGCTTTATCAACATCATTACACTGCCCTCTAATAGCATTAGGTAATCCGCCATGGTGATCCCATCCCATATGAAAAAGCTGGATAAACCTAACATTGCGTTCAGCTAGCCTTCGTGCAAGCAAGCAATTGGAAGCATAACTTCCGGGCTTGGAAACATCGGGGCCGTAAAGATCTAAAATATGTTTGGGTTCTTTAGAGGTATCGAGCAGATCAGGAACACTAGTTTGCATCCGGAACGCCATTTCATATTGGCTAATTCTTGTTTGAATTTCCGGATCGCCAACAGCATCAAAATGTTTTTTATTGAGAGCGGCAATTCTATCAAGCGAATCACGCCTAACCCCGGAATCTAAACCTGCGGGGTTTGATAAATACAAAACAGCATCGCCTTTGTTTCTGAACTTTACTCCTTGATGTTTTGAAGGTAGAAATCCTGCACTCCAAAGACGATCGTAAAGAGGTTGATCATCAGGCCTGCCAGTGCCGAATGAAGTAAGGACAACATATGCAGGTAATTCCTGATTTTCGCTACCCAATCCATAACTAACCCAGGAACCAATGCTAGGTTTACCAGCTAATTGAGAACCTGTTTGGCAAAAAGTAATAGCAGGGTCATGGTTGATTGCTTCGGTATGCATAGATCGGATTAAAGTTATATCATCTGCAACAGAAGATATTGCAGGAATCAAATCACTTAACTCCATGCCGGACTTACCATGTTTTGCAAATTTAAAAATGGAAGGGGCAATGGGAAATTTAGACTGGCCCGAAGTCATTGTGGTAAGGCGTTGGCCTTTTCTTATAGAATCAGGAAGATCCTCACCTTTTCTAGCAATCATCGCAGGCTTATTGTCAAACAAATCCATCTGGGAAGGGGCACCCGATTGAAAAAGATAAATAACTCTTTTTGCTTTGGGTTTGATGTTGGTTGTATTCCCAAATAACCCTTGCGAATTCAAGGAATCCATTGCAGCAGCAGTCATTACCGAAGAAGCACCTTTAAAAAAAGCCCTTCGGTTTAATTGGTCTTGGAATTGCAAAAGACTGGAAATTTTCATTGGTATCATGCCTATAACTAAGGTTTTAAAACTATTCTCGATTTACTACTTCATCTAAATTGAGAAGAATATTTGCAGAAAGAGTAAAAGCTGCCAATTCATTAATATCAATTGTGTTTGCACTAGAGGATTCACCAAGCGAGGTAAATCGTTTAGCATTTTCCGGTTTCGATTTAAAATCTAGATAATCTTTATGGAAGCCCTTTATCAATATTGATAACTCCGATGAATCTGGATGTCTGCCGGTAACAATTCTAAAACCAGTGGTTAATTTATCTTCGGGAGTATTCCCACCTTCACGAATCATTTTTTCAGCAAGTTTTCGTGCTGCTTCAACATAAGTAATCTCATTTAATAAAGCTAATGCTTGAAGTGGGGTATTAGTTCTGGATCTTTTAACGCTACAAGCTTCACGGTTAGGCGCATCAAAAAGAAGCATGGTGGGAGGAGCTGCTGTCCTTTTCCAGATGGTATACATTGTCCTTCGGTAAAGGGCTTCCCCTTTGTCATGCTTATAATTCCTGAGATCCCCATATCGACTTGTTTCATCCCAAACCCCCTCAGGCATATAAGGACGAACAGAGGGGCCACCTGTTTTATTTACCATTAATCCACTTGCAAACAGCGCTTGGTCTCTAAGAGTTTCACCAGACAAACGAAGCCTAGAACCTCGGGCTAGCAGTCGGTTTTCAGGGTCTATATTTAGCAAGTTAGAATTAAGATTAGAAGACTGTTGATAAACAGAACTCATTACCACTATTTTTTGCATCGCTTTCATGTCCCAATTCAAAGATACAAACTTACTTGCAAGCCAATCCAATAACTCCGGGTGAGATGGGAAATCGGACTGAGCACCAAAGTTTTCGCTAGTACGAACTAAGCCATACCCAAAAAACTTTTCCCACATGCGGTTAACCCATACTCTTGATGTGAGGGGATTCGAAGGGTCGACCATCCAGTAAGCTAGCCCCAACCTATTCATAGGCTTGTCTTTGGGAAGCGGGGGAAGAACTGAGGGTAAACCGGCAACCACTTTTGATCCTTTTTTGTCATATTCGCCACGAATAAGCATGAAAGTATCTCTGACTGGTCCTTCTTTCATTACCATAACACCGGGTATATTTTTCTTACTATCAGCAAGATTATTTTTAAGAAGAAGAAGTTTGTCGCTGGCTAACTTATGTTCTTTGAAAGATGTAGCCTTGTAATATTTCCTTAATTCTTCTTTTTGTAGAAGTGATCTTTTCTGGATATCAATTTCAAGTATTTTCGTAACACTTACCGGAATCTGAAAACCATTGAGGGTAATTAATTCTCCAGGGACTGATGAAATAGCGACCTTGAAACGACCAATATTATGATGGGATAAAGCTTGGTGAGACAAACTAATTTTTATTGTGGCATTTTCGGGAATATCAACCAATTGAGGCGATACAAACATGGCTTTAGTATTATCCCGTCGAGTCGGCCCATCAACAGCCCAGCCTTTGGAAGAATCATTTCTTACGACATTAGCAATATCCCAACCTTTTTGCGAATAATCAGCGATCGCTTTATTGAAAGATATTTTAAGAGGTACTTTTAATGAAGGAGAAGATAACTCCGCTTCAATTTTTGAGAGCACAAAGTTCCCATTAGAAAACCGTCCCAAACTTTGATTGGGCAAGGAGGGATCTGGAAAGCATTCCAATAAAATTGCTGAAAAAGCACCTTTCGATACATTAGCTGTAATGGTGTAAATATCATTGGCAGGATTTTTACCACCAGCAAGATAGGAGCCATCCGGAAGTTTGCTAAATTTTGCACCTCCTTCAGATTTTACATTCGTTGGATTTAAAGGAATCCAAATATTATCTGTGGATTTAACTTTCGCTTTAAAAACCGGTTCCCACTCCTTAATCATATGATCAACTTTTTCATCAAGTTTTAAAATCAACGCCTCTTGTTCTTTAATTGCAAGTTCGATTTTCAAAGACTCTGCACTTTGTAAAGGAGATTCAATTTTTTCAACGGGATCAGTATTACCACCCGTTTGATTTCCTGCCAAGGTTCCACTTTCAGGAAGATTGTTGAAAAATGCAAAGAATTGGTAAAACTCTTTTTGTGATATTGGATCATATTTATGATCATGACACCGAGCGCAAGCCATGGTTAACCCTAACCAAGTTTGGCTAGTAGTGTCAACCCGGTCAATAACATTTTCAATCCGCCATTCTTCTGCAATAAGTCCACCTTCGCCATTAAGGCGATGGTTCCGATTAAATCCTGTTGCAATAATTTGAGATTTGGTGGCATTAGGAAGCATGTCACCAGCAATTTGTTCAATGGTGAATTGATTAAAAGGCATGTTTGAGTTGTAAGCATTAATAACCCAATCTCGCCAAGGCCACATACTTCGACTTGAATCGGTTTGGAAACCATTACTATCCGCGAACCTAGCATAATCAAGCCATTGCATAGCCATTCGCTCGCCGTACTGATTTGAAGCAAGCAAGCGATCAACAACTTTTTCGTAGGCTTGGGGAGAATCATCACGAAGAAAATCATCAATTTCTTTTAATGTTGGGGGCAACCCAATTAAATCTAAAGTAAGCCTTCGGATTAAAACCTCTTTGGAGGCTTGAGACGATGGAATTATATTATTAGATTCGAGGCGGCTAAGCACAAAAGCATCGATAGGAGTCTTAACCCACTTGCTATTAATAACACCAGGAACACTACTTGATTTGGGAACAACAAAAGCCCAATGCTCTCCATAATTTGCACCTTCATTAATCCATTGTTTGATCAGCTTAATTTGATCAGCGTTAAGTTTTTTACCTGATTTTAACGGTGGCATTAACCCATCGCCTTCAACTTCAATTCGATGAACTAATTCACTATTCTTTGCATCCCGCAGCAAAATGTTTTTAGTCCCTGATTTACCAACAGCGAAAACCCCTTCTTTGGTATCCAAACGATAATTAGCTTTTCGGTGGGACTGATCCGGCCCATGACACTGAAAACAATTCTCAGAAAGAATAGGCCGAATTTGTCTATTAAAATCAATCTCGACTGCGTTAACAAATTGCCCACAGATAAAGGCAACCAAAAAAGAGACAAAAATATTAATACAAAATGAAGTGATATGCATGATCGTAAATCCGCCTATTAAGTTCTTAGGAGCAATGGCTTTAATAACAGAAGCAAGATCTATTCTTGTAAGTTAAAAATCAAGCCTCTGAAGATTGTAACTGAAAGTTTCAAGATCAAAACTAAATAAATGCAAACAGGAACGTTTTGGGATTAACTACCCAAAACATAAACACCCCGTGAACCAATGCTGCCTCGGCCAAATTATTAAAACCCTTTATTGAAAAATATCTTAGATGAACCATTAATAATTTGAAACATTCTCATAGATTTTCAACCGCTTTCCCAACTTTCCACCTTAACAAAATCATGGGATGCGTTGTTATCACAGTCATCAATAATAGAGTCAACTTTGAGGCGAAGCTTTACGTTAGCCAAATTTAAACCGGTAAAGGTGGTCTTCCACGCTGGGGCAAAACGGCAGGGGGAAATAATCCTCTAGCGTAGTCGGCCAAATGACACATCGTGTCGCCATAAAAATGAAACTTTATTTTTTTTCGAATCGCAGGAGTTAACCCTTGCCCACCAACTACTAGCACAGAACCCGCGCTACAGACTTTTTCAAATAGTAAAAGATTGTCTTTAACAAATTCATCAATATTCGAAATATTGGTTGTAGACATCCAAACCAGCCTGGGGTTGAAGTGATTGATACCATCAATAAACGACTGAATCGGGGTATTAGAGCCAATATTTACTGTATTCCAACCAAGATCAAACAATAAAATATCTACCAGCATATTGCTTAATTGATAATGGTCATTAGTGATACAGCCCCCAATCGCAATCGGCCCGTTAGTATTATCTCTTGAGTTGATAAAGTTACGCAATTTAAAAAGAGTAGAAATGCAAATCTGAGTAGCGCAATGTTCATAAAAAATTGGGAGGGTCCCGTTCACCCACTCTTCACCAATTCTAGCCATACTAGGTTGAATAATTTCATCTGTAATTTTCTCAATAGGCATTTTGTTTTTATAAGCAGATAAAATAATATTATTGCAAGATAGTAGACTTTGATTACGAAGAGCTTGATAAAAATTATCAGCAGAAATCTGAAGAAATTTGCTATTATTCGGTTGGGTTTCGATTAAAGGCAATTTAGAAAAATCCCCAACGGGCAACACTCCTTGTCGTGAAAGTCTAATTAAATCAGCTACTAAAATTTTCCGATGACCGCCCGGAGTTATGTCAGCTGGAAGGATTTTGTCATCCACCCACCTTTTAACCGTTGAAACACTTACACCAAGAATCTTACCGGCTAACTGGCTTGAAATATATTGGGCTACATCCATTATTTATTTAACTCGCTGAAAACTTTTGATAATAAATATCATTGTATCCTATCGTCATTCTACAGGATAAAACAACAATCTAAAACTAAATCGTGCAAATCGTTTTATTTATGTTGACACTTCCAAATCGCTCCGGTAATCTAAATTGAACGATATGAACCTTTAGTGAAGGAGTGTTTTAATGGCTATCAAAATTATAAAAGACTATTCTTCCCATCCTTCAGAGGCTGGTATCAAATTTATTTACAACAAATCTTTTAGTACGAGCAAAGCTTTAAAACTTTACCACCCTTCGAACTTCCCCTCTCTGAATTTTTCTGATTCGTATATGCCTGAGGATTATACAAAAGATATTTCAAGAAGAATGCACTATGCTGGCTTTCGCTTTTTTAATGAACCTAATGTTTCTCGCAAAAAATACTGGAAAAACGCTTATTTTGATCTAAGGAATTTAGTTGTTGAAGGTAATCGCAAATTGGTGTTTAAAGCTGTCAATAAATGGACTCCCATGCGTTTCATGGCGGATGATAATTCAAGTAACTGCACTATTGTTTTGATACAAGCAGTGGCAGCTTTCAATCCTTGGAAAGGGATAAGATTCAGCACCTATGCTTTCACCTGCTTAATGCGTGCTTTATCTAGACTCAATTATAAAAATACGGCAGAGAAAATGGTACAGTGTGAATCTTTAGATCATTTGTTTGGTAACAATTTTGATGTATCTGGGAGTTCTACTGTTCCGGCTTCTCATACTACTTCTCTTGCTGTGTTGGACACCTATTTTTCCAAAGACTGCGATATATTGGACGAAAGAGAAAAATTGATACTTTCTGAACGATTCGGCTTAGGTGATAAACCCCTTACTAGTTTGGAAGAAGTTGGCAAACTCCTTAAACTTTCAAAGGAACGTGTCAGGCAAATTCAATTTATTGCTCTGGAGAAACTTCGTAAAGTTTTAATTCCTAACAATGTGGTTTAATACAAACAGTATACTCAATCCAATTTAACATCCTCGTTTGCAACCATTAGAATCAGGGAGCGTATCATGCACATTCTTTTCAAAACCTCTTTTTTGGTATTAAGCCAGCTTTTGATAACTACTGCCAATGCGCAATTAGCCCCCGAGGCAAAACCAAATGCCAACACACCGGTGTATAAACTTAAAATCAAACCCAAAGCAGAGCCTAGTCCCGCTTTGCGATACACCCTTTATCCTGAAGTTAGAACTCAGGTGAATGGTAATGCAGCTCAAGGGTATTACCGTGCATTTAGCCCGGACTGGATGAGTTACCGCAATGAAAAAGAATACTCAAAGAAGCAAGACAAATGGCTTTCCATTTCCTTGAAGGAACTTGATGAAAAAGAAATCCACATCCCTCAGGAAATGTTGACGCAGTTGCATGAATCAGCTTTAAAAACTTATTGTGATTGGGATATGCTTGCCAAGCTTCGCAAGGATGGCATTTCAATGCTTCTGCCCGATTTGCAAGGGATGCGTGAGTTTTCCAGGGCGTTGTCCATTGATTGCAGGGTGCAATTAAAAAAAGGGGAAATCGAAAAGGCGCTTGCAGATATCAGAACCGGCCTTACCCTTTCGCGTCATCTGGGCGAAGGTCCAACATTGATTCAAGGATTAGTTGCAGTAGCCGCAGGCACGATGATGTTACCAAGGATTGATGAACTGATCACCCATGAAAAAGCACCTAACCTTTACTGGGCATTGACTACGCTGCCTCAACCGTTGGTGAATTTCAGCACCGGTTTGGGTGGTGAAGTTCTCATGATTGATAATCTATTTCCCGGAATGCGGGACATGCTTTATTCAGGGAAAGTGACTCCGATTGCTCAGGAAGAAATGATGAAAGTATTCCCGTTACTCGAGCAGATCAATGGATCAGATAATAAAAGTTCCCTAAAACAAATGCTTGTTCAAGCTGCTTTGGTTCTGAATATTGATGCCGCAAAGAAGGCGCTTCTAGACCACGGCATCACTGAACCCATGCTTATCAATATCACGCCCTTGCAGATAATCTTAATGGCGGAAGTTTTGCACTACGATAAAACCTACCAGAACATGATTAAATGGAACAGCATTCCGTATCCACTTGCAAGGAAGCGCATTAAGGAATTAGATGCAACTATTAAGAAGCCTGAAGCTTCGGTGTTGTCGCCTTTTCCCTTGGGAACATTTTCTGCGATGATTCTTCCTGCAGTTAGCAGGGTGATGGAAGCTAGCCCAAAAATGGAAAGAAGAATTGCAGCGCTTCGAATTATTGAAGCTATTCGCATGCAAGCTGCGTTTGATAAAGCTTGGCCCGATTCTCTTGAAAAAGTAACCATTGTTCCAGTGCCT
>DBCB01000244.1:12093-12743 GCA_002303765.1 Planctomycetaceae bacterium UBA969
TCGAGGATTAAACGATGGCTTTGCTTATGTTTTTTAAGTTTA
The DNA here is from genome assembly GCA_002303765.1 of Planctomycetaceae bacterium UBA969. GTDB lineage: Bacteria > Planctomycetota > Planctomycetia > Gemmatales > Gemmataceae > UBA969. The sequence goes on from DBCB01000244.1 coordinate 12,136, forward strand.
TCCATCGTGGAGATGTTATAATGAATTCAAGTGAGGAGCGGAATTATGACAGCAGAAGTATTAGCGACAGTGGAAAATGGACTTTTAAAGCCTGATGCGGCCCTTCCATTCCCAGATCAAACCCGTGTCAAGTTGACAATTGAAACGGTCGCTCCTGAAAGTTCCTCTCTTGAAGCATGGAATCGATTGCAACAAATCATTCACCAGCACCCCATTGCTGGAATAGCGGAAAAGTTTTCGCGCAAAGAATTACATGAATGCGATTGATACTAATATTTTCGCCTATCTATTCGACTCAAGTGCCCCTGCGAAGAAAGTGTCAGCGACGGTGGGTAATGCTTATTCTTTCAGAGCATCTCAATAGAAATACTGCGCTGCTCACCCTCACCCACAATTTTCTTTCAGAGCCGGAAGCGTCAGCGACGGTGGAACAATCTTCTTGACTGCCTGTATTTCTGGATTCCCGCCTACGCGAGAATGACGGAAAGAACCGTCGCTCACACTTCCGGCTCTGACACCCCTTTTCTTTGCCTCTTTGCGTTCTTCGCGGTAAAGATGTTTTGCTTCTTTTAAATCCCTTTACCGGTAAAGCTTTTGCCTTCAAGAAA
>DBCB01000274.1:0-5089 GCA_002303765.1 Planctomycetaceae bacterium UBA969
AGTCGTATTACCAGAAACATATTGCTGCACGGTGGAAGCGTAAGGGGTCCCCGTATTATTAGGAACTGCGCCAAGGTTATAACCATTGGTTTTGGGCCAGCGATCGCCCCCCATGCCAGTGGAGGAGCCTGTAAACTGCACTGGAGTATTAGATTGGTCTTGGAAATTGTCCGGGGCTGGTAGGGCGAAATTGGTAGAAGATGTGCGCCAATTGTAGGGCGTAAGTGGTCTGTAAAAAGCACTGATGTAAGAACCATCAGCCTGCTTGCAATAAAAGTCTTTTACAATTGGGGGCCCATCATCTGTTTCGATGGTATGGTTGTTGGGTGCGGAATCGCCGTATTGTGTGGTGCGTTGCATCACAGAAGTGATCGTCGACCAAGGTCCAAATCTTGGGATATTTGGGTCGGGATTCATGGATCCTGAAATCGAACCAGTAGTAGGATAGGCTGGAATACTGTTGAAGCGCATGGAACCAGAATAATCCAAAATAATGGCTAAGTCTCTGGGGCGATGCACAGCCGTTGCTGAAGCGGTTGCAGAAAAAGCAGAGTAATTGAAGAACTTTGCAAGAGAAGTTGGCTGACTAAAAGTAACATCTGTTTTCACAGCACTCCAGTTTTCAGTTGCTGGTTTGCTGCCTGTAAAGATAGTCTGAAACTTGCCTAAAACTGCATCGTAATTGTAATAACCAACTTGCGTTGTCATTTGGCTTGCTTGAACGGTTTGCCCCATGATTTTCGATGCCTGAATTGTATTTAACGCCAACCCATTGACTGCAGCCCGGTTATTGTCGGTGCTAATGTCGCCAGTCAAACCCCGCGAGCCTGATAGTGCTGCTGCATCCGCAGCGCTTTGTAGTTGGGATTTTGTTTGAGCTAATATTCCTATATCTACAGCCAATGCGATCATACCGACCAAGGCGACCATACTTATCGCAAGCATTGGAAGGATGGCTGCTTTTCTTGCTTTTTTTATAAACTTTATTTTTGTCATGGTTTATATCCTCTTAGTTGCCTTCACTATTCATAATCGTCGCAGCCTGAAATGTAAAAGATGAGGGAAGAAACAAAAGGAAAGGTGCTGATGGTGTATAAGTGCCTGAAATCTTAACCATGATTGCACCACCAAATTGCGCATCATTCCAATTGCTGTTAGGTATAGCTACGCCTGTCGATGTGTTTACATTCTGAACGGAAACCGTGTAGCCTGAGAGCATGTTTTGTGTACCATTCATTTTCGTGGTAGCCACATTGCTAACCTGAGTGGAGGTTGTGCCATCGCCTGTATGAACTACTGCATATCTTGCCGCTTCCCTTACAGCATTATTTGAGACTTGAACAAGATAATAGTACCTCCCGTACTCGAGTATCCCCATAAACATCATCAGGAAAACAACAAGGACTACAGCCATTTCTACCATGGCTGCCCCTTCTCTTTTTTCTGTGATGTTAAAACTTGGCACTAGCAATGGATCGCTTCCTTTAATTCGTAGGTAATGTTGCATTGATGGAAAAAGGGTCATCCACAAGCGAAACCATGGTTGCGGATGATGTCATTGAACTTGGGCTAAACATATTAAAATTAATGTTGTTCACATCGGCATAGGGGATTGTAACAGTAACCTTGAACACTTGCCCTTTCACCGCTTGGTATGGGTGGGTGATGGGGGTGCCGGTTAGGGCTGCAAATTGAACTGTGACATTGGTCGAGGGCAAACCAGCCCTTGCAATGGTGTCCTTAACAATAGAAGTTACGGAAGGGGTTCCAGAATTTAAATTGATCTGTGTGCTGGAACCAGTGGAATTAATAATCAGGCCCTGAGCGGAAAGTCGGGCGCCTTCTCTTGCTGCATTCGATAAAATTTGCTGCACTTGGGCCATTCGGGAAAGCTCAAGTAAACCAACTACCATCAAGAATACAAACGGTGCGCAGATAGCGAGTTCGACCGCTACTATGCCTTTCCGCGCCCTATGTTTTTTCGATATCCAGTTCATTCGGAGAAATCCCATGAGAATGCAAGGGTTAAAAAGATTTAACCGTCATTACTATTGTAAACCTAGGTCACAAAACCCGAAAAGAGAAATTAAAAGCACGAAAAAGCACAAAATAACCTGAGAGATCCTATTCGCCATAAGGCTTTATGCAGTTATGGTTTATGTTGATTAGTGGTAAGCGATAGAAGGGTAGGTCTACTTTTTTAATGCAGGATTCGCCGAGCTGGGGTTTTCTTTAGCCGGAAGAAACTCAACTTCGATGCCAGTTTCGGAAACAACGGGGTGCTTTTCAAATTGCGTTGTAACCCTCGCAGTTAACAACCAAAGCCCTTCCAGCTTGGCTTCAGGTTTGGTTGCAACCTTTATTTTTAGGGTATCGCTATTGATTGGCCAAACCATGGGGTTAAAAGTAACCAAACCTTTGATTTCTTCAGGAACAAGTAGCTCTAAGTTTACAGGCTCTTTTAATTTGTTAGAACGGGCAAGCTTAAGCGTTATTTCAAAAGATGCTCCGCTTTGCAGCACAAGTTCTTCCGGAGGATGCAATAATTTCAACATAGCTCCCTCAATGGACATTGTAACTTGGCCATCCATAGCAGCTTGCACATACCTGATTTTTCCTTTGGGATCTGGGATTTGGGCGATTGCGACCAATGCAATCCTAGAGGTTCGGGCTGTTTCAAGCCATTCAGGAAGGAAAACCGGATAAGAAAGTTTTTTTACCTCAGGCCCAACGACTAAGACCGGGCCTCGGATTCCTTGCCTATGTCGGGATTGGGTACCTGCCATATCTAGGGTTATCTCGCCTTTGAATCCTTCATTTCGTTCGATGATAATTTCAGGAAGATAAGTTGCACCCCGGTGAACCCGAATGCCTCCATCTGCTACCACAGGCTTAACTTTGAAAGGAGGCTTAATAGTGGTTGCAACCAGAATTTCCTCTGTCAGATTTGAATCGGGGTTTCGTGCAGCGAGGTATCCCTTAAGTGGCACCAGCACGGTGTTGGTAATCGTTTGATCTGCAACTTTTGCGGTTCCAGTAATTTTTGCCAGCACTGCAGAAGCTGGTGCATCTTTGGTGCAAGTTAAAGTTACACTCAAGGAAGCCACTGTTGGCAAAATGATCAGATTTGCAGGAACGCTAACACCTTCGGGAAGATTAGCAAAAGTCAGGGTAACGGGTTCTTTAAAACCAGCTTCGCGGGTGATGGCGATGGCCAATGCCAAGGTTCCCCCAATTGGCACACTTGCAGCAGGAAGGGTTCGTAGCTTGAAATTGACTTTGGTTTTATCAACCACCAGCCTATATACAGAAGCGGGAGTTTTGGTTTTTCCGGAGAGATCACGAACGATGATTTTGTAATCACCATCTGCAGGCAGGGTGATGGGAAGTTCCGGATCCATGCTTGGTGAAGAATCATCTTTGGATGCGAGTTCTTTGCCATCGGGCCCAAGAACAGAAAGATTAATATCCAAGTTGGAGCCGATTTTTATGGCATCGCAAGAGATAGTCCAAAGCTCGCCTTTTTTACCCTTAAAACTATAAGTGTCAGACTTTTTATCCTCAGTCAGGCGGCCCGTTACTGCGCCCGGAGCCGTAATGAATTCTGTTCCCGTAACTTTTTCATCAAAGTTACTAAGCGGAAAGGAGTAGCTTTGGCCGTTGCCAAAGGGTGTTTCAAGCTTGTATGCAAAGGAAGCCATTTTTTCATCAGCGGGGAACGCAACTTCTTTCTTAATGCTTTCGATTTTCGCTTTACCTGTTGCAACACCGATGCCAATGAACTCGATGGTTTGCTTCTGGCCACGCTTGCCTGCAGCAGGAATTGTAGTAAGAATTCTTGGCCCACTATCCACCACAAGCCTGTAAGTGAATGACCTAAACCCGCGGTAGTCCACATCTCTGATGGATACGGTATAAGTGTTATCTTTTTGGACAGCGAAAGTCAGGGTTGGATCTGTACCCTCGGTGTCGAATAATTCCGCAACTTTGCGCTTGTTCTGGTCGTAGACTTCGATCACCCCGTTGAAATCGGAACCCAGCCTACGAGCGAAAAGATCGCAAGTGATCAGCTCAGATTTTTTGGCCTTGAATTGATAGCGGTCGACTTCCTCGATGCGTTTTAATCTGCCTGAAACAGTAACGGGAAAAGCTGGAAGCTGCTGAGGGGTTCGTAGAGATTCATCTTCAAGAATTTCAAGTGTATTGCCCACCATGAATATACCGCCATTGCCTGCACCGTTGGCATTGGCAACGCGCCAGTGAATCGGGCCTGCTGGCATTCCTTCGGGAAGAGTAAAGCGGGCGGATATTTCGCGGGGCAGGGCAGGGTCGCTTGCAAAACTTTTAATATCGAACCAATAAGGTGGCTCGTGCATTAATACCGGGCCAGGCGGTGTAAGCAGTTCGAGTTTAACCCTTTTATCGCCTACGAAAAACTCGGTGTCAGGTGTCCAATCCTGCCCACCTAGCTTTACTTCAATCTTTGTGCCAGCTTTTCCACCCGCAGGATGGGCGTATCCAATCCCGCCCGGTATGAGTTGCGCCCTTGCTTCATGCTGCAATATTAGCAGTGCAAAAGCAGTCGCTAGCATAATTATGGGTTGTATTGAACGCATTATCTTTTTTCCAAGTCTGGGAATGCTGGAATACTGACCAGTTAGGTTTAAACCAGAAGTTCCTTGATGACCTTGCCCCCGCTGACAATAGGCACAGGTCTGCCAAGAGGAGTGCGGTACACTTTGTCCGAATCGATTCCCATCAGATGAAAAATGGTTCGTAGAACATCCGCAACGCCGAAGGGTTCTGTCGTTGGGAACGATGCTGTCTTATCAGTTGCACCAACAATGATGCCAGGTTTAATGCCGCCGCCTGCAAGTAAAACGCTTTGCGCCTGCGACCAATGATCGCGCCCAGCCTTATCATTAATGCGTGGGGTTCTTCCCATTTCACCCATCATCACCACCAAGGTGCTATCCAGCAAACCACGGTCTTGAAGATCGGAAACGAGAGTGCTAAATGCCATGTCAGCGTGGGGAATCAAGTCTTTTTCCAAGCTAGGGAAACAAGAGAAGTGGGTATCCCAACTACC
>DBCB01000274.1:5153-8693 GCA_002303765.1 Planctomycetaceae bacterium UBA969
AGCGAGCATTGCCCTAGGGAAGTATGGCCATAGGCGGTACGAAGTTTTTCCGGCTCACTCTTAAGATCGAAGGCTTTTCGAGCTTCGGGCGATGTGATCAAATCCCTAGCTTTGTCGTAATAGGTAGCCATGGTGTTGGCTCTGCCCGATTGCACGGAATCTTTTTCCAGGCCTTTGAGCACCCGTTGCCTACGCTTGAATCGGAGTTCGCTAAGCCGCTCATCGGTTTGCAAATCCTTGACTTCGAAATCAGGTTGAACAGGGTCAGATTCGATCACAAAGGGTGCGTGCTCTGCACCATAGAACCCCGGCCCCCCTGCAGTTAAAGGGTGTGGCATATTGATGTAAGGAGGAACACTACCTCGAGTTCCCAATTCGCGTGAAACAATCGAACCAAGCGAAGGATAAAGCTCGTTGACGGGGATGCGCGAATTCGCACCATCAGCAAAATTAGGCCGGTTCCCCGTAAGTACATAATGCGAACCCGTGGTATGCCCGTTATCGTTATGACTGTGAGAACGAAGGATGGTGTATTTGTCTGCAATCTTGGCGCTTCGATGGCAATGCTCGCCCACCATGGTGCCAACGACATTGGTGCGGATCGGCTTATAAGGTCCGCGAATTTCAGCAGGTGCATCGGGTTTCATGTCCCACATATCAATGGTGGATGGCCCACCCTGAAGATAAAGAAAGATGCACGATTTTGCTTTGACAGCCTGACCGGTGGCAGCGGTGGCTTCCATCTGGAAAAGCTTGGGAAGTGTAAGCCCGCCAAGAAATCCCGAGGCGCCAATTCGCAATGCCTGCCTTCTAGAGACGCCATCGCAAAAAAGATTCGACTGTTTCATTGGTTCATTCATCATGATGACTTTTTCCTTTATGAGTGCAGCTTTTCATCGGTATATCAATGGATGTAAACGAATTCCTTAGTGTTGAACAACGTCCACAAGGCATCTTCAACCGCAGATCTTCTGTCTGCTCCCGCCTCTTTGAATAATTCCAGCAAAACTTCAGTTTCTTTTGCTGTGGGGAATCTACACAACACCGCCAAGTATAACTCAGCGATGATTTCAGGCGCAGTCAATTTAGATTCTGCCAACTGCCTGGCAGTGCCTTTTCTCGCATGAATCTTGGCGACAATTTCAGGTGCATTCATTAGATGCAACGCTTGGGCAATGCTTGGCTCGTTGCTTCTTTCGCATTCGCAAACACTTGCTCGTACCGGTCTGCCAAAAAGTTTTAGAAAATACGATGGCATTCGATTGTCCCAAACCTGAATGGCTCGCACTCCTTCGGGCCAGCCGTTGAACTTCTCTGCAATTCCTGTTACTTGCGTGATCGCATCAAGCAAAACTTCTGCAGGCATCGCTCGGTTGATACTGTGGGAGAAGTTTTGCTCATCGTTGGTGTTAAGAGGAGTTCCGATTCCCAGTTGATAGGTGCGCGAATTCAAAATAGTTTTCGTAAGCGCCTTCAAGTTGTATTTGTTTTTCTTTAGATGAAGCGCAAGTTCGTCTAGAAGGGGTTCATTGCTTGCAGGATTGGTGGTTCGGAAATCATCAATAGGTTCTACCAAGCCCTTGCCAAAATAATGAGACCAGATTCGATTTGTAATAGACTTTGCAAAAAATGGATTGCTCTCGTTCAGCATCCAGTTGGCAAGCAATTCCCGCCTATCGGTAACTATCAAAGAAGATGCTTCTTTTTCACCCAATGCCTTGGTGGGTATCAGAGCCTTGGTGCGAGGGTTTTTTAGATCGTTTCCAACTTTGCCTATGATTGATTCCGAACCCGTTGGCAGAGTTTTCTTTGCCACGCCTGTGAAGAACCCCGCAAGGGCAAAGTAGTCATCCTGCCCCCATTTTTCTGAAGGATGATGATGACACTGCGCACATTCAATTCGAACGCCCAGAAAAAGCTGGCTAACAGAACGGCTTATGATTTCTGGTGTGGTAAGTGCTTTGTAAAACGCAGCAGGGCTTTCCGCAGTGGTGCTGCCTTGGGCTAGAAGGATGTCCTTTACCATTTCATCGTAAGGCCTGTTTTCTGCAAACTGCCCCCTCAGCCAGCGAGTCATCCCAATCGCACCCTGTGCAGTAATCGCATCACGATCCACCCTTAGTAGATCCGACCATTGCATGGCCCAGAAATCTGCATACTCAGGCCTCTCGAGTAATTGATCAATGAGTTTTGTTCGTTTATCGGTTGCGGTGTCTTGCAAAAACTTGCGTGCCTCTAATGCAGTGGGCAGCGTTCCAATCGTATCTAAGTAAACCCTGCGCATAAAGGTTGCATCATTGGCAAGATCACTGGGGGGAATCCCCAGCATCGAAAGCTTGTTCCAGACATGCGCATCGATGAAGTTGTTTTCCTTGGGCCGTGTAAAGGGCGAACCCTTTCTCGGAATGGTGATTCTGCAAACATTGACTTCACCCATATAACGCACCAAGATTGCAGCTTCACCTGGATTATCGCCCGCTTGAATTCCACCCCTGCGATCTACCCCAGCGATGGTGGGGGCGTTGGATTCGAACTCCGCTTCTGCGGTAACACAAAATCGGGTTCCCTCGGAGTTGATGGCTGTTACCCGTAATTGCTGGCTGCCATTGGGTTCTAAAATAAACTGGGAAGGTTGGACTTCCAATGCAACAACAGTACTGGTGTTTTCAGATTTATAGTTCATGCCCTCTGCAATCCAGCGGAGAAGGCGCTTATAGGGTAGACTGCCCTCGGCGATTTTTCTGCCACCACCATGGGGGATTCGTGCGGATGCTTTGGCAACGAGAAGGCTATTTTCTGGAGAAGCTGCAAAAACACGCCTGCCTCTTCCTTCCATCACCAAGGATTGAAAATCTGCGAAAGGGTCGAAGCCAAACACACTCAATTTGAAACCATTCTGGCCTTCATTTTTGCCATGGCATCCACCCGAGTTGCAGCTGGCTTTAGTAAGAAGAGGGATGATTTGTTGTTCAAATGAAACAGGCCTTGGGTTCTTTAATCCGACAACTTTTACATTAATGCGTGCCTGTTCGCCCTCATGGGATACCGTTATTAAGGTTTCGCCTTCAGCAATTGGTTCGATCAAGCCAAAGGAATCGATGCGGATGATTTTTGGGTCTGCGATTGCGTACTTTGCAAGGTTGCTAACATCGGATCGGTTTCCGGTTTTCTTATCTATTCGAGTTATCAATATTTGTTGGGTTGATTCTGGCCCATCAAGAACTACTTTTTCAGGGCTGATGTTGATATCTGCATGAACTAGTGCGTTTGAAAAGAAGAGCACGAAAAGAAATGACGATGCAAATTTAGCAATCGTTCCAAACTTTGAGCTGTTTTCGTGATCTAAAACAAAAACCATGGTTTCTCTTTGTTTAGGCGGGAAGTATTCAGGGTGAAGCCTAATTACTATCGAATTTAACTTAACATAGAACGAAGTTTGATTCAAATAGATTTGGTTTTGAATGGTTAGAAGTAAAAGGTAGCAGAAGATTAACCCCGGAAGGATGAAAAGACAGAAGCAGAAGATTAGCCACGGAATGA
>DBCB01000333.1:0-3009 GCA_002303765.1 Planctomycetaceae bacterium UBA969
TGGGAAGATTGGAATGCTGATCCCAAGCTGGGTTGTTGGTATTATCGCCGTAATTAACTTGAATATAACGAACATCAGCTTCTGCAAGCCTACGAGCCATCAAACAAAGCCTGCCATAGTTATCAGTCGTAGCATTCCCGATACCATAATCATCGAGGGTGGACTTGGTTTCGCGGGAAAGATCCAAAACCTCTGGGGCGAAGTTTTGCATTCTCCAACCAAGCTCGAAAGAATTAAGAGTAGCTTCGTAATCTTTATCAGCCTGACTTTTAACAGACTGCTCTGCATTAAGAGAGCGAAGGAAATCAAGGTACTTTCCTTGATCCTCTATTTTCATGGAAGGATGATAGAGATTCTTGATGGTAGCATCCTTAGCGGTGATGCCCGCACGACCCACCGCAGTCCCCTGAAAGACCGTGGGCAAAAAGGCATTGCTGAAATTCCTAGGACCACCATTACCCATCGATGGGCACAAGGTCACAAAACCAGGAAGGTTTTTATTTTCACTACCCAGACCATAACTAACCCAACTACCCATCGAAGGGCGGATCAAATTAATCGAACCTGTATGCATGAAAAGAGTTGCAGGGCCATGAGCAACCCCTTCGGTTCGCATTCCATGCAACATGCAAAGATCATCAATATGCGTTGCGATATTTGGAAAAAGATCGGAGACTTGGCGACCCGTTTCGCCATACTGATTAAACTTCCACAATGATTTCATCACCCGATGCTTGATGACAGTACCTGTTTTGGCAAGCACTCGTGCATCGCGGAACTCTTCCATATCCCCATCGCGTTTTTCAAGCAAGGGTTTGTAATCGAAGGAATCAACCTGACTAGGCCCGCCTTGCATAAACAGGAAGATAATACGCTTGGCCTTAGGGGTATGGTGAGGTTGCTTGGGAGCTAATGGATCCATACTCCCTTGAGTAGCAGCCTTGGCTTGTGTACCAGCAAGGCCCAACAGGGCAAGGTTTCCAAAGCCACAAGAGGTGGTTTCCAGAAATTTTCTTCGATTAAACATGTTCAAGTTCCTTAATACTGTAAAGTCTGCCCTGTAATAGCATGACTAATCTTAATGTAAATATCGGAAATCCAGAGTGCTAAACATGGCTTGAAAGACTAAAGGCCATGCCTGGGCTTTCTCTTTTTCGGATTTTTCCTGTAAAAACGACATTACCTTGGCATTTTCTGCGGGGGTGGGGGCTCTTCCGAGAACTTGAAAATAAACGCTCTCAATTTTTTGCGATTCAGAAAGATTATTCTCTTTAAGTAAATGCAAAGCAGCTTCGCCCGATTTTTCAATGATGAAAGAATTGTTCATCAAATACAAAGCCTGGGGTGCAATGGTACTTACATTGCGCTTTCCAACCACTAAGTTGGGGTCAGGAAAGTCAAAGACTTCAAAAATCTCGGGCAGGTTGTTTCGGAAAATCGGCGTGTAAACACTGCGCCTGTAATCCGTAAACTTATAACCGTATTCACTACTGGTGCCTAGGTTTATCGTCGAACCACCCATCGCAAAATCCAACTTGCCTGATACCATCAAAATGGCATCACGAATCGACTCGACTTCCAGCCTTTTACGATTCATATGGCTGAAGGCTTTATTCTCGGGATCTTTCTGCTGGGCCAAAGTGCTTTCTTCGGAGGATTGCCTGTAGGTATGGGAAGTTACAATCTTGCGAACTAATTTTTTAGTCGACCAATTATCCTTGATAAATTCCGCTGCGAGAAAGTCGAGAAGTTCAGGATGGGTAGGTGCTTCACCGGTGGTGCCAAAATTATCGGTAGTGCGAACCAAACCCGAACCAAGCAACCAACTCCAAGCACGGTTAGCATAAACCCGTGCAGTCAAGGGGTTAGAATCATCACCAAGCCAAAGGGCAAATTCTTTGCGACCACTTTCGTTCTCGGGAATTTTCGGAGCATTATTAACCTTTACTGCAGAAAGAAATCCGCGTGGAACCAAGGGACCAGGGGTATGAACATTTCCCCGAATACAAATGTTAATTCCTGCTGGTTTTTTATCATCTTCAACAGACATCGCAACCGGCCTGACCGGCCCCTTAGCCTTTAATTCCTTTAACTCAAGTTCCATTTTCTTAAGTTCTTTTGCATCAACTGTTTCGCCCTTGGCAGGGGTTTTTACGACTTTTTCAGCACCCCCTACAGGCAGAAACTGCATTGCATCAACAGTTACGTGCCCCATGGTATCCATGTTCGAAATCAGAACAAAGTTCTGACCCGAGTTTTCAAATCTGAACTGCCCAAGACTTACAAATCGCCCATCGATAGGCGGGTTCTTCTGCATGTTAACATGTACTACCGTTTCGCCATCCCCGTGGAAAATAGTAACAGGGACATCATTAGCCCTTGTAGGCCCAGCTTGATAAGCGAGCAACACTTCGTACTTGCCAGCCTTGGAAAATTCTGGTGTGAAACTAAGAGTAAGTTCTCCTTTGTTTTTGTTTTCATCATGCAGGTAACCCGAACCAATAAAGAAATTACTGAACTTAGAAACAGTCCACTCGCCTACTTTCTTGGCCTTGGTATCATCAATCACGATGCCATCAAGATCTTTCGGGTCGATGATCTTTTTTACTGCATCTCCCTTGGTGGTAGTCTTCTTCTTGAGTTCCTTGATTTTATTGTCCAGAAGTGCAACCTTGGCATCGTGCTCAGTGATTTTTTTCTCAGTTTCAGCATCCACAGGAAGCTTGTGATCAATCCATCTCGAAACATTATCGTGAATCAAAGTCTTGGTACTTTTAAATATCCCTGCAAGAGCGTAGTAATCATGGGTTGGAATGGGATCGAACTTATGATCATGGCACCGTGCACATCCAATGGTCATGCCCAAAACAGCTTTGCCTAGGGTGTCAAGTTGTTCATCAATGACATCCATCTCCAGAACTTTTTTGTCTTGTCTTTCGAAGTTGGTGGGGCCCAATGCAAGGAAAGATGTCGCAATAATGTTGTCCGCTTTTTCACGATTATCGTTGG
>DBCB01000333.1:3043-3245 GCA_002303765.1 Planctomycetaceae bacterium UBA969
AGGAAGAAGATCTCCTGCTATTTGCTCAAGTAAAAATCGATTGAAAGATTTATCGCTGTTAAAAGCTCGGATGACATAATCACGATAACGCCAAGAATCTGGGAATAATGCGGTACGCCCACCGCCACTCGATTCTGAAAACCGAACAATATCCAGCCAATGTCTACCCCATTTTTCACCAAAGTGCTGCGACTTAAGAAGA
>DBCB01000308.1 GCA_002303765.1 Planctomycetaceae bacterium UBA969
AATAAGAATGGTGTTCATTCGGTTAAGGTAGGCGAAGATTCCTTTGGTGGAACTCACAAAATTGACCCGACAAAAAAGCCCAAAGAAATTGATTCAACCGATACTTCAGGCGAATTCAAGGGGAAGACTTACCTGGGTATTTATAAAATCGAAAAAGATGTTTGGACCGTTTGCTTCGCTCCACCTGGAAAAGAACGCCCTAAGGCTTTCAGCACAAAGTCTGGTACAGGCGAATTCATCCATGTTTGGAAGAAAAAGTAATTGATTGACGATTTTAAGGGGCGCTCAGTGGTTGCAAAACCCTGGCCGCCCTTTTTCTTTTAATAGGCTAATATTCGCAAAAATACCGCAGTTTTCATGTTTGGGAATGAAAATCAATTCTGTGAGAACTGCCTTCGATTAAAGTTGATTACGACTAAGGTTGTGAACCTTCTTTATAATGACTATACTAGTTAAATAAGATCATTAAATAGGGGACGAAAAGGTTATGATGTTGGAATCGAGGCCGCCTGTGCAAGACTTGGTGTTCCAAGTATATGGCAGGCATTTACACCCGGAGTTATTTGAGATTCTTGCGACTAAAACGGTCGAGCGTGAGAATTACAAACTTCGTGTGGACATCACCACCACGGGCCATCAGATTACCTTCGATCATCCTGAATTAACTCTGACCGAAATCGCGGCTTCATCAACTCAATTGCTTCCTGAAGCTAAGCGCCTTATGGGTTTCAAGCTTAAGCAGGGGCTTTCCAAGAGGCTGACGTGTGTCAACAACATTCATTATGAAATGTGTTTTCATGTTGAAACATTAGCACCTGATATTTTTCTGAAGATTCACAATGAGATTTTGCAGGATGGTGTTAAGCGGGGATTGATTCATCATTTTAAAAACACCCATCGTTTTTCTCTGCCCCCTCTTGGATTTATTACTGCAGATGCCCGCCCTGGTTGTATTGTTACGAATACATTTCATACCTTTCCTGCTGAGTTTACGATTGTAAAAACCCAGTCTCTTTTCGAACGAAGATAGATTCTTTTATTGCTCTTCTTCAAATATATATCACAATAGCTGGATGAATATTTTCATCCAGGGAGAATTGCAATGAGTCGTGATGCATGTGTAAAACAGGTTCTTGAGACGGGAATCGTTGCGATTGTTCGTTCGCATGACAGTCAGCAGCTTGTAGAGGTTGCCCGGGCGCTGGTGGATGGTGGCGTTACAGTTATTGAAATCACCATGACTGTGCCGCATGCTCTTGATGTTATTAAGCAGGTTCGCCATGCTTTGGGCGATCGCATAATGCTGGGGGCTGGAACAATCCTTGATACAGAAACTGGGCGTGCTGCAATTCTTGCAGGGGCTGAATATCTGGTATCTCCCGTGCTGAATTTGGATTTGATTAAGATGTGCAGGCGCTATGACAAGGCGATCATGCCTGGCGTATTTTCTCCGACGGAAATCATGGCAGCATGGGAAGCTGGTGCGGATGTTTGCAAAGTGTTTCCTGCGGATGTGCTGGGGCCCATGTTTTTTAAGGCGGTACGCGGCCCTCTTCCACAGGTTCGTATGATGCCAACGGGAGGTGTTGACCTCAATACTGCGCAGAAATTTTTAGAAGCTGGCGCATGCTGCCTTGGGATTGGAAGCCAGTTGGTTGAGCCCAAAGCTGTGGCAGAGAAAAACTTTGATCGCATCCGCGAGCTTGCTTCCAAGTATGTCGAAATTGTTAAGAATTTTCGTAACTCCACCTTGAAAGGGAAATAATCATGGCGTTTGAAGTGATCACTTTTGGCGAAGCGATGATCAGGCTGTCTCCTCCTGGATTTCGCAGGATTGAGCAGGCTAAAAGTTTAGATTTACAAGTTGGCGGCGCAGAGTTGAACACTGCTGTTGCGGTTTCGCGTTTGGGCCATAGTGCCTCATGGATATCCCGCCTGCCTGATAATCCACTCGGTCGGTTGGTTGCAAATCATGCTCGTGAAGCGGGTGTGGATACCAGCCACGTAATGTATTCCAAGGATGAACGGCTAGGGCTTTACTTTTTAGAGTTTGGTGCGGCCCCTCGCGCTAGCAGCGTTATTTATGATCGCAAAGGTTCTGCCATCGCAGCAGTTCAGCCCGGCATGGTTCCTTGGGCCAAGGTTTTTGAAGGTTCTAAATGGTTTCATGTTACCGGGATAACCCCAGCGTTAAGTGCATCTAGTGCTGCGGCTACCCGCGAAGCCATGATGGCTGCAAAAGCCGCTGGTGTGAAAACCAGCATGGATTTGAATTATCGGGTCAAGCTTTGGACCACTACCGAAGCGGGCAATTGCCTTTCTGATTTGATGCAATACTGCGATGTGCTTATCACCACCGAAGAGGATGTTGAGAAAGTGTTTGGCATCACTGGATCCAACTACGAAGAAGTTGCAGCAAAGGTTGCAGACAAATTCAAACTCGATATCGTTGCGATCACCCTGAGGGAAAATCCGCTGGTCTGGCGTAACACTTGGACGGGAATGGCGTATCAAAAAGGCAAGGTCTACAAAACTCGCACTTATGAGGTTGAAATTGTTGATAGATTGGGTGCGGGCGATTCCTTCGCTGCCGGTTTGATTCATGGATTGCTGGGTGGCGATTTGCAAAATGCCCTGGATTGGGGCGTTGCAACCAGTGCGATCAAACATTCGATTCCCGGCGATTTTGCCTGGGTTCGCCCTGAAGAAGTCGAAGCGCTTCTTAGAGGTGGCGGACTTCGTATCAGTAGATAACTTCACGGAGTATGCCCATGCGTTACCTAAGTGCTGAAGAATCCCGAAACGTGGATTGGCTCGCCAAAAGTCAGGGGCATATTATGGGGATTGTTCTCATGGAAAACGCAGGCAGGGGCATTGCAGAAATTCTCCTTGCAGAGAATCCAAAAGGGAAAGTGGTGATTTGCTGTGGCAGAGGGAATAATGGCGGGGATGGTTTTGTTATCTCCCGCCATCTGAATGCAGCGGGGGTTGATGTTCAGGTTTTGCTTTTTGCAAATCCTAAAGAACTGATGGGTGATGCCTGCATGAATCATGCAATTATTGCTCATTCAGATATTCCCATGAAGGTTTTAACTTCCCCCAGTACAGAAGATCTGAAAAACATTTTTAAAGATACAGTTTGGGTTGTGGATGCTTTAGTTGGTACGGGGCAGAAGGGGGTTTTAAGAGGTCCTTTTGATATTGTTGTAAGGCAGATTAATGAATCGGGGGTAAAAGTTCTTGCGGTGGATTTGCCTTCAGGTTTAGATGCGGATACAGGCATTGCTTCGGATCCAACAATTAAGGCGACCATCACCGCCACGATGGTTACGCCTAAGACGGGGTTTCAAAATCCTGATGCGCAAGCCTATCTTGGCAAATTAATAGTTGTTGGAATTGGTCTTCCAAAGTGGTTGCTGCCTATTTCTTAATGTTGCTTAACCCTTCTTTCGCTTTTTAATGTGCTCTCGGTTCTTTCTGATATATTTTGTATTTAGGCTGTGTTGCGTGTTATACGGGTTCCCCAAGAATGCTTTGCCCTGGCATTACAAGGTTGGAATATTTGCTTGTGGGTGGGAACGCTTTTAAAATATTCCCTAAGATTGTTTTGTAAGAAATTATAATCAACTGCATTGTAAAATTAGTGGATCGGTAAGATGTTATAATGGGTGAAATTGGATCTAACAGGCCCCGTGAACTTCATTGGTACCATGCAGGCCCCATGCTTTTTGGCGATCTGGGTACCAGTAGGCTATATGTTTTAGGCTTGGCTTTCTTCTTTTCTCGCCATGCTTCCTTCATTCATATTTTTTGTGTCAACATTATTCTGATGTTAGTCGGTGCCTGCTATTTGATCATCTGTAGAAAATATCCTGATGGCGGTGGTGTTTATTCTTCTGCCAAGCATAGCAGCAGGGCACTTGCGGTGATTGGTGGGTTGATGCTTTGTGCGGATTATACAGTTACAGCATCGATGAGTTGCCTGGATGCGTTTCGCTATATAGGAATCGGCGGTGAGTTGTGGGGAGTTCGCATTGATTTAATGTGTACGCTTGTTGCGATCGGGTTGATCGGCGGACTTAATTGGTTTGGGCCTCGTGGTATGGGGCGTATTGCGTTAGTGATTGCGTTGGTGACGGTAGTTTTAACCATGATCATCGGGATTTTTTCCCTCCCTCATTTGCATCACATGAAAATCGATTTTCCTGTCCGCGAGCGTTACAGCCTTGCGGCATGGGGAGACGCATGGGTTGCATTTACCGAGGTTGTACTTGCCTTGTCTGGTATTGAGGCAATTGCCAACATGACGGGTGTCATGGTTCTTACCGTGAGGCAGACTTCTCGGTTGGCTATTTTGCCTGTGCTTTTTGAGGTGGTGGTACTTAATCTTGTTTTGACGGCTGCTATGAATGCGTTGCCTGATTCCAAGCTCATTGATGTTGAGGGGCATTATCTTGGCACAGATGATATGATGAACATTCTTGCTCTTAATTATGTTGGCCCCACTTTTAGCTTGATAGGCTCGTTTGTTTTTGGGGCATTACTGCTATCGGCTGTCAATACAGCGATCATCGATCTAGTGGCTATTCAATACATGATGGGCCGTGATGGGGAAGCCCCTTCGATTCTGTGCAGGTTGAATAAACATGGTGTTCCCGGGTATGCACTTGGAGTAGCCATGGTAATTCCGTCGATACTTTTAATGGTTTTTTCTAATTTGGAAGATTTAGCAGGTCTCTATTCTGTGGGGGTGGTTTCTGCTATAACCATCAACCTTTTTTGTGCGGGTTTCACTAAGCAATTTGAATTGCTAGGGTGGGAAAAAGCTCTTCTTCGGGGTGTCGGATTTGTTATGGCGTGCATATTGCTTACCTTGCTTTGGAACAAACCGCCTGCACGGATATTTTCCATGGCGGTTTTGAACATGGGGTTGTGTGCAAGGCTGTTTACACTTTTAGGTAGATCCGATTTGCTATTAATAAAGCGAAGGCAAGGGCGGTTACTCAGCGGTCTTGGATTTTTGGGTATCGGGCTTTTTACCATTTATGCGCCCGTTGGAGTTGGTGCACTTGAATTTTTCATTTCTGCAGGAATGGCAGCATTATTGATGCTGTTGGGGCAGATAGTGTCTGTGAGGATCCCCAAAAAAGTGGAACAGGTTCCGTTGGTAGATCTTGAAGGCGATTATGCTCCGAAGGCAACCTACCTAATTTTTGTTTCAAAACCTTCGCCTTTGATTCGATCAGTTATAGAAGAAGCCCGTGCTAGAAATTTTGGAGTGGCGATTATTTATGTTAGGGAGCTAGCTTTTCCTTTGATGGCAGTTGCTGGGAATTATAATTTGGAAGAAGATGAAGAGGCTGGGGAAATTTTTGCTAAAGCCCAAGAAGCGGCTCATCGGTTGGG
>DBCB01000164.1 GCA_002303765.1 Planctomycetaceae bacterium UBA969
TTTTGGGGTGCCGAAAAAATAAAAGGTATAGTTTATCGGATTATTGGCATGCGCTCCAAAGAACACCGCTCACTTCAATGTTTCACATAATGCGCTCCGAAAATTAGTCCAATTCACGGAAGTTTGGAACTATTGGCATCAGGTGAACGACAAAAGTCTATTTAAGAGAAAAAAATTTGACTCATTACTGAAGAAGGTTACGGCAAATAACAGTAGAAATTTTAAATTAACGTCGGTCTGGACAAGCAAAAATATAATCAACCAAGACAGACACTGCAAATATTTACGAATATTGTAAAAATCGAGTATGATGGTCCAAATACAATCAGCCAAAGAAAGCCAGTTTTCACTGCATACCCTTCTAGATTATCAACGCAGCGCCTTGATTCGGGGACACCAGGACGGCGGTACTCCCACTGGGATGAATCTATCATGGTAGCCGAAAACATTGACCGAATAAAGCGGGACAACGTCTTTGCAAAAGCGTCACGCTTTCTTTTTTAGTATATATTATCGATTTCTAGGTTCATTAAATAGCAATTTAGAAAGTAATGTGGGTGCTTTTTCCACATTTTAAGTTGTAATATAGGCTTACAATTTGTACTTTATTCAAATTAAACTTAATCTTTTATGGAATTCTCACTTGAAATATGGCAAAAAATGGTATTTGAGTCTAAACAACACTCAAAATTTCACCAAAAAATCTTTCGGATTGTTTCTTATATAGTGTATTACATTTGACTATCGTTTTAAATAAACTGGGAATTCATAGTAATACTAGTTGGCAAGAAATGAAACGGGTTTTAGGATTTTGACATATACAGTCTTTTCTCAAGACAAAGACTAATTTGGAGTGTAATAACATGAATGAGCAAGGCCGAGTCATTAGGAGTGAAGGGCTAAAAGGAAAAGTTGGCAAGAAACAATTGAATGAAATGGTGGAGGCCGTGAACTCGGCGCTAACTGCGGGCTTGCTTGAACCTGCTGAATTCACTTCGTTCAGTATACCCGATGAAGACCTCGATTTTTTCATTTATGCCCTAAACAATCCGAAGACAAGGAAAATGGATTTTTGGGTGGGTACTACTGGCGAGAGATGCCCTTTTTTAGATGAAGATGGTTATGTTCAGGTCCGGTTAAGCGAATCATCTAGCAACGATGATTCCGAAAAAGAAACTGCGGAACAAGAGGAAGATAGTGATGATTCTTTTAGGGGTTTGCTGGGGTCAGGGGAACTAAAGCTTCCATCCCAGTCCGAGATATTTAATGCCATGCGCCAGCATCATCTGGGCAAACGAGATGACATCCAAGGGGTTACCCCGAAAGATATTCAACTGCGAATGGAGCGAGTTCCCCCATTTCGCTTGCGCCTATTTCAGGGCGGCAAGATGACGCATGAACTGCCATTGTGGAGCCTTGGAATAGTCCACAAGCTGAAACAGTTATTGGAATGGCCCCCTTTTTGCTTCGAGGATGATGATGAAGCAGGAGGAATTTTTGACGGCACGAATAACAGTTGGGTGGCTTGGTCCAGCGAGGAAGATGGCGGCAACAGGAAGTAGATAATGCTACCCCGATAGTAACTCCTAACGTTTACATTACTCATAAAAATCTTTGTTGTAATTTTCATTATCAACTATCGTTTGCGCTTTGTTGCCTTGATTAAATAAAGCACAAAGTTTACCCAAAATAAATTTTAAATCTTTAGTCTTATATGAAAAATAGATAATGTCTCCAGAAGAAGTTAAGCCAATCTTCACAATAGTTTTTTGACCATTTATCCACTAGGTATTGCTATTTCGAGTCTAGCGAATAAATCTCCACGTAATTTAATGAATACTCATGTGATTTTCCCAACCATATCTTTGTCTATTTTTAATTCAATTAAAAATCGCATATTATTACCACGTAATTCCCTGGAGAAATGCGTACACAACACGCAGCTCTCGATCCGCATGAAAAAAAACCGCAATATACAATTTCTTAACAAGAACTATTACGTTATCTAATCTAAGGCTTGAATTTTTGAAATAATGGCCAATAATTGATTAGCAATTATCTTGACCGAATTCTCCTCGCCAGATCCTACCGATTAATCGAGTCCAATTAGTATTATTAGTTTGACTGCTTATACTTATCAAAAGTTTTTTTCACCTTACCATTGAGACTCACAAAACCTTGATGACGGGCTAGCGCTTCTGCCGCCTTTTCACTCAGACTAGTCAGGCCGTTCAGGGACAAATCACCTTTATGCTTGGATAGCGCTTCTGCCGCCTTTTCACTCAGACTAATCAGACCATCCAGGGACAAACCACCTTTATGCTTGGCTAGGGCCTCTGCTCCCTTGTCACTTAAACTAGCTAGGGCGTCTAGGGACAAATTCCCTTCATGCTTGGCTAAATGTTCCGCTGCCTTTTCACTCAGGCTAGTCAGGTTATCGAGGCTCAACTCACCTTTATGCTTTGCAAGGGCGGCCGCTGCCTTTTCACTCAGGCTAGTATGCCATAATCAGAACGAGAAAACTTAACGATTCTGAATTTTGATACTTAGGAGGTGCAACGAAATTGAATTATGATTCATCAGACCTACCGGACTTCCAACCAAGCCAAAAGCTTTGAAGAATAGCTTTTATCTGTTGATCCAATACCTCGATGCTGCAATTCGCGCTGTAGCGCTGGTTCAATAACATTTTCCAGCAATTTAATGCGTTCATTGAGGCTGAATTGTGCCAACCCAGACTTTGCATGAAAACAATCATGCATCCGCTTTTCAAGAGAAGGGTTTCGCTTGCCGTCGCAATCGACCGCAATAGCTATCAAATCCGCCATCGAGTCTGTGCCTCGGACAAATCCTTGAACCAACCAAATTGTAAATACACAGGGTTGACTCAAGCCGATCGCAGATGTAGCTCCCAACTCTGTAGCTTCAATGCCGCGCCAACGAGTCATTAAATCAACTAACATGGGATGATCTAAGCCTAATAGCTGCAAGGATTCATCGTTCTGGGCCAAGTCTCGATCAAGAGTACAATTCATCAAATATCGATCCGCGATGATCCGTATACGTTGATCGTCGATTTGATTAAAAGTACCACCATCTTTCTCGACAGATGATCTTACAAACTCCAAGATTCGTTTTTTGCTGGAATTGATATCTGCGAGCGGCTTGTAGTCATCCAAGCTGAAACGATCAAGGTCCTGGAACAGCTCGTAAACAACCTTGCGAGCTTCATTAGCATTCGACATCGCTGCCTCAAGTTCCTGCCTTGTGCGCTTAAGCTCAGGATCAGACAGCGCGTTTCTATAAAGCTGGTCGTAACTCAAGCGATCGGATAACTGCCCGAGAATCTGTGAACGTAAATCTTCCGTGACATTGCCCTCAGCATCGACCTTCCCCAATGCCTTGGCGATCTCTTCGAGTTTCTCAGTCAAGAGTAAGAATATTGAACCCTCGATCGTGTCAGAGAGGACGAGATTATATACCTGCGCCGTATCTTTCTGCCCGTATCGATGAATGCGTCCAATGCGCTGCTCCATGTCCATCGGGTTCCAGGGAAGGTCGAAGTTAAAAAGTATCCGAGCAAATTGGAGGTTGATGCCCTCTCGCCCAGCTGCGGTACAAATAAGGACCTTGGAACCATCCGGCTTGCGAAACTTTTTTTCAGCAGCCAGCTTCATACCATGATCTCCGCCACGCAAAACGACAAC
>DBCB01000252.1:0-1760 GCA_002303765.1 Planctomycetaceae bacterium UBA969
CCACCAACATTTGGAACATAAAGCCCTGGTTCCAAAGTAATGACATCGCCAGCCACTAAGATTTCGTCGGACCCCGGAACGATAAAAGGCGCTTCGGGATGAGAAAGGCCCAAGCCATGGCCTGCATGGTGTGGGAAGTGCTCGCCGAATCCCGCTTCAAGAAACACACCCATAACTGACTGATAAACGTGACTAGCGTTAACACCGTCGAGAAGGTTGTTTTCGCCTGCATTCATGGCGATTTTAGCAAGATCCATGAGTTGTTGTTGGGAAGGAGAAGGCTTTTTTCCAACAACGAGAGTATTGGTAAAATCGCTTCGATAGCCAAAAAGCACAACTGAAAAATCGAGAATAAACATATCAGAGTCTTTAAGTTTGCGCTGGGTGGGTGGGCCGCCCTTCCGATCAGGGCCGGGGGAAACAGCAAAGTCGCCGTAGACGATAAGAGGCTGTCCGCCTTGTGCGGTGCAGATTTTCTGAACCTCGGAGTAAACATCAAGTTCGGTCATACCGGGTGCGATATTATTAAGAGCCCAAGCGTGGGCCTTTTCTGCAATTTGCGCAGATCGTTTAATAAGAGCTATTTCATCTGGATATTTTTTACGCCTTAGCTTGCTGATAGCCTTGTGAATTTCAACACCATGACTTGTATCGATGCGATCATGAATAAAGGCGCCTGGAAATCGTTTTTCAACTTCGGGCAGCAATGAAAGAGCCCTAGTAGTTTTGGGATGCGTGATCCCATCATACCAATTAACAGCAACAATATCATCGGCAACACAAAAGCTGACGGAATCGGGCAGTCGGGTATCGTAAAATATAACGCAACTTGCATCTGGATTAATAACCAATATGCCACCAAAGCCTGAACCAAGGCTAAAAGGATCGACATAAAAGCCTGAAAGCCATGTGAGGTGCGCGGGATCTGCAAGCACGAGTGGGCTTTTGGGATTATCCATCGAGGCGAGGAAAGCCTGTCTTCGTTTGAGGCATAAAGTTCTATCAAGCATGAATAGGCCTTTCATTAAATCGGGTCGAATACCCCTCTAGAATAGTAACAGGGCCTTCTTTTGTCGATATGGCCTGCTTAACCGTTAATGTTTAACGCACCTAGGCAAAAGTTTACCCGGTTTAGGTTGCGATATGGATCAAGCTAGTTTAACTTAAAAGCTTAGAAATTTGCACATGGTTTAGTAGGCAAGACCCATGATTTCAAGAAGAGTTAAATTAGCTGGGATTTTCGTAATTGCAAGCGTTTTAGGAATAGGTGCGGACAAACCCCTAGAGCTAAACGAACTTCAAATCCGGGAACTCGTAAAACAACTTGGTTCTGACTCTTTTGTATCGCGGGAACAAGCAAGTGAATTGATTCTAAGGCAGGGCAATCGATCAATGCCAGCCTTGGAAAACGGGCTGACTCATCCAGATTACGAAGTGGTGCGCAGATCACGAATATTGATTTCATTAATTAGCGAATCAGAAAAGAAAACAAAGTTACAGGCATTTCTGGAAGATGTAGACGGAAGTAAAAATACTGTACTTCCCGGTTGGGAGAGGTTTGAAAAACTTGTTGGAAAAAGCACATCTTCAAGGGCCCTTTACGGGCAGATTTATAAAGCCGACCCAAGCTTGATGGATGAAGTTGAAAACGACAAAAACATTAGTAAGGCTGTAATATCTGAAAAAGCGCAATGGCTACATAACAGCATTTTCAGCCCAGTTGCAGGCAAAACCATAAATCTTGAAATAGGCGATATTGG
>DBCB01000252.1:1853-3182 GCA_002303765.1 Planctomycetaceae bacterium UBA969
AACCTGCTTTACCAACCTTCTGCAAGAGATGCAATCAGTGCATCAAAGGGTACCAGCCCTTTTAGAAAACTACTTGGAACATGGATGCTGCAGCAAACAGACCCTAACATCATCTCTCAACACCTGCACCTTTCGCAAAACATGAACATGACCGAAGGCCTACAATTGGCACGAAGGGCAGCATCCGAAAAAACAATGCCTGTTTACACAAGGACCGTGGCTTTGACCCTTCTAGGGAAAATGGGAACAGCAGAAGATTCTGGATTACTGCGAAATTTCTTGAGCGACGAAACAGTGGTAGGAAACTTCCAACTGCCCAACCAGCAAAAAGGAAGCACTCAAGTTCGAGATGTAGCCCTTGCAATGCTAGTACACATGAGTGGGCAATCGCACAAAGATTACGGATTCAGTTTTGCCCGAGACAATCAAGCTCTTTTTTTTAACCCATATATGCTGGGCTTTACGACACAAGAAAACCGTACAATTGCACTTAAGAAGTGGGACACTTACTTCACAAGCAAACCGGTTCAAAAAGCAAAAAGCTAGCTAGCCTTAAGTTTTTTAATCATGGTGATTTGATTACCGTGTTCATTATGCTCGACATGATCCATAAAAGTTCGGATCAAAAGCATTCCACGGCCTGTAACTTTATCAAGGTTTTCAGGTTCAAAAGGGTTGGGCAGGTTTGAGGGATTAAATCCTGGGCCTTCATCAGCAATGGTAAAGCGAATCTCTTCCTTGGAAATTCTGGCACCAAACATGACTTTACGCCCTGCATAGGGCTTTTGTTTTTTTCGCTCATCTGCAAGAGTGTAAAAATAAATCTCGTCATCGTCCCGCAATTTGGAATCTAATTCTAGGTTGCCATGCAGCATGGCATTGGTAAGGGCTTCATGCAGGGCGACCCCAATAAGCATCATAGAATTGGGTTCGCAAAAATTAAACTGGCCAACAAGGTGTTCGACATGGCTAACCATTGGCGAAACATGAGCAATATCAGTTTCCAATACAAAATGAAATTCATGACAAACGAGGGCATTATTAACAATTTGAATGCTTTTCTCGTTGCGTAAACTGCTAATCACTTCATTTAAAGTTGCGTGCAATTCATTGGCGAGCAATTTTTTAGGTACATAACTTGCGGCACCAGCGCGCAAAACCCGCACTGCAAGTTCTTCGTTCCCATGGGCAGTCATTAGAATAATTGGGATTTTAGAAAAATCCTTGCGGATTTTTTGAACCAACTCGACCCCATCCATATCAGGCATAAAAAGATCGGGAAGAATTATATCAGGGTTGGAGTTTTTAAGAAATTCGAGAGCTTCACTA
>DBCB01000035.1 GCA_002303765.1 Planctomycetaceae bacterium UBA969
ACTGCCCGACGTTAGAATCTGCAGCCAAGAATCCCGTAGGTGCGGTGGAAGATAAATTGCCCGTGGTGGAAGTAGTGATCCCAGTAATGTTCACTGATTGTTGGGTACCACCGATAGCAAGTTTAGGCAGAGCATTAACGAACCATTTGTCTTTGCGCAATTCGATGCTTGCACCTACTTGGCCGCCGTAAAAATCACTCGTGGTTTTAAAACTATCGGTAGAACTAGAAATAACTGGTCCGGGTAAAGGACTAAAAGAACTTCCCGTTATATCAAGGCTTTCTTTTAAGCCAAGGTATCTGAAGCCGAACAACCCATCTACCGACATGGAAACGCCACTGATGAAGTTGTGCCTAAGGTTTCCTTCTGCGCCCCAAAGTTTACTGTCAAATCGGGAAGAAAAAGATCCCGCATTAGTTGTAGGCGAAGAAAGAACCAAAGCTGATTGACTTCCAGTCGTTGCGTTAGTGAAAGGCCTTGCAAGTAAAGGTGCGCCTGGCGAGGAAAGATCGATTTGATCCACCTGGGTTTCTAAAAACAGGAAGTTCGCTTCGAATGCGAGGTTGTGTTCTCTGGAAAGCCAGTAAATCATGTCAAACCTTGCGCCACTTCGTAAATCTCCCCCATAGGAAGTGTCGCCGAAGAGAATATTCGTTCCAGGCGCGTTAAGAATACCTGTTGTTCCCGAAGTAGAAAGAGGCGCAACTTTGTCGCCTTTCATCCACCAAAGAAGGTACTCAGCACTAAATGAAAAGCGTTCGGAATCTGCAGGAGGCCTTGGTATTTCCAAAAGGGGGGCAACTTCGCCTTCCTTTGGAATTGCTTCTTTGCCTACATCGAGGACAATTTTTTTTGCCTCTTGTGGCGCTTTTAAATCGGTAGGTAATTTGGTGGGAATCTCATCTGCAATCAATGCAGATGAACTTACCCCCAATGACAATGCCAAAACGAAACTCCATTGCTTGCGCATGGAAAGATCCTCCCTTAAAGCCATACCGTCATGCTTGATGGTATGTTGAATTTGAACCCTGCCTGTCAGATTCCCCCCGGAACCAGACAGAGTTTTATGTCTACTTTTTAATTCGACTTTGTGGTTCCGATGAAATCATCTGAAAAGGTGATAGGCCCTGTAGGAGTTATGCCGGGCGAGCAATTAATCCGTTGATCCACTAGAAAAGGAACGGTCGCTAATTCAGTTAAAGGTGTAATGTTCAGCAAAGTTTGCCAAGTTTATAGCATAATAGGTGACTTTTCCGATTATGCAGGGTATATTGAACCGCCTTGCCAGTAACTTAAGGAAGAAATGAGCGTATGGAATCGAATAATCCTCTCAATCCATTAGACCCTAAACAGGTGAAGACAGCATTCAAGTCGTTCAAAAAGCGCCTGAAACTTACCCAATTGGATGAAGATTCGAAGTTGGGTCGGTCCCCGATGACGGGAGGCAGTCATTCTTCCATCGTTGCGATCCAACCACCATCCGAGTTCTCGCATGAAATTTGGCAGGAGTTGGTTAAGCAGGGGAAATTGAAACCCGCAGGCAGGGGTATGTATGAATTGGTCAAAGAACTTTAACTCAAAGGTTAATCATGAAAAAGTCAATTTGGTCTCTATCTGTTGCAGGTGCTTTGTTTATTTCTCAGGCCCATGCTGAATCTTGGACAAGTTTTCGCGGCCCCACAGGCGATGGCCATGTTAAAGGCGAAAAACTTCCCGACTCCTTCAAACCGGGCCAGGAATTGTGGAAGCAAGCCATTCCCGGTAAAGGATGGTCCACCCCTGCAGTTGTTGCTGGAAAAATCTTTCTCACCACTGCAATCCCAAATGGCGAAGGCGCAATGGTGAATCAATCCCTTGAAGCCATGTGCCTCAATGCCAGCGATGGTAAGGTTGTCTGGAAAACCCCCATCTTTGAACAAAAGGCTGAGACCGCACCGAAAATCCATGGCAAAAACAGCCATGCCAGCCCGTCTCCTATTTGGCATGAAAATAAGATTTATGTTCACTTTGGCCATATGGGCACCGCCTGCTTGGATGAACAAGGCAAGATTCTTTGGAAAGTTCCTGGGTTATATACCAAGCCAGTGCATGGCAACGGTGGCTCGCCCATTCTTGTTGATGACATGCTGATTTTTAGCTGTGATGGAACCGACGCCCAAAAGGTTGTTGCAATTAAAACCAAAGATGGGTCGTTGGTTTGGAGCACTGATAGGCAAGCGAGTCCGACTAAGCCTTTCTCGTTTTCGACACCTGAACTCATCGAAGTGAATGGCCAGAAAATGGTTATTAGCCCTGCCAGCGATATGGTGGGCGCTTATGATCCTAAAACAGGCAAAGAAATCTGGCGTGTTAAATATAAAGGATATTCTGTCATTCCTAAACCCTTGTTTGCCAATGGTTTAGTTTTTATATCCACCAGCTATGACCGCCCTGTACTCTATGCCATCAAGCCTGATGGTAAAGGCGATGTTACCGAAACGCATGTTGCCTGGAAGCTT
This sequence comes from Planctomycetaceae bacterium UBA969, assembly GCA_002303765.1. Lineage (GTDB taxonomy): Bacteria > Planctomycetota > Planctomycetia > Gemmatales > Gemmataceae > UBA969. The sequence goes on from DBCB01000035.1 coordinate 2,499, forward strand.
GAGAAAAATGTTCCTCATACTCCAAGCCTTATTGCGGAAGGCCCTGATTTGTTCATGGTTGCAGATAACGGCATGGCTAGTTGCGTGGAAGCTGCAACGGGTAAAGTTCATTGGGGCCCCGAGCGTATTGATGGCGCTTATTCTTCTTCCCCGGTGATTTCGGATGGTAAGATTTATTTTCAGAATGAAGAAGGTAAAACCACTGTGGTTAAGGCAGCAAGAACTTTCCAGAAAATCGCAACCTCGGATATGGGTGAAAGAACCCTTGCTTCTTTTGCGGTTGCAGATGGCAAGTTGTTTGTAAGAACGGAAAAGAGTTTGTTTGCGTTCAGCCTTAAAAGCTTGGCATCCAGATAATCGATGCAGCAAATAAAAAGAGGAGCCCGGGACTATTCCCGGGCTCCTCTTTATTTTAACTCATTGTACTAGCTCTTTTTTACAAGGATA
>DBCB01000322.1:0-2238 GCA_002303765.1 Planctomycetaceae bacterium UBA969
CAGGGGTGTATTGGTGCGGGGCCTGCGCAGGGTACAAGATTCCCTAAACGGTGCATCAAACAATAACATCGCAGGGTTAGGTACCGAACGTTTCCAATAGGTATAAATACTGCGCCTATGCAGATCATCACCTTTGCCAATCACATAAACATTGTAGCCCGTGCCCGCAGTAACTTGTTCATAAAGGCCTGGTGGATGATAGGGTTTGACAGAAGGCCCGCCGATTTTGTCAACAAGCAATCCACTTGCAACAAGAGCCTGATCTCTTACGAATTCCGCCTGCAGGCGAAACCGTGGCCCACGTGAAAGCAATCGGTTATCAGGATCGCTTTCGCGTAACTGCGGAGTAAGTTTTGATTGTTGTTGATAAGTAGAACTCATTACCATGAGCTTCATCATCTGTTTTACATTCCAGCCGCTTCGTATGAATTCATTAGCCATGAAGTCGAGTAATTCAGGATGCGAAGGGGCTTCTCCTTGTGCACCGAAATCTTCACTGGTACGAACAAGCCCTGTGCCGAATATTTGCTGCCAAAGGCGGTTTACCGTAACTCTTGGCGTCAGGGGGTTTTCTGCGCTTACAATCCACTTTGCAAGGCCTAGGCGGTTGCGCGGTTGATCAACGGGAAGAGCAGGAAGGATTCCTGGCGTGGCTGCAGTAACCCGCTCGCCTGGTTTGTCATAAGCTCCTCGCATCAACACAAACGTTGGGCGTGGCTCCTTCATTTCTTCCATTACCAGCGTCGTCTGGATTTCCTTTTCTGCAGATTCAGCCTGTTTTTTTAGTGCATCAAGTTCTTCACTAAGCTTGCGGTACTCGGGTTGTTGGGCTATGCGAAAATCTGCGAGTGTCTTTTTCTCTGCAGGCGTTCGTTTCGATTCTTCTTTACTTGCAATGTTCGTAACATTCGAGGGCACTAATAATTCTGCGTTTGCATTAGTGCTTAGAATTCGCAAAAGAGATGGCCCATTTGCATTCTCAACACTAAGTTCAATTTCGAGTGCCGGATTGGATTCATCGATCACCAATGCCTCTGCAAATTCAAATGAGCCGAGAACTTTGACGCCTGGCTTTACAGCAACTGCCACCCGGGTCTTGCGATCATTATCCAGAAGCTTAGCAGTTTCAATGGTCGCAAGAGAATCTCCGGCTGCAATGGCTTTTAATTTTAATGGTAGCTTCTTTGCATCTTTGCCTGCGGGCTTGAACACCTTAAATTCGCTCCATTGAAAACCAGCGGCTACAGCCTGGGTCGCAAATTCAACTTGTAAGGCGGTGATAGCGCCTTTGGGCAGGCGAAGGTTCATTTTGATGGTGTTGGCGCGGGTTTCTTGGGGACCGACTTCCACGGTTTTAGTTGTGGCATTTATCTTGGGTGGTGCATCGCCCCCACTTGCAGCAAGTATCTCTGCAGCATTCCAAACCAACGGCTTGCCTAATCCTTTGACCCACTCTCCAAGGCCGTTGGTTGATTTACCCATCAAGGCTGCCTGTTGGTCGCTAGTGGACTTGATCTGATCGTTGAGCTTTTTGATTTTCGCTTCGATCTCGGGTGTGGGTAGTTTCAAGAATGGCGGGGCATTCTGCCTGATCGGATTCCCATAGCGCCCTACGCCACCTTCAGGCACATTATGAAAAAATGCCTTGAATGCATAAAAATCCTTCTGGGTGAACGGGTCATATTTATGATCATGGCATCTTGCGCAGTTGAAGGTCTGGCCCAACCAAACTGCTGCTGTTGTCTCCACTCGGTCTGCTGTGTATTCCGCAAGAAACTCATCAGCAAGAACGCCACCCTCTTCGTTCAACATATGATTGCGGTTGAATCCTGTTGCAACCCGATGTTCAACGGTTGCATTGGGCAATAAGTCTCCTGCAAGTTGTTCAATCGTAAACTGGTCAAAAGGTTTGTTATCGTTAAAGGAACGAATAAGCCAATCTCGCCAGGGCCAAAGCTCGCGATCGCGATCTACCTGATACCCGTTTGAATCTGCAAACCGTGCAGCATCTAACCAATCAACCGCCATGCGTTCGCCATAATGGGGCGACTTTAAGATTCGATCAACCACTTTTTCATAAGCCTTGTCTGAGGTATCAGCAAGGAATGCATCGACTTCCGCAATGGATGGAGGTAAACCTGTCAGATCTAGAGACAATCTGCGAATCAGGGTTTCTTTAGTGGCTTGGGCTGATGGAGGGATGTTTTCTTTTTCAAGTCGTGAAAGAATGAAACGATC
>DBCB01000322.1:2303-7526 GCA_002303765.1 Planctomycetaceae bacterium UBA969
TTAAGAGGTACAAAAGACCAATGCTGTTCATATCTGCCTCCCTGTTCGATCCATTTTCTTAAGATTTCTTTTTCAATCTTAGTCAGGGTTTTATTTGATTTGGGAGGGGGCATTACTTCGCCCTTTTCTTCGCTGATGATTCGCAACCATGCTTCACTTTTTTTAAGATCACCTGGAACGATTGCGTGCCCGCCCTTAATCTTTGCAGTTGCTCCTTCAACCGTATCAAGTCGCAGATTTGCCTTGCGGGTCTTGGGATCAAAACCATGGCAGGAAAAACATTTGTCAGAAAGGATCGGCCTTACATCACGATTGAAGGATACATCCTCCGCAAAAGCAGGTTTCAAGACCATGAAAGTTAAAGCGATTGCAAATATATATTTCAAGGTGAGATTCTCTTTCTTCATTCCAACTACGAAGCTATGAATATATTCGAGTATAACTAATTATCAGTGTAAAAGCATATATCTTTTACGACTTCTTGGTGTGTTTAGATCATCAGGGCGAGGGCAAAACTAGTGTGCGCTTGGCTTCTTGTAGAAAGCGCTGGCTCAGATCTTTTACCCGCGCAGGCTCTTTATCAGCTAGGTTATCAAGCTCTGCAGGGTCATTGCGCAGATTAAAAAGTTTCCAATTACTGCCAGGGCGAATGCCATCTCGATTCAAACCATCGTTGCCCACGAGCTTCCAATCGCCATCCCGGATCGCACCATTATGCTCATGCTCGAAAATCAAGGTGCGTTGTCTGGGTGCTTCATTAAGGAACGCAGGCACTAAGCTTCTACCTTCAAGAGGAAGAATATCATGGCCTTGAAATGTCTTGGGATAGGTTGCTCCAGAAATTTCCACGCAGGTTGCACTAATATCCATCAAATGCGAAAGGTGCTCACGAAAGCCACCGGGCTTTTGAATTCGTGCGGGCCAATGAGCGATCATTGGGGAATGAATGCCACCTTCGCTTGCGTAATGTTTGTAAAGGAAAAGAGGGGTGTTGCTTAAATTAGCCCAGGCACAACCATAGCTAAACATGCTGCCCGGGCCGCCCATCTTTAAAAGGTCTTCTCCCTCATGCAATACATTAGGTAGGGCTTGTGTCCCACCATCGATGCCATGGCCCGCCTTTGGATTAACAAACTTTTTCGGATTCATATCAAACCCAAAGGGATCCCACTCTGCACAGGCGCCATTATCGCTGGTGAATACTAAAAGTGTATTCTCCAATTCGCCATGGTCTCGAAGTGATTGCACCAATCGCCCAATGTTGCTATCCATATTTTCAACCATAGCTGCATAAACAGCCATGCGTCGTGCAAGGTCTGCCTTGCGTGGTTTATCAAGAGATTCCCAGGCTGGGTTAATTCCATCCTTGGTCATGGATCCGATTCTTTTGGCGATATCGGGCCTATCGATGGGGCTAAGTCCGGGAAGGGTAAGCTTTTCGTCAACCAGTCCAAGTTGCTTCATGCGTTGCAAGCGTTCAGCACGAAGTACATCCCAGCCGCGTTCGTAAGTTGCGACATAACTCTCGGTAAGTTTTATTGGTGCTTGAACAGGAAAGTGTGCTGCTTGATAACCAACATAAAGTAAGTAGGGTTGTTTATGCTTGCGTGCGATATCAAGAAAATCGAGGGCATGATCGGTGATGGCATTGGTTGCAAAATATTCGCCCGGGGCATAGGTGCGCTTTGGCCTATCTTCAGGCAGCCTTATCATCATTGCAGGTTCCCAAGAATCGACGGCATAGCCATGATTGAAACCATAAAATTCATCAAATCCCCGGGCGATGGGGCCAGGATCATTTACATGCCATTTCCCACAGGCGTAGGAACCATAGCCCGCAGGTTTAAGAACCTCTGCGAGTGTTACGCATCGATCTGCTAAGCGGCCTTGATATCCAGGCGGTGCTGATTTTGGATTTCCTACAAACCTGCCTATCCCTGCTTGATGGGGATAAAGCCCAGTTAATAAGCTTGCCCGTGATGGGCAGCAACGACTGGAATTATAAGTCTGGGTGAATCGCACTCCTTGCTTTGCAAGCGCATCAAGATTGGGCGTGCGTATCTCGCCACCATAGCACCCAAGATCTGAAAACCCGAGATCATCCGCAAGTATGACAACAATGTTTGGTTTCTTTGTAACCGTGTCTGCTGCATTTAGCTGACCAACCTGCAACAGAAGGACCAATGTGATGATGTATGTTGTTATTTTCATGACTAGCATTCTCGTTGCCTAGGGTTTCGCATTGATTGCAAAGGTTGCGGGTGTCAGTTTCAATGCAGTCCAAGCTTCGTTGGATAATGCACCCGTGGGTTTTGGTTTATACTCCCCTATGAAGTTGACATTCGATTTCTGAGGAATATCTTTCTCGTGCCCGGTTAGCGAATAGATTGCATTCACCATCAACCGCCTGAGATCTTCACTCTGCCAATCCAAGGATGCACCCGCTGTTGTCGTGAAAGATCGCCCCTCTTTACCTGATGGCGCGGTATAGGTTTTGAACCAGGCAAATGGCATCCGAACATCTTTGCGCTTATCTGTTACCGGGGGATCCATCGGATTGAGGCCGGATAGAACCTGCCCTTGCATCAATACCAAATCCTTCGGCGTCAATCGTTCAACCGAGTTTACATCCGTATGGCAGAAAATCGTATCTGCAACACCACGAAGAACAGGATGGTTTCTCTGGCTGCTGATCACTGTCGCCAAGGTTGCTTCCTTCTGGAATTTGCCATAATGTGCAATCCAGGTATCGCCCAGAATCTGCTGACCAAACCCACCCAGCCAAGCCTTGCTTTGAAAATCCCAATTCTTATAGGGGCTAGTGCTGTTGGCAGAATAACGAAACGCATGGGTTGCATTTCGAATACCCAAAACAGGTTTCCCAGCATTAACATAATCAACGATATGCTTCATGTCTGCATCAGGCAGTTCACGAAAGCGGGCAAATACTACCATAAGATCTGCGCTTTTAAGAGCTTCCAAACCGGGGATATTATTCGCTTTGTTGGCATTGATGAACCCGGTTATAGGATCAATCGCAAACAGCACGGTGCATTTATATCCATGATGTTGCGAAAGGATCTTGGCAAACATGCTCATCCCTTCCTCGGATCGGTAATACTCCTCTCCCGTTACAAAAACAATGTGCTGGCCTTTGCCTATTCCTTCTTTACCCTCGATCACAAACCCGGGTTCTGCTGCACTAACGGTGCAAAGCTTTAGCAGCAATATAAGCACCGCTAGGAATTGATATTTCATCATCCTTCAATCTCCGTTTAGATAATAAACTTTACTTCTTTTCGATTGCCACCAATTCCTTGGCGCTACGATGGTACAGCAATCCCTTGGCATACGAAGGGCCACTAAGGCTCCAGGTATCGCCCAAGGGGCCAAGATCATTCACTGCAATAATCGCCTTTTGATCCAGCACTACAGCCTTGGTATCGATCACATAGGTAATGCCAAGCATGGTGGTGATATAAAGTTTTTCTCCAAGCACGATGGGCGTTGGGAAGAATGCATTCACCTGCCAGCCATCGGTTCGAGAGCGTTCTTCATCAGCAATCTCACGGCCTTGATTGTCAACGGTTTTAGTTTTTAGTGCGCGATTATAAATGAATTGATCTGCTTCACCCGCCTTGCGTTCAACACCTACGGGCAGTTGCAAATACTCCACCTTCCCACTTTCCGCATGAACCCTTCCAAGGCTGTTAGGCGGGCCACTATGGCCTTTCGGCGCATAACCATTACGGCGATTATTTGTCGAGCAGACAAACCAATGCCAGCCATTCGCTACAGCGTTCGTATGCCATTGGGGTAACACATGAAGCACCTCGCCCGTCTTAAGTGGAAACGCAGGATCCGCTACATCCCTAAGGCTTACCTGTTCCTTTAATTCGTAATTCTTCTTTTCGTTGCTCCATAGCCTAATATCAACAGGCTTGACCAATGATTGTTCACGAACTAATTTTCCCGTAGCGCTATCAAGAACGATATGGCTCTCTTCAGGTGCACTGCGAAACCAATAAACATATTTTGCATCCCACACATTGGTGTAGAGTGCCATCCATGTAGTGCCATTAACAGGCGCGCCGGGTTTTGCCTCGGGAGTAAAACGCCAGATGGTTTTACCTTCTTCACCCTTAGCTAGGCTAGTCATGCTGATGCCAATTGGTTTTTCAGGAACGCCATGAGGCCCGCCACGACCTTGCACAATTGCAGGGCGGCCATCGGGCAAATGCCCAAAGCAGGGCGTGCAATAAAAGGTGCACGAATCTTCTGCGATCCAACGTACCTTTCCGGTAAATCGATCAATCCCATGCAAGTAGTTCCAATCATCTTTTTTCGCATCATAGCTTGGGGAATCTTTTGCAATCGGTTCCACCGTGATGATTAGGTCTTGATAAAGAATCGGTTCACTTTGGCGATTGAAGGGATACTTATCTGGCTGAGTGCGGAAACTCCTGCGCCAAACTTCTTTCCCTTGATGATCCCAGCATCCCATCTCTCCCGAAGCGTTAAAGAACCATACATATTTCTCATCACAAATCGGCGACCAAGAAGTGGAATCGCTAAATGCATAAAGTTGAGGGCTAACCCGACCTCCTTGAAGATTTACCGACCAAAGTATTTTTCCCGTACCCCGATCAACAGCATGGCCAAGAATGTTATTGCTCTGCCGTTTTGCTTTATCATCTTGCTCGACAAAGGTGGTTAGAAAAAGCTTGTCTCCTGCGATTGCAATTCCTCCTTGCCCTGCGTTTGGCAATTTGGTGCGCCAGCGAATATTCTCACCCCGTGCAACGCTCCAATGGGTGGGTGCATCAGAAACAGCACTGTGCCAGTTACCGTTTGGCCCTGCGGCTTGGGGCCATTCAACAGTAATTTTTTCCGCACCACTTACCATGGTGCAGCCAATTAACACAGTGATACAAAAGCTTAAACTTCGCATGATCGTTATCCAAAAGGGAATGTAGTTAAGGCAGGAACAAGGCTTAGGGTTTGCAGTCGAGGTTTTGTTTGTGTAGCTTTCGCCCTTCTTTCTAGCTGCAATCCAAATAATCAACAAACCACATTGAATGAGGCATTATTAATATACCCTCAACATCATCAGCAAGAATCAAAATAATGTTTGGCTTGCGGAAGTTCGCAGCTTGATTACCCCCATCTTTTGTTTTTGCTTTCTTTTTGATTTCTTTCCCCCCAACTCCCAACCCTCTTCCC
>DBCB01000176.1:0-180 GCA_002303765.1 Planctomycetaceae bacterium UBA969
GGGAACTTGCACTGAACTGAAGCAGAGCAGCCTCATAGGTGCGAAGCCTTGCAAGATTATAAGGCAGGAAGTAATCGCGCCTGTGCAGGATTTTGGCGAGTGTTTCGAGTCGGTTGGTGGTGCCTGGGTGGCCTGTTACAAACACCAAGTCCCCCTCTTGAGGCCCGCTTTTTGCCAGCT
>DBCB01000176.1:187-2872 GCA_002303765.1 Planctomycetaceae bacterium UBA969
CTTTTTGCAAGCTTGAAAAATTTTACAGGCTTGGCAGGTTTGCCATTCTCGTAGGCACGAAACAAGCAGAAATCGAGACTGTGCCTTGGGAATTCAAAGTTATCAACATCGCCCCCGAATGCAGCGATCGCACTTTCAGGCGCCAGCACCAGTTTTACTTCAGTGTATTTTTTGTAACGATACAAATGATAAAGGCCACCTTGATACAGGGTAACTATGTCGCTGCGCAATCCTGTGCGGTCTGCAGATTCTTTTTCGATGGCAGCCATGGCTGATCTTCGGGCAGCAAAAGCTTCGGCAGGGGTCATGTTTGGAGTAACAGCGTTTTTTACTTTGTCGGTCATGTCTTCGATGCTGATGAGAACATTGAGTTCGAGATCAGGGCAGGGGATTTCGTCGGCCTGTTTTTTTGCAATGAACCCATCCTTGAGCAAATCGCGGGTTGCGGTGCTAAGTTTTTGCAGGGAATCTGCACCAATATGGTGGTTGGTGATGATCAATCCATCCGCAGAAATAAAACCACCCGAACCGCCATTGTTGAACCTCACCGAAGAAAGGCAGGCGTTTTCTAGCCAAGGGTTCGTAAGGTTGAAGTTGTGTTTTTTGCTAAGCAGCGTGGTGGGCGGGTCGTTAAAAAGCCACATGCCCTCATCAGAAAATAAACTCATGTTAGGAATGAACCCCAGAAGAAAAGCGAGTAGGAATTTGTAATTCATGGCCGGTGCGATCCTTGCAAAGAAGATGCGAAAAAATTCTTATGCCAACAACCCCAATGCATGATAAAGTAATAAATCTAAAGTACCAATGATAGATTATCAGTTCTATCACAGGCTAAAAGGAGAAACTATGGTTCGTTTTTATTTGGTAGTTGGAATGTTTTTAAGTTTGATCGTTTCTGTAGGTGCGGTGCAAGCACCCGCAGAACAGAATTACAAAGTGTTCATGCCATTTTTGATACGTGAGGCCAATGCTCCTGTATGGCTTGTGCAATTGAAACTAAGTGCAGATAAAGCATCGGGCGAAGTTTTAGCTTCCGCCAATCAAATGCCCAAGGCAACTTTTGAAAATGGTTTAGTGAAGGATGGCACCATTTCATTTGATCTTAAATCGAAACAAGGCACCTTTAAGTTCGAAGGAAATTTGCCCAAGGATAAGAAAGAGAAAATCCAAGGCAGCGTAATGATTAAGGATATCGTGACCCCTGCGATTTTAGAACCCACTTCCCTGGCTTCTCTTAGCGCATTTGATATTAACAAGGAAATGCTTGCTCGAGCAGATCAGCCAGAATACGAAGTTGTGAAAGCTGCGCTTAGTCTTCTTGCAGAAGCGGAAATTCGAAAATCAAAAATTGAGGAAGTTCGCTCTTGGGCAGATAAAGCGGTGAAATCTTCGGAAAACTATGGCGCAAAATGGAAGGCCCAAGTTGGACTGGAAATCGCAGAACTATTAGCGCCTCAGAAAGATTACGCCCCTATCGCCCTGCAATACGCAAGGCAGGCAGAACGCGCACTTTCTGATAATGATTCTGTTGCAAGTAAACTTAAGGTTCTGGAAATTCTTGCAGACGCTTTAGAATCTTCCGGGAAAATTGATGATGCCAAGGAGATTCAGGCCAAGATGGAAAAGATGGATACAGGTATCAAACCTGAACCTTTTGCTGGGCGAAAATCCAAGAGCGACCGAGTGGTTTTAGTTGAATTGTTCACAGGTACCGAATGCCCACCATGCGTTGCAGCAGATATGGCATTTGATGCGTTGCCCAAAGCGTTTAAATCAAGCGAAGTCGTTGTGTTGCAATATCATTTGCACATCCCAGGCCCCGACCCTTTGACCAATCCTGAATCTGAAAATCGGGCTAAGTATTATGGTAAGCAGATCGAAGGCACACCTGCTATTTTCTTTAACGGAAAATCCGCAGCAGGCGGTGGTGGCCCTAGAGATGCAGCCATGGAAAAATTCAAAGAATATAAAGCCGTGGTTGAACCACTTCTGGAAAAAGGCGCCGCTGCCAGCTTATTGGCCAGCGCCAAGAAAGTCGGCGAAGATGTATCGATTTCTGTTGAGGTGAAAGACCTTACCGAAATTGGTAACAACATCCGCCTGAATATGGTTTTGGTTGAAAAAGAAGTTCGCTACCAGGGTGGCAACAAACAGAAAAAGCATCACCATGTAGTGCGTTCGTTCCCAGCAGGAGTGGATGGCATCGCAATGATGGAAAAGAACGGGAAAAAAGAAGCGAAAGTGAATTTGGAAGAGTTGAGGAAGAAATGGACTTCCTATCTTGACCAAGTTGCCAAGGAAGAGCCTTTTTCTGGTAAAGGCAGACCCTTGAATTTTACCGATTTGCTAGTTGTCGTGTTTATCCAAAACATGGCAACAGGCGAAATTCTTCAATCTACCCAAGTTCCTGTAAACTAGGGTGTTTCTCGCACAAGGTCGCCATAATCGGCCTTGTGCTTTCTGCTTATCCTTGCCAATATCCCCTTGCTGAACCGGGAGAACCAATCTCGCCGGCGATTTCGGCTTTCCTTCTAGGAGGGGTGGCATGGGTTTGGCGTTTTTGCGTTGGCTTATTATCAGTGCAATGTTTGCAGCAGTCGTAGTATTTCCGATATTACACAGCCGTAATGTTTGGAATCATGGCAGAAGGCTTCGAGTTGTCGAAGCTGGGAAAATGTATCGCTC
>DBCB01000176.1:2877-9444 GCA_002303765.1 Planctomycetaceae bacterium UBA969
CGCTGCGGGCAACTTACAGTTGCAGGTTTCAAAGATGCGGTAGAGCACTACAAATTAAAATCCATCGTCAATCTTCAAGATGATTATCCAGACCCTGATGTTTATAAAACTTTCTGGGATCGATCTACGATAAGTGAGAAAAAGGTTTGCGAAGATCTTGGGGTTAAATATCTCTTTATCAGCCCTGATCTTAGGCCGAGGCCTGAAGTTCCGTCAAAACGCCCTAGGGCCGTCGAAGACTTCCTCAAAATTTGTGATGATCCTTCTAATTATCCCATGGTAATTCATTGTAGAGCCGGATTGCACCGAACCGGAGTGCTTGCTGCAATCTACAGAATGGAATACAACCATTGGACTGTGAATGAGGCTTATCGTGAAATGCGGGATCATGGTTTTGGCGATTTTGCCTGCACCAATGCCAACGATTATGTGATTCAGTATGTGCTAAATTATAAGCCGGGGATTCGGATTCCCTTGGCCGCTGTTGAAAAGGAACCCCGCATTGCAGAGGTTGGCTCTAACTAAATTTCTTACCCAGCAAGGATGCCGGGGATTATGTTCACCCTGATAGATCGACAATTAATCATCGGCTACTTCAAGGCTTACTTTATTTGCCTTGTAAGTTTGCTCAGTCTTTATGTGGTGGTGGATTTATTCACCAACCTCGATGACTTTTCCAGTAAGCAAAAAGACTTTCTGCATACCTTGAGCGATATCGGTATGTATTACAGTTTCAAACTTACCCAGATCTTTGATCAATTATGCGAATACATTGTGTTGCTTTCTGCAATGTTCACCATCGCTTGGATGCAGCGACAAAACGAAATGGTACCTCTTCTTTCTTCAGGCGTATCCACCCGCAGGATTGTAACCCCTGTTTTATTCAGCGCCTTTGTCATGCTAAGCCTTGCTGTAATCAATCAGGAATTGATCATCCCCAAGGTTGGGCATCGGCTTTTAAATGATAAGGATGATCCGATAGGCGAGAAAGAAGTGGGCGTACGCGGAGCGTATGAACCTAACGGCATTCATATTGAAGGCGAAAAAGCCAAACGCAATGAACGCATGATTCTTGATTTTCGCTGCACCATTCCAGAATCTGTAGCAGGAAACTTACTTCACCTAACTGCCAAGCAGGCTGTATTTATTCCGCCTCCTGAAGGCCAGCGAGGTGGGAAGTGGGAACTTACTGCGACAAAACCTGCTGAAGTTGATGGTTTGGATAAAAGCAATGGCGTGCTTGAACAAATAGATACAGGGCGATTTATTCTGCATGTGCGCGAAATCGATTTTGATCATATTACCCGGAACCCAAACTGGTTTAGATTGGCTTCCACTACAAAAATCTATCATGAGCTTCAGAAACCCGAAGGCAATCGCCTTGTTTCCGTCGCAGTGCTATTTCATATTCGATTGACCCGACCTATTCTTGGAATGGTGCTGGTTTTGCTAGGCCTTTCAGTAATTTTGCGGGATCAAAATCGTAATGTTATTATTAGTGCAGGGTCTTGCTTGGTGCTTTGCGCTATCTTTTTTGCAACTTGTTATTGCTTTAAAATCTTAGGTGATTCCGACTTTATTGCACCGTCGCTTGCTGCATGGATGCCTATCGTTGGCTTCGGCCCCCTATGCCTAGTCATGTTCGATGCAGTTCATACTTAAAAATTGCATCTTTTAATAATCATAAGAGCCATTTTTCTGCTTTAGTTTAGAGCATTTGTTTCTCTTTGTGCACTTTTTGTAGTAAACTATTTGTATGTAATCTAGCCATTTGTTCTGATTTCTCACCGTGATGAGGATAGGCCCTGATGTTTTTATCCCGCTTGTATTTGTTAATGGCATCATTGCTTGCAGCAATCATGTTATCAGGGGATTTATGTGCTGCGCCGCCACTTCCATCTCAGGCGTTCTTGGATCAGCATTGCGTAAAATGCCATGCAGGCGAAAAGGCCAAGGGTGACTTTCGGATTGCAGAACTGACATTGGATTTCAGTGTTAAGAAAAATCGCAGCCTCTGGGAGAAAGTGCATCAGCAAATCACCTCGGGCGAGATGCCCCCGAAGACTAGACCGCGACCAGATGAAAAAGCATCCAGCATCCTCACCGACTGGATTGTTAAACAAAGTGCTGATGTTGTGGGTAAGGAAGGCCGTGTGGTGCTTCGAAGGCTAAACCGTGTTGAATACGAAAACACTGTGCGTGATTTATTTTCAGTAAATGTTTCTGTAAAAGAAATGCTGCCCGAAGATGCCAATGCCCAGGGTTTCGATAACGTGGGCGCAGCACTTAATATTTCTCCTGTACTGATGGAACGCTACTTGGAAGCTGCAGATGCGGTGATCAATGCTGCATTGCTTCCCGTGCATAAACTGGAAAGCAAAACCGAACGATTCGACTTGTACGATTCACTTCCTACATGGTTTGTCGCAGGAGTTTATAAGAGAGATGATGGAGTGGTGCTGTTTCGAAGTGGAGGCGATTCTGCAACTGACCTGAGGAAATTCAAAGCACCAAGCCCAGGCCGCTATCGCTTCCGCATTTCTGCCTCTGCGCATAATTCTGCAACTCCGTTGCCAATGGCTGTTATTTTGGGGAATTTTGTGGTGGCAGGGAATACCACCAGGCATCTGGGTTACTTCGATGCCCAACCCGGTGTGCCCAAATTAATCGAGTTCGAAGAACGCCTAGTTGCTAAAAACGATACGATCAAAATTACCCCGATAGCGTTGCCTTTTGTATATCTTAAAAAAGAAACGATGGCAGAATACCCCGGGCCTGGGCTTAAGATTCATTGGGTGGAAGTGGAGGGGCCTTTGCCTGAAACTTGGCCAACCGAAAGCTACCGTAGAGTATTTGCCGATGTGGATCCGAAGGCGGGTAAGCTTGCAGATGCTGAAAAATTACTTCGAACTCTTTTGCCCAAAGCCTTTCGAAGGCCGGTTACTGAAGATGAAGTAAAGCCTTTTGTTGCTCTGGTTTCAAAGGCTCTTGATATGGGGTTACCCTTTGAGGCTGCTTTGAGAACCGGATACAAGGCGGTGCTTTCTTCCCCTAAGTTTCTATATTTGCGCGAACCTGCTGGCCCCCTTGATGACTATGCTCTTGCATCGCGACTTTCTTATTTCCTTTGGAGCACCACTCCAGATGAGGCCCTTTTAAACCTTGCAAGCAAGGGCGAACTGCATAAACCCGAAGTGCTTCGTGCTCAGGTCGAACGAATGTTGAAAGACTCGAAATCGAAAGCCTTTACCGAAAACTTCACAGGGCAATGGTTGGGATTACGCGATATCAGTGCGACCACTCCGGATAAAAGCCTTTACCCTGAATACGAAGAATTCCTGCAGTGGTCTTCCGTCCGAGAGACCCACTTATTCTTCAACGAACTGCTCAAAGAAAATCTTGGAGTGCGCAATTTCATCGACTCAGATTTTGCAATGATTAATGGCAGACTTGCAAAGCATTATAATATTCCTGATGTTTATGGTGTGGATTTTCTCAAGGTCGCACTCAAGCCCGAATACCATCGCGGTGGGGTAATTACCCACGCTAGCGTTTTGAAAGTAACAGCCAACGGCACCACTACCTCTCCAGTGGTCCGGGGCGTCTGGATGCTTGATCGCATTATGGGAAAACCCGTGCCACCGCCGCCAGCGAATGTTCCTGCAATCGAACCTGATATTCGGGGCGCGGTTACCATACGAGAACAACTTGCCAAGCACCGCCAAACCGAGAACTGCGCTTCATGCCATACTCGGATTGATCCACCCGGATTTGCCCTTGAGAATTACGATGTTATTGGTGGTTGGCGCGAGAAATACCGCATTGTGGTGAGCGATCGCAAGTTTGCGGTAAACAACCGATTCGGCCCATTGGCCAAATATCTTGCAGCATACCAATATGGATTAGGGCTGCCCGTAGATTCAGGCGATACGCTTCCCGATGGGCGTTCATTCAAAACCATCGAAGATTTTAAGAAGTTAACCTTGGCTGATCCTGAACAAATAGCGCGATCTATTACAGAAAAACTTATGGTTTATTCCACAGGCCATACTGTGGGCTTTAACGATCAGAAAGCGATTAACGCTATTTTGGCAGATGCCAAAAAGTCTGATTACGGGCTTCGAACTCTGGTACATTCAATCGTGGCAAGCGAACTATTTCTAACCAAGTGAAGGCATTTATGAATAATTATAAAAAGCTCTCCCGCCGAAATTTTCTTCGAGGTGCTGGTGTTACATTAACACTACCTTTTTTGGATGCCATGCTTCCCTTGCGTGCAGAGTCGCCAGCGAAACCATTGCGCAGGATGATTTGCATCAACACCAACCTAGGTTTGCATACGCCTAATTTGTTCCCTACGAAGGCAGGGAAAGAGTACGACATAACGCCCTATCTCGAACCGATCAAAGATTTTCGCAACGATTTTACAGTGTTTTCAGGGCTTTCGCACCCTGATGTAGATGGTGGGCACCCTGCGGAAATGTGCTACCTGACCGCCGCCCCCCACCCCCGTGCTGATAATTTCAAGAACTCCATCTCGTTGGATCAATATGCAATCGAACGCTTGGTTCCTGATACGAGAATAGGTGCGCTTGTTCTTTCATCCCATTCGAGCAGAGGGCTTTCTTACACTCGTAGTGGTGTTCCCATTCCTTCTGAATCTAGGGCATCGCGAGTCTTCCGTGAAATGTTTGTCAATGGAACCCCGACCGAAGTTAAAGCACAGGTTCAAAAGCTTCAACAGGGCGAAAGTATCATGGATACGGTTTTAGAAGAAGCAAAGAGATTCCAAAAGGGCTTGGGTAAGCAGGATCGCGAAAAACTTGATGAATATTTTTCGGCAGTGCGCGAAGTGGAAAACCGCATGGTCAAAGGGCAGGAGTGGTCTAAAAAGCCCAAGCCAAAAGTGGATGTAAAACCGCCCGTTGATATCACCAATAATCTTGAAGTTCCTGCGTGCGTGCGTTTGATGATCGACATGATGCAGCTTGCTCTTCAGACTGATTCCACTCGCTTCATTACCTTTGCCTTGCATGGCCTTAATGCAGTTCCCATCATCCCTGGAGTCACGCAAGATTGGCACAATCTTTCGCATCATGGGCAGGACCCTGCAAAACTCGCAGAACTGCGTATTGTTGAAGTTCAGCAAATGAAACTTTTTGGTGAACTACTTACCAAGTTGAAAGGAACGAAGGAGCAAGGGGGCAACCTTCTCGATCGCACCACCGTTCTTTTTGGTAGCAACTTGGGCAACGCGAGCAGTCACGATAACAAGAATATGCCTATCATCGTGGCGGGTGGTGGTTTCAAACATGGCCAACACCTTGCGTTTGATCCGAAAAAGAATCCGCCACTTAGCAACCTTTATGTTTCCATGTTGCAACGGCTTGGGGTTGAATCAGATAAGTTTGGAAGCAGCACGGGTAGCATTGCAGGATTTGAAATGACTGCAGGATAAAGTTTGATGGCCCTGTGTTCAAAGGTTCCATGATGGATTGCAACCAAGCACCTAATGCAAGTAATAAGACTTGGCGTGATTGGTTTTTTGAACCTATCGAACAAGCTAATTCCTTACAGCGGTCAGATGACGCTTCGAAAAACCTTAAAGCATGGTGTGGGTTGATTGGCTCTGTAGGGTGCTTGCTTTTTCTGCGGTTTCTCTTTCTTCAAAATGAACAATATCGACTGGTGAAACTTCTCGAATTTCTACATCTGCGAGAGTTTGCAGACCAGTTAGAATCTGGAATTTCAGATCCGTTAGGCAGGCTTACCGTCTGGGCATTTGGGTGTCTGCTTTGTTATTTTATAATTCCTGCCCTGATGGTTCGGCTGTTGTTGAGAGAAAAGCTTAGCGACTACGGTTTTAGATTCGCAAGCTTTCGTGACACCATGACATTTATACTTCCTGGGTTAATAGGGATGGCACCGCTGATTTATTTTGCCTCCACGCAGGTTCATTTTCTTCAAGTATATCCCTTTTACGAACCTAATTTAACTGTCGGGATAGGCGCAGGGTTCATCCTTTGGGAGTTGATGTATGCAATACAATTCATCGCCTTGGAATTCTTCTTCCGAGGATTTATGGTGCATTGCTTGATGGGAGTAATGGGCGCTTGGGCAATCCCTGTAATGGTCATCCCCTATTGCATGATTCATTTTCAAAAACCATTCCCTGAAGCGACAGCATCAATCATTGCAGGCCTGGCATTGGGATGGATTGGGATTAAGACCAAATCTATCTTGCCAGGCGCAATCTTACACATTGCAGTCGCCTGGAGTATGGATGGTATATCCCTAATGCGCAAAGGGTATTTCAATTAATCCGGTTAACTATTTCGAAGATTGATTCAGATCAACACAAAGTAATTCTTTTTCATCGCGTAAGAATACTCTGCCTTCAGAAACTGCTGGGTGAGCCCAAGTATGACCACAAACCTTGGCCCTGCAGATTTCCTTGTAACCTGAGGCATCTGGTTCAAACATTACGAGAGAGCCAAAATCTTCCAGCATCAGGATCTTATTATCAGCGGTGCGCACCAGCGATGCATGGTACTTCCCGACTTTCTT
>DBCB01000176.1:9545-9853 GCA_002303765.1 Planctomycetaceae bacterium UBA969
ATGTAAACATGATCTTTCCCCACAACCACAGGCGTAGCAAAGTAGCAATTAAGCGAACCGTTTTTCCAAGCCTGTTTGAAGGAAGGAGCAGCCTCAGAGTTGTTGAGATTTAATGCCACGCTGCCATAAGTTACGGAACTAGCAAGCACCATGTTGCCCATGCGAACAGGCGTGGTGCTACTTTCGTTAAGCCTGTCAACAAGAGGGAACTTCCAGTGCGATTTGCCATCTTTAGGATCAAGCGCAACCAATCCCTGTTGTGTAAGCGCAAGAATCATTTGTTTGTCGCCATCCTTCCAAAGGGTAGG
>DBCB01000142.1:0-2023 GCA_002303765.1 Planctomycetaceae bacterium UBA969
TGAGGTTTCTATGGGTGAAAAGATTAAAGCGATTCAATGAAAAAAGCCCGGGCTTTTAAATTCCCGGACTCTTTTAACTGTTGATCATCGTCTGCTTACTTCTTAGCGCCTTTGGCAGCGGGAGCAGCTTTAGCAGCGGGAGCGGCTTTGGCAGCAGGTGCAGCCTTGGCAGAAGCGGCCTTGGCAGCAGGTGCAGCTTCAATTTTCTTCTTGGATACTTTAGGGCCCTTTTTCTTTACTTCCATTATTGCTGGAGGAATCCCAAGTTTTGTATCATACGCTTTAAGTAATTTTGCTTTGCGTATCTTGGTGCGTTTTTTCCAAGCGGTTGTTCTGGGTCTTGAGGCTGGCATGATTCATCTCCTTTTGTTTACTTACGATGCTTTCAAACATCGACTTATCTTTGCTTACAGTAGCTTTTTATAGCAATTTGAGACTTTTCGGGTAAGACAGCTTTTGCAAGGAACTCAGTTTTCATCGTATTTCATTGTAATTTTCGCTTTTATGCTGCTTTTTATGGCCCAACCTTTTCTCTTTTTTTACCTCTTGTTCAATATTTTTTACCCTTCCTTAACTTCTTTTGTGTAATTTATGTCCATGGTGATGCCCTGTCCGTGACTTCTACACTCTTGCCAAACTATTGAGAATTATCATGAAATTATCAACCTTTGCGTTTGTTTGTTGCTCACTCTTTTTAGTGGGCTCTCCTCTTCATGCTGCCAAGGCTCCGAACATTATTCTTTTCCTCGCAGATGATCTTGGCTGGGGAGATCTTGCCTGCTTTGGTAATAAACTTTGCAAAACACCAAACCTTGATGCCTTTGCAATGCAAGGCGCAAAATTTACCCAGTGCTATAGTGCAGGCGCTGTTTGTTCCCCTTCCCGTTCTGCTTTATTGACTGGCCGCACTCCTTATCGCAATGGTGTCTTTACTTGGATTCCCGAAAATCGCGAAATCCATCTCCGTAAAAGTGAACTTGCACTTCCCCTTCTCCTTAAACAAGTCGGATACACCACATGCCATGTAGGCAAATGGCACCTCAATGGGCATTTCAACAAACCTACTCAGCCACAACCTAACGATCATGGTTATGATCATTGGTTAGCCACCCAAAATAATGCAGGCCCTAGTCATGCCTTCCCAGTTAACTTTGTTCGAAATGGGCAACCCGTTACTATGACTGATGATCACTCTGCACCTTTTATTGTAAAAGAGGCCATTGATTGGCTGGGTAACAAGCGGGATAAAGACAAGCCTTTTTTCTTGGCGGTTTGGAGCCATGAACCTCATTACCCGATTGCTGCTGCAGATCGATATAAAAAAATGTACGAGGGAATAGAAGATAAGGTGCAGCTTGAATACCTTGCTGATGTAACCCAGATGGATGATGCGTTTGGGAAATTGATGAAATCATTAGATGACATGAAGCTTGCGGAAAACACATTGGTATTTTTCACTTCCGATAACGGCCCCGAAGGTGATGGAATCAAATCCCCGGGCAGAGGCACCACCGGCGGGTTGCGTGGTAGAAAGCGTGCGGTTTACGAAGGGGGTATAAGGGTTCCAGGAATTGTTCGTTGGCCTGGCCATGTGAATGCCAACATTACCTGTGATGTTCCAGTTATTGGCTCCGATTTTTTTGCCATGGCTTGTAATGTTAGTGGCGCAAAGCTTCCGCAAGATCGCACCATCGATGGCGGTAATCTCCTTGATGCAGTAACAAAGTCTGAAGTGAAAAGGGCGAAGCCATTGTACTGGCACTGTGATATTGCTCCTGGAGTGATGAAAATTGCAATGAGGCAGGGAGATTGGAAAATCATCGCTAACGAAGAGATGTCAAAATTTGAACTTTATAATCTTAAAGAAGATCCTAGTGAAAAAGAAATGGTTAATGACAAGCAGCAGGCAAAACTTTTAGAGCTGACGATGGAAATTAAAAAGCTGACAAAGGAAATCGAAGCTGAAGGCCCAGACTGGTGGAAAAACTATAACAAAGGTGGCGAAAAGAAGGCTAATAAAAAA
>DBCB01000142.1:2028-3409 GCA_002303765.1 Planctomycetaceae bacterium UBA969
AAAAGGATTCATGATGCCAAGATCTTGCTTTCTCTTTTTGTTCAGTTTCCTTTGTTGTGATCCACTTAGTGCACAACAATTAAAATTACCGGAAGGATTCATGCTGAAACTCAGCGAAGAACAAGCCACAAAATTCGCAGGCCTGGCACTTAAAAACATTCACCGGGAATACCCCAACAAACCGGGTAATGTTCTTGAAGGCCCCAAGGATATTCTCAGCCCAAAACAACTTTATCCTGCATTTCATGGTTGCTATGACTGGCACAGTTCGGTTCATGGCCATTGGATGCTGGTGAAGATATTGAAGGAGTTTCCTCAATTAAAAGAAGCAGAGGAAATACGAAAAGCTTTGGCAAAGAATATTACCAAAGAAAACTTGTTAGCAGAAGCTGCGTTCTTTCTGAAACCTGAAAGCAAATCTTTTGAAAGACCTTATGGTTGGTCATGGTTTTTAAAACTTACTTTGGAACTTCGCTCTTGGGAAGACCCGTTGGGAAAAGAACTAGCACAGAATTTGAAACCTCTCGAGGAAATCATAGTCGGGCGTTACATTCAATATTTCCCTAAGCAAACTTACCCTATTCGTAGTGGAGTGCATTCGAACACGGCTTTTGGACTTACCTACGCCCTTGATTATTCGAGGCAGATGGAAAATAAGGAACTCGAGCAATTGATAATAAAGCGGGCTCGCGATTATTATCTTAAAGATGAAATGATTCCTGCAAAGTGGGAGCCCGATGGCGCTGATTTCTTTTCTCCAAGTCTGATGGAAGCTGATTTAATACGGAGAATTATGCCTCAAAAAGAGTTCTCAATCTGGCTTGATAAGTTTTATCCTAACTTGTTGAAAAATGAACCTGCCAGCCTTTTTAGTCCTGCTTTTGTTTCTGATCGTACTGACCCGCAGATTGTTCATCTTGATGGTTTAAATCTTAGTAGGGCATGGTGCATGAAAAATATTGGGCTTGCGCTTTCAGAGGGTGATCCTAGGCGAATGATTTTTTTGGAAAGCGCTAGAAAACATGCAGAGGCTTCCCTTGGGCATATTAGTAGTGGAGATTACGCAGGCGAACACTGGCTCGCATCGTTTGCAGTCAATTTATTATGCAAGTAGCGTATGCTCAAGAATTATTTCTTGCTTTAAGTGACCAAGTGTTTTTTTATGATTTAGACAATGAAATAGGAACTCATGAATACATCTTTTTTGAATATGTACCGTCTTAGAACCGCGCTGTTGATTAGTTTTATTGGTCTGACTTTGTTTTCTGGCCTATCAATCACTTTGTTAAGTCTCAGGCTTTCTTATACGGCGCGGGTGAATTACACCCAAGAGGTTGGTCATTTGCTTACGCAAGCGGTCACTCTCAAGGTGGAAAATTTT
>DBCB01000302.1:0-728 GCA_002303765.1 Planctomycetaceae bacterium UBA969
GTTTTTGATTACAAGCCAGACCCGGAAACCATTGCAACCCAAAGCATAGCCTACATGAAAGATTGTGAAATGAAGGCCCGGAATTTATTGCCTAATTCCATGAGATAATTCTTATTTCAACCAAGATTCTATTGTGATATTTGATCTTAAGGCTTTATGATTGTTTAAGGCAGTTAACTAAGTAATTAAATTTTCCAGGGAGATAAGTTGATGTTAAGAAAATTGCTTTTTTCTTCATTATTCGCGGTATTGAGTCTGAGTTTTTGCTTTGCAGCAGATAAAACCTCGGATGCCAACAAGGAAGCTTTGCAAAAGCTTCAAGATTTCATCGGCGAATGGAAAGGTAATGGCGGCCCCCCTCCAAATTCAAAGGCAAGCAAGCTTATTTGGTCAGAAACATTTCAGTGGGGCTGGCGTTTTAAAGGTGATGACGCTTGGCTTACTTTGGAAGTCAAAGATGGTAAGTTCTTTAAAAATGGCGAACTAAAGTGGGTTCCCGAAAAAAAGATGTACCAATTCACTGTTTCTGATTTAAAAGACAACAAAATGGTTTTTGATGGTAAGTTAAGTAAGGATATTCTTATCTTGGAACGTATTGATCCTAAAACCAAGGAAACCCAAAAATTGGAAATGAACAACGCTGCTGAAGGCGTTCGATTTATTTACAATTATTCCCACAAGGAACAGGGGAAAACCTTGTTTATCAAGGATTACATGGTTGCAGCGAC
>DBCB01000302.1:814-6458 GCA_002303765.1 Planctomycetaceae bacterium UBA969
TTAGGAACCATGCCTGTTTCCTATAAAGGCGAAACTTTTTATGTATGCTGTTCTGGTTGCAAGGATGCATTTGCAGAAAATCCTGAAAAGTTCGTCAAGGAATTCAAGGCAAAGAAGGCCGCTGGTGGTGAGTAATATTTATTGATTTATATTGTCAACAGGTATAAGCCCGGGAATATTTCCGGGCTTTGTCTTTTAAATTTCTTCGAGTTTATAAAACTAATCAGGAAAACACTTGATCCTGATTTTTATGCCTTTATTATTAATATGCCTACCTTGTTTATTCGTTTAAATAAATCAAGGGAAACAATGATTATTGAAATGTAAAGCGCAAGCCAAGCTTTTTCATTAGTTTTGTTTTTAGTGGGGCATTCAGACTTAACTGGGACATTTATTTTGGAGATTTGCATGAACATTGTTAAGAAGGTTAGTGTTTTTGGTTCCTTATTTGCTTTGGGGCTTTTCGCCATGGTTACTCCCGAAGCTAAAACCGCTTTTTATTTCGAAGATGCTAAGGAAGTTAATGCTGCGGTTTCTAAATTGGTTGGTAAGAGTCCTGATGCCAAGGCTATTGCTGAACTCGCAAAGAAATATTCCTTGGATGAATTGATGCATGTATTCAAGTTTCGTAACAAGGGTGGGATCGGCGTAGGCGAAACCGCTGGCGCAATTACTCCAGATGGTATTGAAGCTAAGCTTCAGGGCCTTCAGAAAAAAGAAGCTGATAAAGCTGACCTTGCAAAGAACGGCAAAGCATACGCAACCATGGGTGAAGTTTCATTGATTCTTGCTGAAATTTCTGAAGCGCACACGCCAAAAGACAAAAAAGGCGAAAAGGATCCTAAGAAGTGGAAGGAATTTGTTGAAAAGATGCGCACGGGTTCTAAAGACCTTATTACAGCTTCTAACAAAAGTGATGCTAAAGGCTTAAAAGCTGCAGCTAAGGTTTTGAATGATAGCTGTGTTGAATGTCATGGCATTTTCCGCGACTAGGTTCTTCACTAATTATTTTAAAAGCCCCGATGGATTATTTCGTCGGGGCTTTATTTATTTAGCTACGATCAACTTGGATTGGTTTTAGCTTGAGGAAAAAAATCATTAATGCTGCAAGAAATGATGTGCTTGCGTAAAGAATTAATCCCCAAGAAAGGCTTCCTGTTTGCTCTTTTAAAAAGCCAGTGAGTGAAGGGCCCATAAACCCTCCTAGATTTCCCATCGAATTAATAAGTGCTATTCCAATCGCAGCAATTCCTGGCGCTAGCAATGTTGTTTTTAACGCCCAAAACGGGCCAAAGGTCGCATGCACTCCCATGCTGGCAATAGTTATCCCTAATAATGCTACCGGTAGGTTATCAGGCTTAAGGCCTGCTATTACAAACCCTACCGATCCCAGTAAATTCCCTAATAATAGGTGCCATTTCCTTTCATTTAACCGATCCGAATTCCATCCCCAAATTGCCATGCTGATTGCGCCAGCTAAAAATGGAATCGCAGTCAAAAATCCTGTCTGAATATTTCCAAGATGCGAGGCGCTTCGAAGTAAATCAGGAAGCCATAAACCGATTCCATATAAACCTGTAACTTGGAAAAAGTAAATCAAGCACATGTACCATACGGGCAGGGAAAAAAATGCGAGGTATGGATTGGGCTTGATTGCTGAGGTGTGGAGTTTAGATTCTTCTTCAGCAATTACCGTGGATATAACGGCTTTTTCTTCTTCATTTAGCCACTTTGCATCAGCGGGCTTATCTGGAAGAAAACAAAAAATATAAACGCCCATTAAAAGTGAGGGTAATGCTTCAAGGAGAAATAGCCATTGCCAACCGTGTAAAGTTGCAATGCCATCCATGTTAAGCAACATGCCTGAAAGTGGGGCTCCAATTAAGCCAGAGAGAGGAATCGCAGTCATGAATCTTGAGATGGATTTTCCCCGCTGACTGGGTGGGAACCAGTAGG
This sequence comes from Planctomycetaceae bacterium UBA969, assembly GCA_002303765.1. Taxonomy (GTDB): domain Bacteria; phylum Planctomycetota; class Planctomycetia; order Gemmatales; family Gemmataceae; genus UBA969. The sequence goes on from DBCB01000302.1 coordinate 2,771, forward strand.
TCAGGTAGAGGATGATGCCAGGGAAAAACCCAGCTTCAGCAATGCCAAGTAAAAATCGCAAAATATAGAAGGTGGTAGGGGAATTGACGAATGCCATTGCGCCTGAAATAATACCCCATGAAATCATGATTCGAGCTATCCAGCGCCTTGCTCCTACTTTTTCCATGATTACATTACTGGGTATTTCAAAGAGAGCGTAACCTAGAAAAAATATGCCTGCTCCTAAGCCGTACACCGAGTCGCTAAAGTGTAGCTCCTCTTTCAAATTCTTTGATGCAAACCCTATGTTGATGCGATCTAGGTATGCACAAATATAACTGCAAAAAAGTATTGGGATCAGGCGCCAAGATACTTTAATAAGCAACTTGTTGGTGAGGGCGTTAAAAGTTGCTGGTTCTGTCATGAGCACGGTTCCTCTTTTAAATAATTAAAGCACACCATATTTTTTAAAGGCTGCGGTTGCACTTAATCCGTTTTTAATTGCATCGCGAACCGTGTTTTCTGCAGAAACTTTTTCCAGTGCCAAAGAAATCGCTTCCGCTTCCAATTCCTGTGGGATGATCACTATACCGTCAATGTCTGCTACAACGATGTCGCCGGGGGAAATCAGGCAGTTTCCAATCTCCACTTTTACATCGATTTCGATTACTTTTTGCCTGTTTTTACTATCAAGTGGGCTGGCACCTTTGGCGAATACCGGGAAATTCATCGCATTCATTTTTAATTGATCCCGAACTAATCCATCTACAATTGCGCCAATACATCCAGTTCTTATACATGCGGTTGAAAGTAGTTCGCCCCAAAGGGCAGACCTAAACGAACCATTGGCGGCAGCAATCAATACTTCGTCGGGTTGGCAAGAATCCACCGCCTTAAGTTCTAATTCATAGGGGTTTGGGTCGATATGAGCCATATCTGCCCATAGTGTTGTCTTGCACCTTCCTATAAGAACTTTATCGGTTTGCCCTGTAACTTGGGGCAATTGGCATTTGATTACATGATTGGTGGAGTCCAACCCATCCAATACATCGCTGACTACGGCGCTGTAAAGTTTTTCTCTTAGAAGTTCGAAGGAATGGCTGGTTTTCATGGTAGATAAATTCTCCTTGCGTTGGAAGGTTTTTCAATTCAGACTGCAACTATGTAGATTGGAAATTTAATCATTGAGGCTTGCTTAACATGCGTGTAGGTATTATCAGCATACTTCAAGAATCGAATACTTTTATACAAGGTAAAACAACTCTCCAAGATTTTCAAAATGATATTCTTTCAGAGGGAAACAGTATATGCCAGAAGTTTCAAGATTCGCATCATGAAATAGGCGGTTTTTTTAAGGGACTTGAAAAACAAGGCATAGAAGCTGTTCCCTTGCTGGCTGCTAGAGCCTTACCTTATGGTGTTATTGAATCTGATTGCTGGAATTATTTGATGGGCAGAATGGATAAAGTGCTTGAGGGGGCGGGCCATTTAGATGGCATTCTTGCTGCTCCCCATGGCGCAACGGTTGCGGAAAATGAATCTGATGCGGATGGCTTTTGGCTTCGAAAAGTAAGAACTGCGATGGGAAATAAGCCCATTGTTGCAACTGCGGATCCGCATGGTAATCTTTCCCCGATGCAATCTGATTCGGTAAATGCAATTTTGAGTTATCGAACCAACCCACACATGGACCAGTATGATCGGGGTTTAGAAGCCGCTGAACTTATGGGGGATATTCTAAACCATAAAGTTATTCCGACCAAGGCGACCGTTTATCTGCCTTTTGCGGTTAATATCTTTTGTCAAAATTCCAGTGAAGATCCGTTTAAAGGGTTCATTAGCGTTGTTGAAAGTATCCGAAACAAACCAAAGGTTTTGGCTGTTTCAGTTTTTGTAGGTTTCCCCTACGCTGATGTTCCGCAAATGGGAGCTGCAATTTGCGTAATGACCAATAATGATTTTGCATTGGCCAAGAAATATACAGATGAACTTGCCCAGCATTGGTTGGGCCTGAAAAAACAATTTGATCCGATTTTGCCTTCTGTTGCTGATTCGGTGACGCAGATGAAAAATCTTCCCGGGCCTATTTGTGCATTGGATATGGGAGATAATGTTGGCGGGGGTTCTCCGGGGGATAGCACTATTCTTGTGCACGAGTTGATTGCGCAAAAAGCTTTCCCGTTTTTTACTGTTATTGCTGATCCGCAAATAGTTGATCAAGCTAAATCAGTCGGTCTCGGAAATTCCGCATCATTTACCATCGGAGCAAAACATGATCGGTTCCATGGGGTGCCATTGCTTTTAAATGCGAAAGTTTCTTTTTTGGGTGAAGGAAAATTCTCAGAAAGTAATCCAACGCATGGCGGATTTACCCAATTTGATCAGGGAAAGACAGCCATCCTTCATACCCAAGAGGGAAATACCCTGATGATCACCTCGAGAAGGATGGTGCCATTCAGTTTGAATCAATTGCTTTCATTTGGCATTGATCCAAAACAATACAAGGTGTTGGTGGTAAAAGGCGTGCATGCCCCGCTAGCGGCATATAAAGCGGTTTGCAAAAGTATTGTGCGGGTTGATACCCCGGGTGTAACTAGTGCGAGTTTAAATCGTTTACCCTATAAAATGCGAAGAAAACCAATGTTTCCTTTCGAAGAAATCAATTTTTAATCTGGTATTTAACAAGGTGCAAATATGTGGACTGTGCTTCTTTTGATTTCGTCGAATGTGTTTATGACCATAGCTTGGTATGGTCACTTAAGGTTCAAAGGTTTTCCTTTATGGTTGGTCATCTTGGTGAGTTGGGTTATCGCCCTTCCTGAATATGCCTTGCAAGTGCCAGCGAATCGAATGGGGCATGGTCAATTTAGTGCTTCCCAACTCAAGATTATTCAGGAGGTGATTTCTTTAACAGTATTTTTCATTTTCGCAGCAATTTATTTGGGCGAGAAGCCAACGCTAAAAACAGGTGTGGCAGCCATCTTGCTTATTGGAGCTGTAGTAATTGCGTTTTGGGACGATGGCAAGGCAAACTGAATGGTAACTGGTTATGTTTGTTAGTAGTTAAAATTTAAAGACCACGCCTAAGAAACTTGGGCGTGGTCTTGTTGAATTATAAAGAAATAAGATTATATCTTTGGGCTGGATTCGGAAGGGCTGCTGATGTCTTCAAATTTGGGAGCAGATGAAGTCATCTTTTGTGGTGCCTTGGGTTGTTCAACCTGTTGGCTTGAAGAAGAGGATGATGAACCTAAATCAACATCATCTTCAATTCCCTTGATACCTTTTTTGAATTCGACGATACCTTTACCAAGGTAACGGCCAACTTCTGGGAGTTTACGCCCGAAAATAAGCACCCCAATGACTGCAAGAACAATCATTTCAGGCATTCCCAAACCAATAAAACCAAATAAGGGGCTCATGTAAAAACTCCTAAATATTATCGCCTTAAATTCCTTTGATTTCAAATCGTGGAAGGCTACTATCTAATGATTAAGTATATCAGCAAAATTCCTGTATCAACAAGGATAATGAGGTTAATTTTTTTTAACCTGCTAGATTTTATAATACTAGGTGAAGGAATCATCGTAAACCATTAAATGGAATAACTTTAGGCAAATAGGTTGTGAGGATTAGAATGGCATTTCTTTTGAAAAACAGTGCGGTTTTTTTTCTGATATTGCTTACTTTTACGCAAGTTAGCACTGCC